>JBBRDU010000001.1:0-138850 GCA_038203615.1 Chthoniobacterales bacterium
GTATCTGCCCGCGCTCAAGGAAGTGCCCGCGGTCCAGTTGGAAAAATACGCGAAGGGCGCGGCGGTCGTTCATCGTTATCGCAAGGGCGAGACGGTTTGCGTGGAAGGCGAATTCGGGTCGACCGCGTATTACATTGTCTCGGGCACGGTCGACATTTTTATCCACAACCCGCTGGCTCACCTGCGCACGCATCCGGTCATCGGGTTGTTCGGCCGCAGCTTTCGCCGGATGCGCAGCTTTTTGACGGACGACACAACGGACCGGCGCCCGGAATCGCAACAGCGCCAGTTCATCGGCATCGATGCGAACGTCGATCTGCCCATCAACCGGCCGCTGGCGCAACTTGGTGCGGGTGAATTGTTCGGCGAAATGACCTGCCGCACTTATCAACCGCGCTCCGCCACGGTGCAGGCGCGGGAACCGTGCGTGATGGTGGAAATGCTGCGGGTCATCCTCGACATGCTGGTGGGAAATCGCCAGGTCTCGGAGGCCTCCAAGGCCACTTCCAAGGTGAAGATGCCCACCTTCAAGGGCACATCCTTCAAAGCCGACCTGGATAAAAAATACCGCGAGCGCTCGCTCAACAATCACCTGCGCAGCGTGCCGCTCTTCGCCCTGCTCGACGAAGAATTCCTGAACCACCTGAAGGAAAACGTGGAGCTGGTTTCCTTCAATCAAAACCAGGTCATCTGTCAGGAAGGGGAAGAGGCGGATGCTTTCTACCTTATCCGCTCCGGTATGGTCCGGGTCGCCAACGCGCTGCCCGGCGGCGAAATGGTGCGGACTTATCTGAGCCGCGGCGATTACTTTGGCGAGATCGGGCTGCTCCGTTCGATCAAGCGCACGGCCACGTGCAGCGCGCTCGACGCGGTCGATTTGGTCAAGATCCCGGCGACTGAATTCAACGCCATGCTGGAAAGGTTTCCGGCTGTCCGGAAACAGATCGAGAAAGTGGCGACCGCGCGCTTGGAAGCGGACCAGCAAAAAGCCATTCCAGCGGGGCTGCATCTGGACGATTTCCTCAACCAGGGATTGTTCGAGGCGCAGAATCTTCTTCTGATTGACCTGGATAATTGCACGCGCTGCGACGCCTGCGTGCGCGCCTGTGCCCAGGCGCATGACGGCGTTTCGCGTTTATTGCGCGATGGCCTGCGCTATGAGCATTACCTCGTCGCCACGGCCTGCCGATCGTGTCGCGATCCACTTTGCATGACGCAATGCCCGGTCGGCTCGATCCGGCGCAAGGAGAACCTGGAGATCATCATTGAGGATTGGTGCATCGGTTGCGGCAAATGCGCGGAGCTCTGTCCTTACGGCAATATCAACATGCACCCGCTCGAGGTGATCAAGGAAGTGAAGACAGAAATCAAATCGAAGCAGGAAGGAGTGCCTCCGCAAATCAAGATCGAAAAGAAGAAGACCACCGCCTACAAGGCTAATACCTGCGATCTCTGCACCGAGCTCTCCACCCCGAGCTGTGTCTATGCCTGTCCGCACAACGCGGCCAAACGAGTCGATCCTCAAAGATTTTTTGGCGACGCCATCAACGCGCAAAGCGAACTCCTCGGAGAGACCTGGTCGCTCACCTCTCGATACGAAACCCATCGCACCCACTGAAATACGCCGTCTGCTCGAGACTCGGAGTTGGAGGTTTCCAAACTAAGCCATGCGTATTTTTAATCGGGTGCATGTCCCGTGGGCCCTCTTTGTCGTCGTGGCCACTCTCTGCGCGACCTGGCTTTACCTCGGGAATTTCCAGGCCGGCCTGTTGCCGCCCGGTTTGCAATTACCGCACGCCTGGATGCAGAAGCCTTCGGGCCATCGCAGTGTCGGCGGCACGCCCCTCGGCCTGGCCTTTGGAGCCGTCGCCCTGGGCATTTTCATTTTCGCGGCTCTGCTCGGGGTGCGGAAGAAGCTAATACTTTGGCGGATCGGCACGGTGCAGCGATGGCTGCGCGCCCATATTTGGCTGACGTTCCTGACTATTCCCCTCGTCCTTCTGCACAGCGGATTCCGCTTTGGCGGGCCCATGACCACTCTCCTCATCGTGCTTTACGTCATCGTCATGGTCAGCGGCATCTACGGCCTCGCTCTCCAACATCAGATCCCGCACATCATGAAGGAACGGTTGCCGGCGGAAACGGTTTACGAACAAATTCCACACATTCGCGCGCAATTGTATGCGGCGGCCGAGAAGATGCGCAATTCCCTGAAGCCGACCCCGGCTGCGTCCGCTGCGAAAACGGATGCGGGTGCGCCGGCCCCGAGTGCATCGAAGATGGTCACGGCAGGGTCCACTCCCATGGCCTCGACCACCGCGGACCTGAGCACACCCACGGCGCGGGCTAAGACGGCGTCCGGTTCCAGCATCACGGCTGAACCCGTCTCCGTTCCGCCGCCGCCCAAGACGGAAGGGAAAATCCCGCCGGCGCCTCGCCCCGCGGACACGAAACCGCCCGAGACCATGGGCACGCCCACCGCTCGTGTCCCGGAAGGCGCGCCCGTTCCGCCGGGCACGGAAAAGGCGACCGGCGCGGCGCCGGTGGAAGTGATTCCGCGCGCCGTGACTCCGCCGACCCCGATCGCGTCATCGGCCGCCGCACCTGGGGAGAAACCGCCCCCCACGACGATCGCACAGCCGGCCGCCAAGCCCGCGGCTCCGGCCGCTGTGGCCAAGCCAGCCGCGGATGCTCCGCCGACCGACGCTGCTTCCGAGGCCTCTCTCCTCGAGTTTCTCGATCGTTCCATTCTGCCCTACCTGCGGGCCAAGCGCGGCGATCGCATGCGCCTCGGGAACGCGCGCTTCTCCGAAGACACTTTTCGTTTCGTCAAACTCCGCGTCACGCCCGCCTACCGCGAGCGGGTGGAAGAAGTTCGGGGCTGGTGTGATGAGCGCCGCATGCTCGATCTGCAGATCAAGCTGCAGCACTGGCTGCACGGCTGGCTCTTTATTCACGCGCCCATCTCGTTCCTCCTGCTCATGCTCACCATCTGGCACGCGTTTGTGACGTTATTTTACTACTAGGCGCCGATGGCAAATCCCGGACGGACGCAGAAGCAGATCGCTGAGCGCTACAAAGGCAATCTCGGCTACTACAACAAGCTTCACCCGTGGCGGCGCGCCCGTCTGCTCGTGAGCCTTCTCACGATCGGCGGCGGCCTGTTCGGTATTTGGTTGTTTCAAAAACGCGGGCAGGAGAAATTTTTCAACGCCGGCACGCTTTCCAGCAGTCACGCCAGCCTCGTGAACAAGTGTGGATCCTGTCATGACGCCTCGTTGATGACGGGTGGCCGTCTTACTCCGGCGCAATTCAAGGCCGTGGTGCGGGATCGATTCCACAACGGCATCGCGTTCGCTCCGATCGATCAAAAATGCGAGAGCTGCCACCAGCTCCACACGTTTCACGAAGCCAACGTCGTGCAGGATCGATCGTGCTCTGCTTGTCACCAGGAGCATCAGGGCGCGGCCGTGCTGAAAGCGGTGGCCAGTTCACAATGCGCCACCTGCCACGGGAACGCACAGGTTTTGGAAGCGTCCGCGCAAAAGGGCAGCCAGATGGAGGCCGCGCTTTTTCAGCGCCATCCTCATCCGCCACAGCAGGTGGTCTTCGAATTGCCCCGCCCGGCGCGCGGTTATACCCAGGTCGTTCATTCCTTCTGGGAAGATCATCCCGAGTTCCAGTTGAACAGGGAAAAGGCGCGCGACCCGAAAGTGCGCGACCCGGATACATTGCGTTTTAATCATCAACGCCATTTCGCGTCCGATATTCCGCCGGTCGACCAGCAGGGGACGAAGCTGGACTGCACTTATTGCCACAAGCCGGACACGGAAGGGCGTTTCATGAAACGGATCACCTTCGCGGCCAACTGTCAGTCCTGTCACTCGCTCCAGTTCGATCTCAATAATCCCGAGCTGACTTTGCCGCACGGCAACGCCACCGCAGTCCTGGGATTTCTACGCTCGCTCCCGACTCAATATGAAGAGCTGGCCAGGAACAAGGGCACGAATCCCGGCCGGATCCGCTCTTTTGTCGAACAGCAACGCAGACAATTACGCAATCAATTTGGCTCGGACGACGAATTGATCCGCAGCGTTTTCTTCACCGCCGATCCCTATAAGCCGCAGCCCCGGGCCGCGCCCCAAACCCGCGCTTCTTTCGCCGGCTGTCGTTTTTGTCACGAAGTGAAACCAGCCGCGGTCGGGGCGCCGCTCATCACCAGACCCATCCTGGTGGATCGGTGGATCACCCGCTCGAATTTTAATCACGCCCGACACGCCGGCATGAAATGTGACGATTGTCACCACGCGTCGCAGAGCCGCGAGACGTCCGACATTCTGATGCCGGCCAAAGCGAAATGCGTGACGTGCCACAGTCCCGCCGGCAAAGTCGCGGCCGAGTGCATCACCTGTCATAAATATCACGCACCGGGGCAGGCGGTAACGGTCGATGCGCACGGTACGGTGCCGGTCACGGTTAGGCAGATGCTGCTGGGCCAGCGCTGAGTCGGCATGAGCCGGCTCGGTGCGGTCGGCGGCAAGGCCGAGGATTCAATCTTGTGGCGGCGGCACTCGCCCGCATGTGTCATCCCGAGCCCCGCCTAGGCGGGCAGGCAGGATGACAGCTACGCTGCCGCAGGCCATTCGCCACCGCTTCCAGCGCAAGGTTTTTCGCACTCCCTCTGAGCTTCATCGTTGAACCGCTCCCGCGTCGCACCTAAGTTGCGCCCCGATCGAGCCGTCCCTTCCCGACGTTGAGAACCCCAATGACATATGTGCAGCCGCCGCCTTTTGGCGAACTGCCCCGCCCCTGGTACCGCCAGCCCAGGTTCTACATTCCCATCGCCGCCGGGCTCGTCCTGATGGGAGCGGCGGGCGTCTACTTTTCCATCATGGCGTCTGACCTGAAAGCGCAGGCCACCAAGTTCGATTTATCCCAGCTCGAACAGATGGAGTCCGCCAGCGTGATCGTCGACCGCAGCGACAAGATTTTTGGGCAAATCTACGTGGAGAACCGGGAGACGATTCCGTATGACCAGATTCCGCGCGACCTCATCAACGCGGTGGTGGCGGTGGAAGACAGTAAATTTTATCAGCATGGCGGCTACGATTTTTTCGGGATTGCGCGCGCGGCCTTGAAGAACTTCGCGGCCGGCCATGTGCGCCAGGGTGCGAGCACCATCACGCAACAGCTGGCCCGCAACAGCTTCTCTCTGAAAGAACGCACTTTTAATCGCAAGCTGCTCGAGATTTTCCTGGCCCGTCGCATTGAGGGAAACTTCGGGAAACAGAAAATCATGGAGCTGTATTTGAACCGCATCTATTTCGGGGCGGGTCTCTATGGTTGCGAGGCGGCGTCGCGCGGCTATTTCGCCAAACCGGCGAGGGACATGACGCTGGCGGAATGCGCTACGCTGGCTGGATTGATCAAAAGCCCGAACCGATTATCGCCCTGGAGCGACAAGGCAGGGTCGCGCGAGGCCCGTAACTTTGCCCTCACTCGCATGCGCGATCTTGGATTCATCGATCGTGAGAAATGCGCGAGTGCGCAGGCCGAAGACCTGGCCATGAGCAGCCGCCAGAATGCCCAGGGGCAGACTTACGCGGTGGATTATATCCGGCAGCAGGTCATTGCCGCGGTCGGCTGGGACCGCGCCATGAACGAGGGATTTCGGATTCACACGACCATCGACGCCGACTTGCAGCGGGTGGCCGAAGAATCGATGCGCCGGAATTTGGACAAGGCCGAGCAGCACGCCGGTTACAATCATCAGACCTACGCCGATTACGCCGCCAATTTTAAGAAGGCGAAGGCCAGCAACACCATGGCGAATCAGCCGACGCCGGAATATCTGCAGGGCGCGATCCTCGCGCTCGATAATCAGACCGGCGGCGTGCTCGTGCTGGTGGGCGGACGTGACTTCGAGCATAATCAATATGATCGCGCCATGCAGGCGAGGCGTCCCGCCGGCACGGCCATGAAGCCTTTCGTTTACGCCGCGGCCTTCGAGAATGGGGATTATCCCGGAACGGTCGTGGAAGATTCTGCGCTCGATAATCGCGCGGTCATGATCGGCGGCACCACCGGGATCCTGGGGGAATGGGGACCGGAAAGTGAGGAGAATCGTTATGAGGGAGCGATCACCGCGCGCCAGGCCCTCGCTCGATCCAAGAATGGCGCCACCGTTCGTATCGGCATGGACGCGGGACTCGATAATGTCCTGCAACTTTGCAAGACCGCCGGCATTCGTTCGCCGCTCCGGCCTTATCCCGCCACTTTTCTGGGCAGCAGCGAGGTGACGTTGGCGGAACTGGCCCTGGCCTACACCGTTTTTCCGAATGGCGGGCGCCGGCCCAACGCCTTGCACATTCTCGAACGGATCGAGGAGAAAGACGGCACCGTGGTGTGGGACGCGCCGCATGAGCGCTCCAAACAGATCGTCGTCAAACCCGAGACTGCCTACGAGGTCCACTCCTGTCTGGTCGATGCGCTCGAGTCCGGAACCGGCAAAGCGGCGCACACCCAATTCGGGTTGAAGAAAGTTACGGACGCGGCCGGCAAAACCGGTACAGCCTACGATTTCACCGACGCCCTGTTTGCCGGCTACGACAGCGGTTTGACCTGCGCTGTCTGGGCCGGATTCGATAAGCCGCAAAAAATCTATCGCGGCGCGTTTGGTCGCGAAATCGCCCTGCCCATCTGGGTCGATATCATGAACGCGTCGGTCGATCATTTCCCGGCGCGGGAAATTCCGCCGCCGGCCACGCTCCAGAAGATCGAGATCTGCTCACGCTCGGGGTTGCTCGCCACCGACAAATGCTACGACACGGTGAAAGGACCGAATGGCACGTCCGTGCAGCGACGCACCACCTACATGGAAATTGGAACGACCGCGCAACTGCCGACGGACGCATGCAATGTTCACGGGGAACCGCGCGCGCGTCTCGTCCGGGGCACAGCCGAAGGTGAATTTCCGCGGGCCGCTGCGGCCGTCGACCTCAATGATGTGCAGGCGGTCAACGTGAAGAGCCCGACGCTGATCGCCGATAAGGATCCCTACAATGCGGCCCGGGCCGTCCTCAAAGCCACGCCAGCGCCAACCGCAGCCCCGCCCACGGAAAGCGCCGAAGCGACTGTGGAAAAGCATTCGGAAAAACCGACCCCCGAGACCGGCGCGCCCATCATGAAGGCGATTCCGGTGCAACCCTCCGAGGAAAAGCCGCTCGAGATTCGCAAGGCCGAGCCGGTCGGACCCTTGGATGAAGTGAAGGACAGGACGCTCTTGAAAGCAGCGACTCCGCCACCCAGCCAGGAACCCGAGGAATAGCCATGGCGTCCAAAGACGCGGTCGAATTCAAGCTCACCGTCCTGAGTCCGCGCGGGCGCGATAAGGAACAATATTTCGATCAACCGGTCACGCCGGAATCGGGCGGACATCCACCGGTGAACTTCCACGCCTTCGCGGCTTGCACGCGCGGCGCATTCCATCGCGAGGCGGAGCCGGCCATCGCGGAGAAGACACCCATCCTGCTTTTGCTGCGCGGCGATTTCAAAGCATCTCAACGCGCCCTGGCCGAATGCCGAAAAGCCAAACGAACGGTGGTGGTTTCTCTCAAGGAGACCGGGCTGCACCAGATTGCGCAGCAAATGTCCGATGGCGGAAAAATTGCGCGGTTCCTCGATATCATGAAGCACGCCCATGGTTGCCTGGCCACGACGCCGGAAGCGGCCGATCTCTACCGGCAGGCTCGCGGCAAACTGGAGCGGACGACCGTCGGGTTCGCCCCCAATCCCTATCCCCTGGAGGATTCAAAGTGGAATTTCTCGGTGCAGCCAGACAAGCAGAAAGGAATTCTGATCGGGACGCGCGAGTGGGACGTGCCGTCGCGCAATCATTTTGCCGCGTTGCTGATCGCACGGCGAATTTGTGAGGCGACAGGCGAACCGGTCACGGCCTTCAATCTGGACGGGCGCCGTGGCGGGAAACGCCTGGCCGGGATGGATTTTCCCCCGGGGAAGTTGCGTGTGATTGAGGGGCGCAAACCTTACGCCGAGTACTTGCGCGTGGTCGCCGCCCATAAGGTGGTGCTGCAAATGGATCGCAGCGGTGTGCCGGGACAGGTGGCGGGAGACACGCTTCTGGCCCGGACCGTTTGTGTCGGCGGGGATGGCGTGATCGAACGCATCGCCTTTCCCAACTCGTGCGGTAACGGTCGCGCCTTCGATGAGATGATTTCGATTGGCAGCAGTCTGGTCCAGTCCACGGAAGCACGCGCGACCGCCATCATGGAATCGCAGTGGCGCGCCTTGGAACGGCTTTCCTTCCAGGCGACCCGGCCGCAACTGGCGGCTTTTTTCGCGCACGTCGCGAAATTCGAGCCGCCGCTCTCAGTTCGTTAGGCTGGGCGAGGCCGTCGAGATGGTCTCCAGATAAATCTCCTCGAGACGGCGCACTTGCGCGGTTTGGTCGAAACTTTTGGCGACGGCGTCCGCCCCGGCCCGGGCCAGCGATGCCAGTGAATCGGGCGTTTCCACAGCTTGTAACAAAGCGCGGCCCAGCGCGTCGTGATCACTTTCAGGAACGAGCACGCCGCTCACCCCGTTCTCAATCGCTTCGGGAATGCCGCCATGCGTGGTGGCAAAAACCGGCAGACCGGTGGCCATCGCTTCCAACATGGAATTAGGCACGCCTTCCTGGTTGCCGTCGCGACCCATCTCGCTCGGGTGCAGGAAAATGTGCGAGGCAAAGAAGAGTTCGCGCAGTTCGTCCTGGGAGAGCAAGCCGAGAAAGCGCACCTGTTTTTCGATGCCTAACTGATGGGCCAGGGTTTGCAACTCTTCCAATAAAGGGCCTGCGCCGGCGATGCTGAAGGTGGCCTGCGGATAGCGCGCGGCGAAGGCGGCGAACGCGCGCAAGCTGGTGGGCAGCCCCTTCTTTTGCATTAGGCGACACGCCTGCACAAAACGCCATTCGCGGTTGGGCGGAAGAGTGCGTGGACGGAAACGGAATTCGCGCAGGGGAATGCCGGTACAAACGATTTCGATTTTGGACGGCTCGCATCCCAGGTCGATGAGGGCGCGGCGTAACGAATCGGAGCGCACCAGAACGCGCCGCACGGCGGCCAGCATTTGTTCGGTGGCCTGGCGATAGGCCGGTTTGTTCATTTCGACGAGCACATCCGCGCCGTGGAACGAAACGACGGAAGGCTGCGGCCATGACCGGATGAGCGGCAACAGATGCACGGCGATGTGTCCGAAGTAAATGTGGAGAAGGCGGGCATTACTGCGATTGAGAATCTGGATGAGCGCCTCCAGCTCCACGCGCGAGATCTGCCAGGGTTCATCGAGTAACTGGCGAAACCAAAAGCGCCGCAGAAAATGAGTGGCCGGTTTGCCCACGAGGTAGACCGGTTCGAAGGGGAAACACTCGGTCTGCTCGCGCTTCTGCGCCAGCACGATCGGCCGGACCCGACGGAGCGCCGTGATCTGCCGGTAGATGTGCCACATCTCCGGTTTCAAAAAAGTCGCGCAATAGGACGCGACCACCGGCGGCGTATCGGAATCGAGTTGCAAGGTCGGACGTTACATCGAACATCCGGACGCCGACATCAAACTTCTTAGAACACGATCTCGAAGAGCTTAATGCCCTTCCATTTGCCGGGCACGTTGGGATCGAACGAAGTGTTTTCCACCCACGTGCCGTAGCGGGCGGGAGCCTTTGGGTTCAGCATTTGTAAAGGATTGCCCCCGCGGAAGCCGCGCGGGATCGCTCCCTGGACATCCCCGCGATTGGTCACAGGCGGCGGGTTGGTGGTTTCACGCGGGTGTGGCTTGCCCGTGGCCACGTAATTTTTCTTCTGCGGCTCGCCCAAAACAGTGCCGACCAAAGCCATGACCATGCAAACACTCAGGATTGTCTTCATAAAAATTCCCTCTGGCCGAGACGCGCAAGTGCTTGCCCGCCACAAGGCCAGCCCGCAATATACGGAACGATGGATTACCTTGAAAAGGCGATTCGTGTTCTCGACATCGAAATTCTCGAGCTGAAACGGCTGCGCGACCGACTGGGCCAGCCTTTTGCCCGGGCCGTCGAGGTCATTAAGGAAGCGGTCGACGCCCGAGGCAAGGTGGTGGTCCTGGGCGTCGGGAAGTCCGGTCATATCGGCGGCAAAATCGCCGCAACTCTCACGAGCACAGGATCTCCCGCCGTTGTGCTCGATCCCTCCAATGCCCTGCATGGGGACCTCGGCGTGGTGGCCGATGGCGATGTCGTCCTGGCCCTGAGCGCCAGCGGGGAGACCGAAGAGTTGCTCCAGATTTTGCCGGCCATCGCCCGGTTCCAAGTCAAGATCATTGCCATCTGCGGCAAAGCCAAGTCCACGCTGGCCCAGAATGCCCACGTCTTTCTCGATGTCAATATTGAGCAGGAAGCCTGTCCGTTGAACCTGGCTCCGACTTCCAGCACAACCGTCATGCTGGCCCTGGGCGATGCCCTCGCCATGGTGTTGCTGGAGGCACGCGGCTTTCAGAAGGAAGATTTCGCCAAGTTTCATCCCGCCGGGATGATCGGGCGTAGCCTGCTCCTGCGCGTGCATCAGATCATGCGGCCGCGTGAAGCGATGGCCATCGTGCCGACGAATGCGCCCATCCGGGAAGTGTTAAAGGCCATGACGAGCGTGCGGGCGGGCGCCGCCGTGGTGGCCGATCAGGATCAGCATCTCGCCGGGATTTTCACGCACGGCGATTTCGTGCGGCATTTTCAGTCCGACTCGAAGATTGGCGATCGCATGGTGGCGGACTTGATGACGTTGAACCCGGTGACGGTGCACAAGGACAAGCTGGCTGTGGAAGTGCTCAACCTGCTGGAGCGCCACCGGATTGACGATCTGATCGTGGTGGATGACGACAAGGTGCCGGTGGGGATTGTGGATTCGCAGGATTTGACCCGCTTGAAGCTGCTTTAGCGCGCGCAGCCGAAATCCCAAGCACCAACATCCAAGCTCCAGAGAAGCCTCAATCATCAAGCCCGCAACCGTGGGAGGTGATTTGAAGCTTGAAACTTGGAGGTTCTCTGGATGTTGGTGCTTGGAATTTGGAGCTTCTGTAGGTCGACGACGAAGTTGCGCCGCCGCCCGGCGTGCGTAACGTCGCGGTCCCCCTCCTTCACGCTTCCGCTCTTCACCGCTTCAACGAACCCATGGCCGCAGCAAACGATCTTCGTAAAGGGATGGCGATCAAGTACAACGGCAACGCCGCCATCGTCCTGGAAGTGCATCATCGCACCCCGGGAAACCTCCGCGCCTTCGTCCAGGCAATTATTCGTTATATTAATACCGGCAAAAGCGCCGATGTCCGTTTCGGTTCCACCGACAAGGTGGAGTTTGTCGATATCGAGCGGAAGCAGCTCGATTTCAGTTACAAGGACAAGGACGGCTACCACTTTATGGATCCGGAAACGTACGAGACCATCACGTTTCAGGAGAATTTTGTGGGCGAGACCAAGGATTACCTGGTGGAGAATCTCTCCGTGCAGGTGCTCTACGCTGAAGGCAAACCGGTCGAAGTGGAGCTGCCCGCCTCGGTCCACCTGAAGGTGATCGAGTCGGCCGAAGGGCTGCGCGGGGATACGGCCAGCAACGTGACGAAACCGGCCCTGCTCGAGAGCGGCAAGACGGTCAACGTGCCGCTGTTCATCAAGGAAGGCGAGCTGATCAAAATCGACACGCGCACCGGCGCCTACATGGGCCGGGCCTGATTGGTAGGGACGCCGCGCTGCGGCGTCCGCTCCGCCGGTTACCTTCTCGCACGGACCGGTTGCCTTTAAGTCGGCAGGCGGAGCGCCCGCGCTACAACGTCCTAATTAGCACAAGGCATTTGCCTGCCGTTGTAGGGCTCGCCGCGGCGAGCCGTCTCCGAATTCGGCGGTCATAGATCGCCACTACAGTCCGCCCTTGCCCTCGCAATCGTCCGGCGGACGGCTCGGAGATCCGTCCCGGCTTTGGGTTGGCGGGAAAATTCTTTTCCTTTCCGGCCGATTTCTGATTAACAACGTGGCGTAAGGGTGGGCGCGACCAAGAAACACAGAGCAACAACCATGGCGCAGGCGCGCCGGCCGGGGCATCGTGTCAAAGTGGTCCCGTCTGTGGTGCCGAACAACCGCCTCCGCCCCGGGTATGATCCGCTCATGATTCCGACACGCTGGGTCAAGTTTGTCTTTGCCCTCTTTCTCCTGCCGTTTTGCGCGGTCCTGACCCAGACATTCTTTACCGCTTTCGCCCGCGCCACACTCACCCAACACCTGTGGGCGGCGGAAGAGTTTTGGTTTTTTTCGTTAGGTGCGGTGCTTTGGCTGATTGCTTTCTTCGGCCTGAGCCGGCCGGTTATTCTTTATGTGTTTGGTCACGAGCTGACCCATGCGCTCTGGGTCTGGATGATGGGCGGACAGGTCAGTCGGTTTCGAGTGGGCCGCGACGGCGGGCATATCGTGACGAACAAGAATAACTTTCTCGTCGCGCTCGCTCCCTACTTTTTCCCGCTCTACAGCATCCTGGCCATCGTTGCCTACGGAATGCTCAGTCTTTTCTACGATGTGCGGCCCTACGGGCGGCTCCTCTACGCCGTCATCGGGGTGACCTGGGCCTTCCATTTCACTTTCACCTGCTGGATGATTCCGAAAAAGCAGACGGACCTGAGTGATCACGGCACCTTTTTTTCCCTTGTCATCATCTACCTGATGAATCTGGCCCTGCTCAGCGTGATGCTGGTCCTGGCCGCGCGGGAGGTGACGTTTCTGGCACTGGGCGCCGACCTGGCCACGAATAGCATTCGTTTTTCCCACTGGCTGGTGGAGTTGATTGAGCGCTTCCTTCGCGGTGCGCAAGGTTAGTCGCCCTACCGGGAAGCAGATGCGTTCGTGATGATGGCGAACGGGAGGGATTGCATGGCGTCGGACAGGCGCACCTGTCGATTGCCAAACTGAAAATCGCGCCCGGTGAAGAGTTCCCGGGCGTTATCGAGCACCAGGCCTTGCGGCGTCTCCACCCTCGTATCGTTCCACTTTTCGCCGATCGGCGGAAAACCGACCCGGGACGAAAGTCGCGGCGTCAGCACCATGACCCAGTGCCGGCCGAGTTGTCGGACGAATCCCACGCAGCAATCGGCACAGCTGCCACTCGCAATGAGCGGAAGATAATTTCCCTCGCGAAAAATATCCGGGTGTTCCCGGCGAAAACGCAGGACTCGCTGGGTCAGAAACATTTTGATGCGGCCGTCGGCCCAATGGCGCAGGAGATCGTCCGGCGAGGTCTGCCCCAGGCCAGCGAGCAAAGCTTGCCGGAGCTGGTAATCGACCCGTCGTCGATTATCGGGATCGACCAGGGATAAATCCCAGATTTCGTTTCCCTGATAAATGTCGGGCACGCCCGGGGAGGTGAGTTTAAGGAGCGTCTGGGTGAGGGAATTGATGGCGCCCAAGCGCGCGATCTCTTCGACCACCTGAAGGAAATTCGGGAGAAACTTATTTTTCGGAGAAGGCTCCAGGATGCGGGCCACGAACTCGCTCGTAGCTTCGAGCCATTCGTCGTTAGGCTGAATCCAGCTGGTGTTGAGCTTCGCCTCGTTCAGCGCCTTGGCCATGTAGCTCTGGATGCGCCGCACATACTCGGGCGAAGCGCTTTTCTCGGCCGCGCCGCTGCCCTGAACCGGCCAGCTGCCGAGCAGAGTTTGATAAAGTAAATATTCTTCGTTGGCCTCGGGCGCGGCCAGATCGTCCAATTGTTTTTTCCAACGGCGGTTATTGGTCCGCCAACGCGCCACGGAACGCCGCCAAAGATCCGGCACTTCGGAGATCGCCACCATGCGAGCCCGGACATCTTCGCTGCGCTTCGTGTCATGAGTCGAAGTGGCGAGGAGAGTGGCCGGCCAGTCCCGTTGCCGCTCCAGGTTGCGCTGATGGAACGTTTCCATCGAAATGCCGAACTCCTGCGGTTCGCCGCCCACTTCGTTGAGCGCAGCCAGGCGATTGAAAATGTAAAAGACCGTGTCCTCCAGTCCCTTGGCCATGATTGGCCCGGTGTATTGCTGAAACTTAAGAACGAATCGCGTGTGTTCCGCGCGCGCTTCTTCATCCAGGTTCTCGGGAAACCGAAAAAGCAGAATGTCGCGCAGAAAGTTAAAGACGGAGGCTTCCATGGCGGGGTTGCGTCGCTTGGCCGCGGCGATGGCGCGCTCCACCACCTGTTGATCTTCTTCACGGACCGGTTGGCCGGGCGCGAGGTAGGTCCGGTAGACCGGGAAACAGCCGATGGTTTCGCGAACGGCGCGGGCCAGCGCCTGCAAGGTGAAATCACGGAACCAGCGATTCTGTTCGGAGAGGCGATCCGCCATATTACCCAGCACGTTCACATCGTTGGCGAGGGAGAGACGCATGACCTGCCCTTTCTTCGCATAGACGAGATGGCCGAAATGCATGGAATGGCCGATGAAGCGCCGGTAAATACTGGTGAACGCGCCTTCGGCCGAAGCGTCCACCTGTAGCTGCGTTACTTCCTTGCCAAACTCATAACCAGTCGTGCCGTGGACTGGCCAATCCTGCGGCAATTTCTCGTTGCCCGTCAGAATTTTCTCGACCACCAGGTAAATCGCGCGTTGATCGGGCGGACACGGAATTTGGAGGGCTTCGGAACATTTCTGCTGGAGCTTCTCGAAATAAGCCCGCGGCAGGTAGAGGCCGTCTGGATGATCGATGCGCAGGCCGGTCACGGCGCCCTCCCGCACCAGTTCGAGCAGGAGTTGATGGGTCGCGTCGAAGACCTCGGGTAACTCCATGCGGATGGCGGCGAGATCGTTGATGTCGAAGAAGCGGCGATAATTAATTTCCTCGGCGGCCACCCGCCAGAAGGCGAGGCGATAGGACTGGGCGTTGAGCATCTGATCCAGCGTGTCGAAACTGCGGGGATCACCCGGCCTCCCGTTGATCTGGGCGAGCGCCTGCTCGACGGCTTCCCTCACCGGAGGGGCTTCTTCCATGCGCCTTTCCAAGCGGCGCTTGATAATTTCTTTTTCGCGGACCCGTTCCACGATTCGCTCCGGATCGGTCTCGGTCCGCTTGGGAAGATATTCCAGAGCCGTCAGGATGCTCTGAAACTCCGCGTAAAATTCTTCCTCTTTGTGCGCGGCCAGTTTCTCGAGGGCAATTTCGAGAATGTATCGGTAGGTGCCCGGCGCGATGGGCAGTTGGCGTCCATAGTAGAAAAGAAAAAACGCGCCCGCCTCGAAATGGACCTTCAGTTCTCCGCGCTCCAGAACCCGGCCATACTGGTCCCCCAGAATGGGAAGCAGAACCTTTTCTTGCAGATCGGCCTTCAGCGGATGCCAGTCGATGTCGAAGTAAGGGGCGTGCAACGAACTGGGCCCATTTTCCAGAACGTCCATCCACCATTGGTTGAGAGCCTCGCCGATACCCATGTGGTTCGGCACAAAATCGAGCACCTGTCCCATTTGATGGGCGTGCAATTCAGCGATCCATCCTTCGTACTCGTCCCGCGAACCGATGGCGGCGTTTAGTTTGTTGTGATCCGTGATGTCGTAACCGTGCAGGCTTTCGGCGCGAGCCTGGAAGCAGGGCGAAGCGTAGGCATCGCTGATCCCGAGCTCGTGCAGGTAAGGCGTGAGGGCGCGCGCGTCCGCGAAAGTAAACTCGCGATTAAACTGCAACCGGTAGGTGCAGCTGGGGATACGCGGATGCTCCGTTTTCACAATCTGAAAATCTAGACAGGATTAACAGGATTACAGAAACAAATCCGGTTAATCCTATCTAGATACTACATCTTTTCCGGCACTTTAATTCCGAGAAGGTCAAGGCCCTTGCGCAGGACGCGCGCGGTCAGGTCGGAAAGGGCGAGGCGAGAACTCCGCACCGGCTCGGCTGATTTCAAGACCGGGCAGGCCTCATAAAAAGCGTGGAAACTGTTGGCCAATTCGAACAAATAATTAGCCAAAAGATTGGGACGAAAATCGTTCAGGACCTGGGGGACGACCTCGGCAAATTGCGCGACCCGCTTGGCCAGGTTGATCTCGGCCGGCTCGGTCAGCGTGAGCGTGTCGACCTTGGCGGGGGCCTCGCCTGCTTTCCGGAAGATGGATCGAATCCGGACGTAGGCGTTCTGCAGATAGGGCGCGGTGTTGCCCTGGAACGACAGCATCTTGTCCCACGCGAAAACATAGTCGGTCATGCGATACTGCGAGAGATCCGCATACTTGACCGCACCGATCCCGATCGTGCTGGCAATCTCGGCCTTCTCCTCGGGTGTCAGTTCCGGATTCTTTTGCTCGATCACCTGACGGGCGCGTTCGCAGGCTTCGTCCAGTAAATCGCGCAGCGGCACGTTCTCGCCGGAGCGCGTCTTCATCAGTTTGCGATCTTCTCCCAGGATGCTGCCGTTCGTGATGTGGCGGAAATCGGCCGTGTAACCCTCACGGCGCGCGATTTCGAAGATCTGTTTGAAATGCAGGATTTGAGGGGCCCCCGTCACGATCCAAACGGCGTCGGCTTTTAAATCCTGGATACGATAATCGACCGTGGCCACGTCCGTGGTCGCATAATTGTAACCGCCATCGCTTTTGCGCACGATGCATGGCTTATCGGCCAGTTCGGGGATATCCCGGAAAAAGACACAGACCGCGCCTTCGCTGATCTCGGCGATTCCGGCCTTCAACAAGCGTGCGACCACGCCCGGGAGCCGATCATTATAGAAACTTTCCCCGCGTTGCATGTCGTAATGGATATCCAGCACTCCGTAGGCGCGCTCGAATTCCTGCAGCGACAGGTCAACGCTTTGCTTCCAGATGGCGAAATTTCCCGGCTCGTTAGCCTGCAGTTTAACCAGTTCCTGGCGGCAGGCGTCGCGCACGGCCGGATCGGCCGTGGCTCGCTCGTTGGCTTCCTTGTAGATCCGCACCAGCTCGGCGATCGGGTTCTGGGCGAGGGCTTCCTTGTTCAGGAAATTTTTCCAGCCGTAAATGACCATGCCAAACTGGGTGCCCCAATCGCCGATATGATTGTCGCGGATCACATCGTGCCCGAGGAACGCAGCGATGCGCGCGAGCGCGTCCCCCAGCACGGTGCTGCGGATATGGCCGACGTGCATGGGCTTGGCCACATTGGGTGATCCGAAATCAATGACAATGCGGCGCGGCGACCGGATGGCGGCGACGCCGAGGCGTTCGTCGCGCAGAAGCTGCGCGGCCTGCTGCGCAATGGCGGCGGGTTGCAGCTTGAAGTTGATGAATCCGGCTCCGGCGATGGTGGGGGGCTCGGCCCATTCCTTTACAACAAGGGCCGCCACGATTTTCGCGGCCAGCTCGCGCGGGTTTTCGCCGCGTTGTTTGGCCAGAATCAAGGCCGCGTTTGTCTGGTAGTCCCCGAAGCGTCCGTCCGTGGCGGGCGTGACTTCGCCCGCTTGCGGCAATTGCAGAGCGGCCAGCGCCTCCGTCAATCTCCGTCCGAGAAGGATTTGAAAAGTTTCCATGATGACCAAGACAGATTCACACAGATGAAGGAAAGGTGCGAGGTGGAACGCGCTCTCCGAGCGCGTTGTTAAAAATGTGAGCGCCGTCTGGCGCTCTAGAATCAGCGGCTTTCGCCGCTTTGGGTTTTAACATCGCCCTCGGAGAGGCCGATCCACCTCAAGTCGCCTTGTCGGGCGCCGGGTAAATCCATGGCCAGTCTTCTGGGTTGGTGCACAAACCAGCAGCCACTGGGTTTCGTCTAATGTAATCCATCTTGGCGGTCAATTGCTCGCCGCGTTCATCGTTCCTAAGCCGATGATCAAAGTAGCCTTCCTGCCAGGCGATATGATTATTGCGAGCGTGGAAACGCTTCCAATCGCCCAGAACATTGCTCATTGCCTTATCCGTCGCGAAAGAAACGAGCGCATGAAGATGATCGGGCATGAGCACAAAAATTCTGACCTACCAAAGAAGACTTTCTTCGTATACGCGAACTGAGTCTATGATGGCGGCCGCCAACTTCGGCGCTGTGAGCGCGAGAAGCTGCTTCGCGTGATCGATCGCAATGCGAATATGAAAAATCGCGCCGGACTCTACCCAGCTCGGCACTTTGTGATGCAAGCGCCTCGGGAACCCACGATAGACCTTCACCGGGCAACAATAACAGGTGGAACGCGATCTCCGAGCGCGTTGTTAACCAGTTTGCGGCAACGCCGCATTTTCTAGCATCGAGCTACGGAGAGCTCGATCAACCTTGCGCTCCGGGGAACGGCCGCGTGTTCAATCCAAGAGCGCAGCGCTCGATCGGCCTCACGTCTTCTGCGGATCGCGGAAGATGGCCAGGATTTCCTCGCGAGACGTGGCGGTTCCGAGATGGTCGCGAACGGAACGGTCGTTCAAAAATTTTGCAATTGAGGCCAGGGTGCGGAGGTGCGTTTGAAACTGATTTTTCGGGACAATGAAAAGGACCACGAACTTAACGGGGGCGTTATCGAGCGCGTCGAACTCGATCCCTCCGGGAGAGCGCCCGAAAGAAGCCACCACTTCATTCAACCGGTCGGACGAACAATGCGGAATGGCGATGCCGAATCCAATCCCGGTGCTCATCGTTTCTTCCCGTTGCTTGAGGGACGCCAGAATACTTTCGCGATCAGCCGCTTGGATCTTGCCGAGGGTCGCCAGCAAGTCGATCAACTCGACGATGGCCGGCCAGCGATCCGTGGCCTTCATCTCGGGAATAATTTGCTCAGCGGTTAATAGGTCGCCAAAAGACATGCGCAGGGTCCCGATTCAGGGAGCGAAGCTTAACGTTGCCCTCTCCGATGACAAGCGGATTTGGGCGAAACGGGGAGTTAATCGCGCCGGACCTTGTAGCTGAAATGGCGCGAGAGGAGCCAGCGCACGCCAAACATGTCGACGGTGGCCCGGATGGCGCGGTTGCCGAGCCCATATTTGCTTTGGCCGAACTGGCGGCGGCGATGGTTGACTGGTACTTCCACCAGTCGATAGCCCGCGCCCTTAACGAGAGCCGGAACGAATCGATGCATCCCCTTGAATGGAACAATGGCCTTCACGCATTCGCGCCGCATGGCCTTGAGCCCGCAACCGGTATCGCGCACCCCGTCCCTCGTAAAGCGGCTGCGCACGAAGTTCGCCACGCGACTGGTGATTCGTTTCACGACCGTGTCTTTGCGGCTCGCCCGATAACCACAGACGAGATCCGCGCCGCGGGACAGTGCGGCCAGTAATTTCGGAATATCGGCCGGATCGTTCTGCAGGTCGCCGTCCATCAGGATGATCGTCGCGCCCCGAGCCGCCTTTAAGCCGGCGTAGGTGGCGGCGCTTTGGCCCGCGTTTTTCTCGAAACGCAAGACGCGAATCTGCGGGCCGCGCTCGATTTTTTGAGCGGTTTGATCCCGGGAACCGTCATCCACAAAAACGACTTCATAGTTCATCCCGTGCAAGGCCCGGCTGATCTCGCTCTGCAGGGTGGCGACGTTCTCCTCTTCATTATAAACGGGAACGACGACCGAGATATCGGGACCACTCGCTGCTTCTCCCGCACCCGGCGATAAGGCACTCTCCATCACAAAGGCAGGCTCCGGTAATGCTGGCACAGAAAGATGCGCCACGTTCGAATGTGCTGGCCGTAGCGGCGCACTTCCAGGGTCGCGATCGGATCGCCCGTTTGGAACGCAGCCCGCACATTGTGGACCAGGGTTCCGTTCGCGCCATCACGGATAAAGAGCGCGCTGCGTCCCGTGAAAAGATTGACTCCTCCCTCGCTGTAAGGTTGGTCTTCGTCCGGCTTGGCCTCGGGTTTTGCTGTCACAAATTCGTCATAACGCGGCCAGAGAGAAAATTGGTTCAATAAATCCTGAGACTCCACCAGGTAAACCGGCGGATGGTCCGGACCAGCCAGCCGCTTCTCGCGCAGGTAGAACGAGACCTCGGAGGCGCGGTCGCGATCGTCCGCGATGAGAAACAATTTCTCGCCCAGTTTCTCCTCCCATTGCTCGCGCAATTTTTCCACTTCTTGGGTGGCAGCCCGCCAGCCGCGCAGGCGATCGCTTGGATCACGCCGCGGCAGAACAAGGCCAAAGGTGTGGAGGAGATCGGAGTCGAGCGCCACCATGCTCATGAGCAACGCGAAAACCATGGCGGCGCAGGCCGCGCTCCGCAACCAGGCGCTTGTCTCGAGCTGATCGCGCCAGGCATGGGCGGCCAGTAATCCGAATCCAATAAAAGCGAGCGCATCCCAGTTGGGCGCAGCCACTTTATTGATCGAGATGAGCAGATAAAAGACGAAAACGGGCAGGCCAAACCAAAAAAGAAAAAGCACTTTTAACTGCTGGTTGAGGCGGCGGATGCTCCGGAGCACTCCGATAAAAAGCGCCAGAAAAAGGAATGGAGAATAAAAGAGAAAATGCTCAGCGAAAAACTTCAAGGGCTCGAGCGGATGAATCCCCACATCCTCGGTCAGGCCGCCTTTGGTCTGCAGATGCGTGACCGTGACCCAGGCATGTTGCGCATTCCAGAGGATGGGCGGGAGCGTGCAAAGCAGGAAGAGTCCGAGAAGCGAGTAGAGCCCGGCCCGGGCGAATTCCTGGCGGAGCCGCGGGGCCAGCGCGAGCACGAGCAGAACCGAAACGAGTTCCAGCGCGTTGGTGTACTTGGAGAGGAAACCGAGCCCGATGAGCAAACCGGTGGCCGGCCAGTAGAGCGAGAAACGCGGGCTCCGCTCGATGGCCAGCCAGAACGCAAACATGGACGCGGTCCAGAAGAAAATGGACAACGGGTCGATCGTCATGAGAAACGCGCCGATATTGAAAATGGGAGCGACATTCAATCCGAGGATCAGCCAGAGCGCTGCGGTTTCACCGAATAAACGGCGCCCGAAATAGAAGAGCAGCATGCTGGTGGCGGCGGCCAGGAGCGGACTGGGAAAACGGACGCCGAATTCATTCGCGCCGAAGATGGCCGTGCTGGCGCGGATGGCGAAAGCGATGCCCGGTCCCTTCGTAAAGTAGGCCGGCGCGAGGCGATCCGACCACAACCAGTAATGCGCCTCGTCGAATTCCAAATCCTTCGTGGCCAACATGGCCAGCCGGATGATCGTGAGGGCGATGATGAAATACCAGGCGGCGCGTTTCGTCGTCATGGAGCTCCTCCCAATAGCCTCGGATGGCGGTCGTAGAGATGGGGCAGCCATTTGGGCGCGGCCCTGCGCCAGAGGAATTCGAGCGCCGCGAGGATGAGCAACGTTTCGCCGGCGGCCAGGAACAAAGTGGCCAGCACATCGCTCGGCCAGTGCGCGCCCAGATAAATGCGCGAGTAGCTGATGGCTGCGGTGATGATCCAGTAAAGCCAGCCCCGCCGCGGGTAAAACAAGGTCAGGCAAAGAGCGATGACGGTGTTGTTGGTCGTATGGCCGGAGGGAAAGGAAGGTCCGGAGCGGCTCAAGTTTCTGTCCGATTGATCAGAAAAACGAATCTTCGGCTGGTGAAAAATTTTTAGGAAGGCCGGCTGCACCCTGGCCAGCTCGACCATGCGCACGGTTTCGACCTGCTTGGGCCGGCGCCGGTCGAAGGCCGTTTTGAGAAGGCCGGTGACCTGCTCGGAGATGACGAAGGTGAGGAGCAAGCAAAGGAGGCAGGCCCGGGCTTTGAACCGGCCGAAGACCAGGGCCAGCAGCACGATGAGGACGAGAAGCGGTTTCCAAATCTCCGAGTCGCTCATCACCGCCATGAACAAATCGAGCGCTGGATTCGTCCATCGTTGGTTGATCAGATGAAAAATCGCCTCATCCATGTGCGACAGCTTGAAGATTCACGTGTTAGCTTTTGAAGTAAGAGAGCCTGCCGGACTGACTTAAAGCTTAATATTGAAAACGGAAAGCTTCTTTGCCGTGCCCAAAATAACAGCCATCTCCTTCTTCTTGCTCCTTGGGTCGATTTACGCCGAACCGGCGCCCTCCGCGAAAGATATTCTCGAATCGGTCCGGCTGCGCCAGACCCAGCAACAGATCGATCTGCAGGGCCAATTACGCCAAAACAATATCGTCGTCCCTTTTCGCCTGGTCGAGAGCGGTCCCCTCGTGCGCTACATTTTTTCGAATCCGAGCGAAGCCTTGCAACTGCAAGTCGGCGAAAAAGACTCAAGGCTCGAGGAAGTCACTGGGTCCGCTGTGGAAAAGGTGACCCCGGCGCAATTCGATCACAAGGTGCGCGGCACCGATGTGACCTACGAGGACCTGGCCCTGAAATTTCTCTACTGGCCCGACGCGGAAGTGATGGGGACGGATCACATTCGCACGCGCAATTGCTGGAAATTGCAGCTGCGCGCGCCCGACCGCCACTCGCAATACGGACAGGTCCTGCTCTGGGTGGACAAGTCGGGTGGCGCCCTCATGCGCATGGAAGGATATGACACCGCCGGCCAACTACAGAAGCGATTTGAGGTCGTCTCCGCCCAGAAAATCGACAACCGCTGGTTCCTCAAACAAATGCGGATCGAGCAATTCCAGCCCGGCACGAAGCACGTGCAATCGAGAACCTATCTCGAGATCAAAAACAATCGGTAGCAGCGGTGGGGCGCAGGAATAAGCAAACGCTCAACGCTCAAGTCAGAAGTGGCGCCGGCGCGCAAACCGTGGCGAATCGTAAGAGATTCCTCCGCTCCGAATCGGAATGGCAGAGTCTTGAGTTGGTGGGGCGAGACTCTGTCGGGCCGACGAAACGGGAAAGGGCCGCGACTATTTCTCTTCTTCGCGCGCAGCGTTGACGATTTGCGCGAAACTGCGCGGGTCCAGGCTAGCCCCGCCCACGAGCGCGCCATCGATATCCGGCTGCGACATCAGTTCGCGCGCGTTGTCCGGTTTGACGCTGCCTCCGTATTGAATGCGCATCCGTTCCGCCGTTGCCTCATCCGAAAGCTCGGCCAGGGTTTTGCGGATGAACGCATGCGCCTCCTGCGCTTCCGCGGGCGTGGCAACCTGCCCCGTGCCGATGGCCCAGACCGGTTCGTAGGCGATGATCATTTCGTGCAGTTCCTTGGCGCTGAACCCAGCCAGGCTGCCGCGCAATTGCGTGGAAAGAACTTTCTCCACCTGGCCGCCTTCCCGCTGTTGCAGTGTTTCCCCCACGCAAACGATCGGTCGGAGAGTGGCTTCCTGCGCGGCATGCAGCTTGCGATTCACCATCTCGTTGGTCTCGCCGAACAAACTTCTGCGCTCACTGTGCCCCAGCACGACGTAGCGGACAAATAAATCGCGCAGTAAGGCGGCGCTGATTTCGCCGGTGAAGGCGCCGCTCTTTTCCCAGTGCATATTTTGCGCGCCCACCTTGATGTTTTGTGTTTCGCCAAGCAATTCCGTCACTTTCGAAATGGCCGTGAAGGGCGGGACGATCACGATTTCGACGTCGGCGATATCGCCCACTTCGAGCAGTAAAACTTCGACGAAGCGGGCCGCCTCCGCCTGGGTCATGTTCATCTTCCAATTCGCGGCTACGATTTTTTTGCGCATAAGATTGGTGCCCGAGGCGATTCGGAACAGCCGCCTTACTTTTCCTTCTTGTTGGAGAGCGCGGCCACGCCGGGCAATTCCTTCCCTTCGAGCAACTCGAGCGAAGCGCCGCCGCCCGTGGAGATAAACGTCATGCAGTCGGCCAGTCCAGCCTGCTTCACCGCCGTCACGGAATCGCCGCCACCGATCACAGTGGTGGCGCGAGATTGGGCCAGCGCCTCGGCCATGGCGAATGTTCCTTTCGAAAAATCGGGAATCTCAAACACGCCGACCGGTCCGTTCCACAAAATGGTTTTGGCCTTGGCAATTTCCTGCTGAAAAAGCGCAATGGTGGCGTCGCCGATGTCCAAGGCGAGCCAGCCGTCGGAGATCCCACTCTGCGGGGAGAGCCGGCTGGTATTGCGCGTTGGAGTGCCGGCGCGAATCTCTTGCGCTTCCCGCGCATCTACCGGCAACACCAGGTTGACCTTCTTCTGTCGCGCCAAATCCATCAATTCACGGGCCAGATCCAGCTTGTCCGATTCCACCCGGCTTTTGCCCACCGGAATGCCCTGGGCCTGCAAGAAAGTGTTGGCCATGGCGCCCCCAATGAGAATCGTGTCCGCCTTTTCCATGAGCGCTTTGAGCACCCCGATCTTATCGGACACCTTGGCGCCGCCCAGGATGACGAGGAACGGTTTGGCCGGCCGATCGAGTTCTTCGTGAAGATATTTGAGTTCCTTCTCCATGAGAAAGCCCATGGCGGACTGAGGGATGAACTTCGTGATGCCGGCAGTGGAAGCGTGCGCGCGATGGGCCGCGCCGAACGCGTCGTTCACGTAGAGGTCGCCCAGCCGGGCCAAAGCCTCGGCGAATTTCGCATCGTTCGCTTCTTCTTCCGGCTGGAACCGCAAATTTTCGAGCAGGGCCACGTCGCCGTCGCGCAGACTGGCAATAATCTGCTCCGGAACTTTTCCCGTCGTTTCGTGGCTGAAGAGGACTGGGCAACCGAGCAGCGAATGGAGATAATCGGCCAGGGGGCGCAGCGAATACTTCTCGGCCCGCTGCCCTTTGGGGCGCCCGAGGTGCGACAGCAGGATCGTTTTCGCTCCCTGCTCGCGCAGGTAACGAATAGTGGGCAGCGCCTCGCGGATCCGGGTGTCGTCCGTGATATGGACATGATCTCCATGCTCCTCCAGCGGCACGTTGAAATCGACGCGCACCAGCACGCGCCGGCCGCGCACCTCGAGGTCGCGCACGGAAAGTTTATTCATGGCCGCTGGAGTCATGGAGGGGTGGAGTGCTGTCAGTGAATTCATTGCTTCACTACTCCATCACTCCCGTTCTCCAATCTTATCCCCCTAACAACTCCAGCATTTCCACGCAGCGGTTGCTGTAGCCCCATTCGTTGTCGTACCAGCCGACCACTTTGAAGAATTTGTCGCCTAGGGAGAGCGTCAGTTTGCTGTCAAAAATACAGGAGTGCGGATTGCCCACGATGTCCTGCAGAACGAGCGGCTCATTCGAAAATTCGAGCACGTTTTTGTAACTCTTGTTTTTAGCGGCCTCCTGAAACGCGGCGTTCACCTCCTCGATGCTGGCCTTGTTCTTAAGCAACGCGGTGAAATCGGTGACCGATCCATCCGGCGTCGGAACGCGAAATGCCCCGCCATTCAGTTTTCCGTTCAACTCCGGGATGACTTCGCCGATGGCCTTGGCCGCGCCGGTGCTGGAGGGAATGATGTTGACGGCGGCGGCGCGGGCGCGCCGCAAATCCTCGTGCGGCAGATCGAGGATGCGCTGGTCGTTCGTGTATGAGTGAATCGTGCTCATGAAACCCCATTCGATGCCAAACTGGTCGTTCAGAACCTTGACCATGGCGGCGAGGCAATTGGTCGTGCAGCTCGCGTTGGAGACGATGTGGTGTTTGGACGCATCGTAAATCTGGTCGTTGATGCCAAGGCAGATGGTGGCGTCCGGTTTCTTGGCCGGCGCGCTAATCAACACCTTGCGCGCGCCCCCTTTGGAAATGTGCAGTTCCGCTTTTTCGCGGCTCGTGAAAAACCCGGTCGATTCCAGGACTACGTCCACCTTCAAGTTTTTCCAGGGCAAAGCCGCCGGATCGCGCTCCTTCAAGATCTTGATCTGATGGCCGCGCACAACGATGTTTTCCTCATCGTATCCGACTTCGCCGTCGAATTTTCCGTGGACCGAATCCCATTTCAGGAGATGAGCGAGGGTGTGCGTGTCGGTCAAGTCGTTGACCGCGCGGACCTGCTCTACTTGTTGCTGCGTCATGGCGCGCAGAACATTGCGCCCGATGCGTCCGAAGCCGTTGATAGCGTAGTTAGCCATAGGAAAAGGGTTGGATGGTTACAGGGTTGAAGAGTTACACGGTGAACGCGAATGGCCGAAGGTTCAACCGCGGTCCGAGCCGGACAGGTCGGCGTCCAAGTTTGAATCGATTTTCGTTCAAACCGGGGATGCTCCGGTCAACCAGAAAGTGGATGGCTCTTTTCCTGGGAGCCGCGGTTTGGTGCGCTGCATCCGCGCGGGGCACGGGCCACGATTTCCCACGCAGGAAAACCATCCTCGTGCTGGGCGACAGCCTTTCGGACGGATTCGGGTTGCGGCGGAGCGAGGCTTATCCGGCGCTGCTGGTCGCCAAACTTCGCCGGGCAGGATGGAATTACGAAGTCATTAATGCCAGCCAGAGCGGCGGCACCGCCGAAGGGGGGCTGCGCCGTTTGCCGCCTCATTTCCAGCGCAGGATCGATATTTTCGTCCTGGAGTTGGGCATTAATGACGTCTTCCGCGCCGTGCCTGTTGGCGAAATTCGAAACAATCTCCAGGCCATCATCGACCGGGTTCGTGAGAGAAATCCGGCGGTGCGAATCGTGATCACAGGCGTGCAAGTTCCGCAGTATTCAGTGGAAGATGATGTCCCGGCCTTCAGCCGGATGTACGCGGATGTGGCCGCGCAAAACGGCGCGGCTCTCGTGCCCTCATTGCTCGAAGGGGTGGCGGGCGATCCGGGTTTGAACTTGCCCGACCGGCTTCATCCGAACGCGGCCGGGCAGCAAGTTCTGGCGCAGAATGTCTGGCGCGTGCTGGAGCCAATCGCCCGCGAAGTTGCAAAGGTATCGGCACCGGCCCATCGTCCCTGAGAAACGATGGACCCCGCGCGACCAGACGAAGCCGATCCAGCCGACCCGTTCAATCTCGAACGGGCCGATCATCCGATTCTCGAAACGATCGAAATCGCGACCGAAGGTAAAGAGCACGACGAGTGTGTCCGGCAGTTGAGCGAGCCACTCCTGCGCATCCCGGGAGTGTGCGCCGTCAAGGTCGATCCCGAACACGAGAGGGTGACGGTCACGTTCGATGCGCGCAAAACGCACGCGCCGGATCTGCACGACGCCATTCTGCGAAGCGGCTACAAGGCCGCTCCGGAAGCGGAGTGAGACCTCACCAGCGCTCCGTGGATCACGCCTGGATATCGCGTGACGCCGCCTGCATGGGTGTGATCCTTCGCCGTCTGCGCGGGCTCCCGCCACGGCGGGCAGGCAGGATGACAAGGTAAGGACTTCGCGCTGCGATGTCCGCGCCCATGGTATGCCAGCAAAGTGGACGCCGCGCCGCGGCGCCCCTACCTGTGTGACACGGCCGGTTGCTGTTGCGTCAGGCAGTGAAAGGCGCCAAGGCCCCAAATGAGTTCCTGGCAATCAATGCCGATGACGCGCCGGTCGGGGAATAAAGCGGTTAGCCTCTCGAGGACTTGCTGGTCGTTCGGATCGGCATAGGTTGGAACGAGAACATTTTTGTTTGCGATATAAAAATTCGCGTAGCTGGCCGGCAGCACCAGATCCTCGCGCATCATCCGGCGGGGCATGGGCAGCTCGATGATCTCGAGCGGTTGCCCGTCGATTCTCATGGCGCGCAGGCGCCGCAGGTTTTCCTGGAGCGGTTCGTAATTCGCGCTGCCTCGGTCTTCCTCCACCACCGTGACGACCGTTCTTTCCGAAACAAAGCGGGCAAGATTATCGATATGACCGTCGGTGTCATCCCCCTCGGTGCCTTGGCCTAACCAAAGGATTTGCTGGACTCCCAGATATTCGCGCAAGCGGGATTCAATTTCCGCGCGGCTCAGGTGCGGGTTGCGGTTTTTATTTAAGAGACAGCCCTCGCTCGTGAGCAGAGCGCCCTTTCCGTTCACTTCGATCGCACCGCCCTCCAAAATCATGCGCGGATAAAACGCCCGCACTTTCAAGATTTCCGCGATCCGCGTCGGCACCACTTCGTCCTGCTCGAAAGGCGGGTATTTGCCCCCCCAGGCGTTATAATCCCAGTCGACGATGGCGAGCTGCGGTTCTTCCTGGCGGGTCAGAAAAATCGGACCGTGGTCACGACACCAGGGCTCGTTCGTGGGCACGTGATGAAAAGTGATGCGCTCCAGGCGCAAGCCTTCGAGCACGGTGCGCGCTTCTGCTTCATGCGTGGAATGGCCGACGTTGATGCAGACCTCTTCGGATTCAATGAGCGCCTCGACCATCGTCCGCAGGGTGGGCAGAACGCGATCGAGCGAACCGGGAAAGCTGATGGTTTCGCGGCGTGGCCAGGACAGCCACGTCGCGATGTGCGGTTCCCATTCCGCCGGCATGCGATAGCCAAGGCTGGCCGGCGTCTTCTTCAGTCCATCCATGAGCGCAAACGTGCGCCGCCCAGAGCTTGCCGTCCAACGTCAATGCAACAGCCGGCCAAATCCGGAAATCCGCCAGGCCCAAGAGGTCGCGATTGACATTGATTTCGCGAGAAAACAGCATCTCCTATCCGGCGGTCGGCGCTACCCGGGGTCGCCTGCAACTGCTCTATGCGTGTAAATCAACACTGGAAAAACGGGACGACTGAAAGAGAGTGCGGGCGTCCGTCGGGCGCTGAGTCGGTCGTTTTGCGCGGTGGCGTTTTTCTGCCGCGCACTGGCTATCGGTTGTTCGCCGAGCCCTCCGGTGGCCCACGTTGAGAAAGAACGCGCTCGCTGAAGTCATCCGCGAAGAGATTCGCCAAACGGGCCCCATCTCTTTCGCGCGTTTCGTAGAGCACGCGCTTTATCATCCGGACTCCGGGTATTATTCGTCGGACCGCGCGGCCCCGGGCCGCCACGGCGATTATTTCACCAACGTCAGTGTCGGTCCCGCTTTCGGACAGATGCTGGCCTGGCAATTCCAGGAGATCTGGAAAAACATGGGCGCGTCGAGTGACTTTGTTCTGGTCGAGCAGGGCGCGCATCGCGGCGACCTGGCGCGCGATGTTCTGCAGGCCATTCAGGAGGAGGCGCCGGCTCTCTTCGCCGTTCTAAGGTATGAAATCGTGGAGCCATCCCGGCCTTTGCAAAATCGCCAACGGGAGACCCTGGCGGAATTTTACGGCAAAGTTGCCTGGCGCGAGTCGGTTGACGCATTGGAACCGTTCGAGGGTATCCATTTCAGCAACGAATTGTTCGATGCTTTGCCCTTTCATTTGCTCTCTTCGCGCGGAGCGGTCGCGCCGCCCTGGATGGAAAGATGCGTTGCGATCGATCGAGATGAATTCGTTTTTTCCGAGGAATCCATAACGAATTCCGCCCTGCGGACGCAGGTCGCTCGGTTGCCTGCGCGCCCGGTCGGCTATCAAACCGAGGTCAATCTGGCCGCGCTCCAATTGATGCGCGATCTCTCCCGGAAAGCGAGACGCGGTTACGTCATCGCTGTGGATTACGGATTTTCACGCGCTCAATTCTACGACGAAGAGCGACGAACGGGCACGATGCAGATCCGCGCGCAGCATCGCCTGCTCGAATCGCCCTTCGAGGGGATCGGCCAATCCGACATCACGGCCCACGTGGAGTGGACCTCCCTGGTTGAAGAAGCGGAAGCGTCCGGCCTTGTCCTGAGCGGCTTTACCGATCAACACCATTTTCTCACCGGCATCCTCGCGGCGTTTCCCGAGTTGACCGAAAATACACTACCCAAGACACGACGGGCCTGGCAAACACTGCTCCATCCGGAGATGCTCGGCCGCAGCTTCCAGGTGCTGGCCCTGAGCCGGGGGATGGACGATTCACCGCCGCTCAGCGGCTTCAAATTTGCAAGAGACCCGCGCGCCGCTTTGTAATCGTCCGCGCCCGCTTCTCCAGGTAGGGACGCCGCGCTGCGGCGTCCACGCCGCGCGGGTCTTTCTTGATCCGTATCCAAGGACGCCCCCACGCCACGGCGGGTAAACTGCGGTGCGTCCCTACCTGAATGAAGTGGATCGCCGCCCGCATCCGCGAAATTTCTTTTTTCTTCCTTCGCCGCTTGTCATTCTTGCGGTACGGCTCACTCCGGTGGAGGCCGCTGCTGTTTGAAGAATTACCTCAAGCTCAACGTCAGCCTGCTTTATTGGGTGTTTGTCGCGCCGTTCACCGGCCGCATGTTCAAGATCTCGCCTGTTTTTCGGCAAATGGTTTTCATCGGGGTGCGGGCTGCACCCATGGTCGCCCTGACTGCCTTCAGCGTTGGCGTGACCCTTGCCATGCAGGCCGCGCATTCGCTTCGGCAATTGGGAGCGGAAATTTACGTGCCCGACCTGGTCATGGTCACGCTCTTACGCGAGATGGGCCCCGTCCTTATCGCCGTCATCGTGATCGGGCGCAGCGGATCCGCGGTGGCGGCGGAGATCGGCACGATGCGGGTTTCCGAGGAAATCGAAGCGCTTGAGGTTATGGCCATTAATCCGATTCAATATTTGGTGGTGCCGCGTTTTCTGGCCATGCTCGTGATGCTCCCGGTGCTGACCATCTTTGGAAATTATGTCGGAATCTTTGGCGGCTGGGCCGTCTGCCGGTTTGCCCTCGATTTCAATACCGCTGGCTACATCATGCGCGCCCTCGAGAGTGCGAAAACCTGGGATTTATATTCAGGCATGATCAAAAGCGCCGTCTTCGCCTGGATCGTCATCACGATCGCGTGCAATGCAGGCTTGCACGTGGACGGTGGCGCCGAAGGCGTCGGTCAGGCTACCACCACTTCCGTGGTGCAGGCCCTTCTGGCCATGCTCGTGACGAATGCTCTCCTCACCGGGCTGTTCTTTTTTGTGGCATGAACGCGCCCCTCGAACCCGTCATCGAAGTGTCCAACCTCTTCCGGAAATTCGGGGACCGTTCCGTCATTGATAATGTCTCACTCACGATCCATCGCGGGGAGACGCTCGTCATCATGGGCGGGAGCGGTTGTGGCAAGAGCACTCTCTTGCGGCATATCATCGGAGTCATGAAACCGACTTCCGGCTCGGTCAGGATCTTCGGGGAAGAAATCACGTCCATGAACGAGCGCGAGATCGCGGGAGTGCGCACGCGTTTCGGCATGTTGTTTCAATCGGGCGCCCTGCTCGCCTCCCTCACCGTGGGAGAGAATGTCGCGCTCCCCCTTCTCCAGCACACCGATCTGCCGCCCGAAGAGGTGGAAGAGATCGTTCGGAAAAAATTACAGATGGTCGGGCTGAGCGGGTTTGAAAAGCTCAAGCCCTCCGAGATCAGCGGCGGCATGAAGAAGCGCGTGGGATTGGCGCGGGCTCTCGTGCTCGACCCGGAGTTGCTCTTCAGTGACGAGCCGACCTCTGGCCTCGATCCGATCATGACCGCAGTGGTCGATCAACTCACGCTCAAACTCACCCGCGCCAATCACATGACGGCGGTGGTCGTGACGCACGACATGACCAGCGCATTTCGCATCGCCACGCGCATGATCATGCTGGGGGGTGGACGGATCGTGGCGCAGGGCACCCCCGAAGAAATTCGCAACGATCCTCACCCGGAAGTGCAACAATTTATCCATGGCCAGCCCGATGGGGCCGTGCCCCTGAATCTTTCGCACGACGAGCATGGACATCATCAACACGTGAAACCGCGGCCCTTTGTCCGGGCCCGGCATCGCTTCCACCATAAGACCGCATGAAACGAAATCTGTCCGACTACATTGTTGCCCTCGCCGTCATCGCCTGCAGCGCGGTGTTGTTAGGCGCGCTGACCATTGCCCTTTCCGGCTATCGTTTGAAAACGCCGGAACGCACCCTGCAAATTGATTATGAAGATGTCACCGGCATCAAGATTCATTCGGAAGTGCGTTATGCGGGCGCGCCGGCCGGGCGAGTCATCGCCCTGCGCCACCTGAGTGCGGTCGAGCGGACCGGCGCGGTTAATAAACGCGACGCCGTACGGGTGACGGTCAGCCTCGACGACAAGATTCCGCCCATGCCGGCTGACGTGCAGGCCACGCTCAGCTCCGACACGTTGCTGGCACCCAAGTTCGTGGCGCTCTCCGCCGGCACCCCGGGTGGCAGGACTTTGGCGAACAACTCTATTATAGAAGGGCATCCGGCCTACGGGATCGAACAGATCACCGCGGCCGCCGGTCCTCTCTTCGATCATGCCAACGTTCTGCTCGACAGCTTGAACGGCACGGTCGCGGACTTGAAGAGCGGTCTGGCCGGCTTCATGCCGAAGATGCCTTTCCTGATCGACTCCGCCAAGGCCGACTTCGACCAGTTGCAGAAGGTCGTGCAAGGTTTGACCGAGGTGGAGACGAAGGCGGGCACAGTGTTGGGCTCCGCCAACGATTTCTTGGGGAACACCGACAAAGAGCTGCAGGAACAATTAAAACAACTGCACGTGACCTTGATGAATCTGAAGGTGATCACAACCCACGCGAAAGCTTTGACCGAGGCCCTCGGCGAAAAACCAAATCGCCTCATCTTCAGCGGCAAACCGGCCAAGCTCACGTCTGAAGAAGAAATTCTGAAAAGTCGTCAACCCCTCCCGGCTAAAGCTCCCTGACTCCCGTCCTCCGCCGATCGGCGCGAAACCTCGCTTGTCAGGGCGGGTTGCATGGTCGATATCGATTTCCACATTCGGTCCTTATGAAATTTTTTCGCATTCTCCTCCTGTGCAATCGAAGATTGGGGTCGTATCTAAATATTTGACATTTTTTCTCGGATTAGGGAGGGTTGGTGGATGGCACGGGCGTTGCGGCTGGAGTTTGAAGGAGCGCTGTATCATATTTGTGCGCGTGGGAATCGCCGGGAGCGCATTTTCGCTGACGAGCAGGATTGCGAGCGTTTTCTTCTCCTGTTGCGGGAATCAATTGGCCGCTACGAAGTGGAAGTTCACGCCTACGTCCTTTTGCCCAACCACTTTCATCTTCTGGCGCGGACGCTCAAGGCGAACCTCAGCCGATGGATGCACTGGCTGGTGGCGGTTTATAGCATTCAGTTTAATCGCCGGCACAAGAAGACGGGCCATCTTTTCCAGGGCCGTTACAAGAGCTTTGTGGTCGATGGCGGGGATTACCTGCTCGGGGTGAGCCGTTATTTGCATCTTAACCCGGTGCGTGGCCGGGTCATCGGAGCGGGTGATCCCAAAGAACGGCGAGGGCGCCTGCGGGCCTATCCCTGGAGCAGTTATCGGGGTTACGCGGGCCTGGGAAAACAGGATGACTTTGTCAGCGAAGAGTTGGTTTTAGGCGAGTTTGGCGGACGACTCATTCAGCAGGACAAGCTTCGCTACCGGCGCTTTGTCGAAGAGGGTCTGTTCCGTGAGATCGAAAACCCCTTCGAGGCCGTGCAATGGCAAATGGTGTTGGGTGGCGAATCGCTGGTGCGAAGAGTCAAAGACAAGCTGCGAGCTAAAGGGGATCAATCGCGAGAAGTCACGGGGTTGCGCCGCGCCGCCAGTAGAAGTCAGCCGAAGGGGCTGGTGGCGCTGGTGGCATCGCATTGCGGAATTTCGGTAGCCAAACTTCTACGAAAACCGGCCTACGGGTCGGAGGCTCATAACCTGGCTATTTGGCTGGTCTGGCAAAACAGTGGGCTGACCCTGCGTGAGATTGGCATGATGTTTGGCGGAATCGACTATGCGGCCGTGAGCCAGCGGATCAGGCGAATTGAAAAGCGGGCAGAAACTGACAATCGATTAAGGCAAACACTCAAAATATTGAATATTTAGATACGGCCCCAATCCCCCCAAAACGGCCCCAATCCCCCCAAAAGCGGACATGACATGAGGGTGGTTCTTCGCGTAAAGGTCGAACAACGTCTTGGGATGCTCAGCTAGGGCGAAACCTCGCTTGTCAGAGCGGGTTGCATGGTCGATATCGCTTTCCACATTCGGTCCTTATGAAACTTTTTCGCATCCTCCTCCTGATGATAGCACTGCCGCTCTGTGCTTCCGCCGGCAACTGTGTCGTCAACTTGTCGCATTACGATCTGATGCATCCGAATTTCGGCATGATGAAGAGCCAGGGCATCGTTGGAGTGATCCACGAAGCAACGTATCCGCGGTTCGATCGCGACGCGCTTTACGGTATTCGTCAACAGGCGGCCACGCGCGCCGGTTTACTCTGGGGCGCGTATCACTTTGCCGATGCCACGGATCCCGTGCGCCAGGCCGATCATTTTCTCCGGGTGGTTTCGTCCTCCTGGTCCGGCTCCAACGTCGACCCGCGGCCGACCGGTGTTTTGCTCGTGCTCGATTTCGAAAAAAATGGCCACTACCCGGGAGGCACGATGCGCCCGGACCAGGCGGTCGCTTTTGTGGAACGCATCAAGGAGCGAACCGGACTGTATCCCGGAGTTTATGGGAGCGAGAACCGGCTGCGCGCCGTTTTGCACGCCTCGAATGTGAGCGCGGCGCAGCGCCGCGTGCTGGGCAACTGCTGGCTTTGGGTGGCGAACTATCACTGGGAGCCGCGCGGAATTGATCCGTGGAGTTCCTGGCGGATGTGGCAGTACACGGGCGACGGGAAGTGCGATCTGCGTCCGCGCTCCGCTTATCCGAAGAGCATCGCCAACATCGCGAGAGCGGAGCGCAATATCTTCCGCGGCAGCGACGCCGCAGCCATCGCTTTCTGGCAGGAACACGCCTGGCAGCCCGGCGGAACGGAAAGCACCGGGAGGAAACCGTAGGGCCGCGGCGACCAGCTGAAAATTTAAGACAATGAGTCGGCTCGACAGAGTCTCGCCCCACCGACGCAGACCATCTGTATTTATTCGCTCGTTACCCGGACTCTCAAGAAAATCGGGGTAATGGCGCCGTTGCCGCTCAACGGGGTGAGGCCGCGATAAACGACTTCCTCCATATTCGGCGCGACATCGGGCGTCGCCAAAATCTGCTCCACATTGTTCGTCCAACTCACCAGGTCGCTGGAAATCTCCACTGCGTAAATGAGGTTCAGCGCATCGGTGCGACGATCGAACGCAATGGTCGGATAGGCTTTCACTGTATTTCCGTCCGCCGGATCGGGGAAATTCATCTGACTGATCGTGGGAAGAATTTCGAGATTCGCATGGAGAGGATCACCATTGAAAGCGAACTCGAGGAGATTGGAAATGCCGTCGCTGTCCAGGTCGAGGAGGGGCGCGGCCGACGCTCCGTGGAAGGTCGGGAATTGGGTAGCCCAAGTGGTGTTGTAAGGCGTGTCGTCATGGATCGTGATCGTGGCCGCGTTGGGCGTCCCGACAAAATATCCCGTGCCTGTCTGGAGCGTGACGGCGGCCGTTTCATTAAATTCCGTGGGGTCGTTATCCGTCAGAGGAGTAAAGGTCAACGTGGTGCTGGTCGCACCCGCTGGAATCGTTACGACGGTGGCACCTGAGTTGCCGCTCAAGGAATAATCGGCCCCGGACGTTCCCGGAGGAGTGGCCGTGCCACTCAGTTGAAAGGAAACGGGAAGCCCGCCTGCGGGGGCCGCCAGCGACGAGCTCACCGTGACCGTGGCCGGTTGCGTACCTTTTTCATAAGCGTTGGCCACATTGTCGACCACGCTCACCGTGGGAGTGAGTATGGCGCTCAAGACCAGGTCATCGATGCGGTTGTTAGGGGACGAACCGCTCGAGCCGCTCAGGGTGTAGCGCAGGCGCACCGTAGAGGCGTTATCGAGTGCGCTTTGTCCCGAGAAATCGACCGTCTTGGTGCTGAAGGTTGTGACTGTGGTGGCCGTGTTCACTCCGGCCAGCGTGGTAAAGGGACCACCGTTTGCGCTCCACGACCAAAGCCCGCTCGTATATCCGGTGCTCGTCCCGCGCGTGGCAAAGGATATGTTGAGCCCGCGGTGGCCGGCCATGGAGAAATCGACTTCGATGTAGGTCCCGTTTCCCGCCGTGCCGACCAGGGCCAGGGCCTCGTCGCCGGTTACACCGCTCGCGCCGCCGAAATTCGTGAACGTCCCTCCCCAGCCAGTGAGGTTGATCGAGCCGTTCCCCGATGAGGCGGCGATCGGGTTCGAATAAGGCGTCGTGTTAAAATTCCACGAGGCGATCGTGACGGGAGTGCCACCGGTGCCCGGAGCGGTCAGAACGAGATTCAGTTGAATGGTTCCCGAAGCGCCGCTCGTCCCATCCACCGCGATGCGATAAACCACCCCGGCTGTGACTGCGAACGTGACACGGCTGGTCAGATTCGGGCCACTGTTATTGTCGCCCGCGATCGTCGTCAGCGCGTTGACCGCGCTGCCGGTGTAAACACCGAGAAGCGTGTCGAAACTGCTGCCATTCGTGTCGATCACGACATTGCCGGAGGAAGGCGCAGTCCAGTTCCACCAGACGGACTTGCCGCCCGCATCTCCGCCGTGATTCGGTTCGCCGGCTTCTTTAGTGGCGTTCACATTGGTCCCGGAGGCGGAGATGGATGATCCGGTCAGAGTGGCGGCGGCGGCCAGGTTGTCGTTGGCGGGCGGCGCATTGGTGAGGGCGGTGGCCAACCAGAGCGATGCATTGATGACGAGTTGGCCATCGTTCCCGCCGCCATCGTTCCAGCCATCAAAAAGCGTGTTGCCCGGGGCACCGGTACCGTCGTCGATGGGCGAACTATCGCCAGTGGCCACAAATTTGCCCGCTCCGAAGGTTCCGTAGGCGACCATCACGTTGCTGTTCGTATGCGAAGAACTGGTCCAGACCGCGGCGCTTACGCTCGAGTTTTTTGTCGGGTCAATCGTGATGGAAGCGCCATCCGAGTAAACGAACTTTGTAATGGTGCCGGCAGCGCCGTGGGTAATCGGATCGCTCGCCGTGCTGTCGGTCGTTTCCGTCGTGGGTGAAATTTTGTCGCTGTTGAAGATCAATCCGAAAGGCGCGGCCTGAACGCCGTTATTGGCAAAGAGATCGTTCCAGATCACGACCGAGTCTTTGCCGTCGCCATTCCGGTCGGAACCGGCGTGATCCGCCACGATGAATAAGCTCCCACCCGCGCGCACAAAATTCACGATCGCGGTTTTTTCCGCAGTGGTGAACACCGTGTTCGGTTCATCGATCACCAGGACCTGGTAATGAGAGAGGTCCTGGGCGTTGGCCGTGTTGTAAGTAATGGCCGTTCCGGACGGAAGCGTCTCGACGTGATGGCCCCGCTTCACGAGCGCGATCCCCCAGGAAGAAAGAGCGCCCGTCCAATAGGTTTCCGCAGTCGAGGCCGTCACGGTGGATTGATCCGGGGTCGGGAACCGTTGTGGACTTATGTCTTCGTCGATCACCCAATCGGCATTACCGGCCGTCTCGGCATGGGCGGCGTCAAACAGGAAGGACGCCGCCGGACTCCGGGCCGGAATCGTTAGACAAAAAATGGCCGCGCACTTCAGGAGGCTGAGGCGGAAGCCAAAGATGCGGGACGGGCGGGACCTGCAGAAAAAAGACATCGAACGCGGCGTGGGATAAAAATGGTCGGTCGGTGAAAGATACGAGCCGGCATCTTACCTTGTAACGACCATCGTGGCTATCGGGATAGGCGCCAGACATCGCCTCCCCATGGAGCCAGGCCCGGTTTTACGTCACCGGTCTTTCAACAGCTTTTCTTTGGGAGCTCCCTTCGCGATCCCGCGTTGTGTCGTCAAGTAAACCGCAAAACTCCCGAGCCAGTGTCCGCCTTCGTAGTGCTTGCCCGTGACGGCTGCCAGTCCGGCGCGACGATGGGCCTCCGCCGCTGCCTGCAGGGCCGGGCGCCGCGGATCATCCGGGAGCAAAACCGACAAGATCCCTTCGAGCATCCAGGCGCGACTCAGGTTTAACCCATCGAGATGCGCTAGTTTCGGATCGCTCGGGTCGGGTGACACCACCACCGGCAGCCAATCGGCCCCGCTCGTCGTCGGCACCTGTGGCATAAAGCCGTGAAACCACTCGGCAAATTCTTTGGGCGGCAGAATGCGACGCATCACGTCGGCCTCGCCGAGACAGGGTGAAAGAAAATCTTCGCCGGAAGGTTCGTAGACCAGCGGGCAATTCTTGTCTGCCCGAAAAAACTTCCGCGCTGAGTCGGTCAGGAGCTGGGCGAAGGCCTCGTGGCCGGTGGAGCGCGCGTAATCCAGCGACAAACCAAGCGCGAACGCGGTTTGATCATGCTCTCCGAACCGGACCGGATGCGAAAGTTTTGGGAGCCAGGTTTGGAGACGCTGCACGGCCGCCTCCTCCAAGGGCCGCAGGTTGGCCGCCATCTCCCTGGCCTGTGGATCATCCCACTCGCGCAGCTCGGCGCACAATTGCAGCAACCAGGCCAATCCGTAAGGACGCTCGAAGCTGGTCCGGCCTTCTCCTTGAAGATACGCTGCTTCCTTCTTTAGATTGTCAGCGGTTAGGCTCTTTTTGAGAGCTTCACGAGCGGCCGTCGCGAACGGGGCATCGGGAAACGTGCGCACCAGCCTAACGAGTAGCCAATGGCCATGCACGGACGAGTGCCAGTCATAGCAGCCGCAGAAGGCCGGAGTCAGCTGGTGCGGCGGCGCTACATCCGCAGCGCTGTTGAGCACGTGACTGATCTTGTTCGGATACTCCTTATGCACGCAGGCCAGGGCCAGCTGGGCAAACCGATCCGCTGCCTTCGCCTCAAACTTCGGCGCAGCCACCTCTCCCGCCGCGCCCGCGACGACTGCAGTCAGAGACAGCAACCCGAGAACGATCGCTCTCATCATGCCTGCCACTATCGCCGGTGGGGCGAGACTCTGTCGAGCCGACGAATAACGCGCGAAACGTTCCCGCCCCGCGCGCCTCATCACGCCACCGACTCGATCAATTCGCAAAACTTCTTCAGGTCCAAATTCCCGCCGGAAACCACGGCCACAATCGGGCCGTCGCCCGCTTTTCCGGTCAGGGCCGCCGCCAGGGAAAGAGCGCCCGCTCCTTCCGAAATGACGCGGACCTTGTCTGCCATCAGGCGCATCGCCCTTTTTGTTTCATCCAGGCTGACCACGATGCAACCGTCCACCACCGGCCTGATCCGCTCCCACATGCGCGGGAAAATGCTCTGGCCGCCGGCGCCGTCCACGAACGAAGGGATCCGATTCTCGAAGACTTGCGCCGATCCTTTCTCGAACGAGAGCGCGGCCGGAGCGGCTGTCTCCGGTTCTGCGCCCCAAACTTTAATCTCCGGTTTGAGCGCTTTGATGGCGCTGCCCACACCCACGATCAGTCCGCCGCCGCCAATGCCCGCGATCACGGCCGCCGTGTCGGGCGCGTCTTCCAAAATTTCGAGACCCATGGTGGCATGCCCGGCGATGAAATTGTGATCGTCAAAGGGATGCACAAACGTTCCCTCGACTCCGGGATACGAACGTTCTTCCAAAGCATTCCAGGCGGCTTCGAACGGGACCGGCACGAGCCTTGCCCCCAGAGCCTGCATCCGCTCGATCTTGGCGGCCGGCGCCGTCTCGATCACCACGACCGTGCAGGGCACGCCCGCCTTTCTGGCTGCATAGGCCACGCCTTGCCCGGCGTTGCCCGCGCTGATCGTCCAGACACCGCGTTTTCTCTCCTCTTCCGATAACATCGCGACTGCATTGGCCGCTCCACGCAACTTGTAGGCGTTGATCGGTTGGAGGTTTTCCAACTTCAGCCGGATATCCGGATATCCCGGTCCCAGTTCGAGCCGGACCAGGGGTGTCCGGATACTGGTGCCCGCGATCCGTTTCCGCGCTGCATGGATTTCGGCGAGCTCGATGGGACGGACAGGTTCAAGCGTCGTAGGCATGCTTTCTTCTTTGTAAGCGGGATTAACCGAATTTCGACGATTGTTTTACAAATTCCTGCTGGGTTTGCGCGGGCTGACATGGCCCCGGTGGTGCTCCCGTCTGGTATCATCGGCATGTTTGGTGCTCCCCCGAGGCACGGCCACCGCCCTATGGACTCTTCCTTAACCCTCACTCGATGAAGCCCCTTGCGTCACCCCCTGAGGCTTTCGCGCCATCGCCAGGCGCGGCTATGAGCCCGCTGATGGGAGCGGTTCCGGGCGATCATCCCGCCGCCGCACCCCCGGACCGGAATCGTTTCCGGGAGAACCACCTTCTGATCGGTCTCAGCGACGACGTTTACACCCAGATTTTGGAGAACATTGAAATCCTCGAGTGCCGGCCGAACGAGGTCATTTTCGAAGAGAACGAGCCGGGCGATTCGTTATACCTGATCGCGCAGGGCTCCGTCAGGATCTCGAAGAAGGGCCGGGCCGGTCAACAGGAGGCGCTCGCCTATTTGATGGCGGGCGATTTCTTCGGAGAAATGGCGCTGATCGACACGGGTCGGCGTTCCGCCCAGGCCGCTGCGGTCGATCACGCCGTGCTCGCACGGATTGATCGGCCAAGTTGGAATCTGCTGCTGCGCCTGGCTCCCCACGAGGTCTTGAGCAATTTCATGAAGTCCGTGACCGGACGGCTGCGCAGTAACAACCAGCGTTTCATTGAGGAAATGATGCGCAATGAGCGTCTCGCCCTCATCGGCACGACCATCAGCTCGATCGTGCACGACATGAACAATCCGATCGGATGCATCCTCGGAGCCTGCGAAATCATTCGCGGAACCAGCCAGGACGATCTGACCGGGAAGATGGCTACCCTTATCCGCGAGGCGGTCGAAAAGATGGATACGATGACGCGCGAGTTGATCGATTTTTCGCGGGGCCACACGCAGCTCAACCTGCAGCCCATCAGTCTGGTGGATTTCGTGCACAGTCTTGAGCCGGATTTCGCCAAGTGCCGAATCCGCGTGAATGTCCAAATGGAAATCCTTTACGACGGCAAAATTACGGTCGATAAACACCGTCTAGTGCGCGTTTTTGCCAACCTCATTCGAAACGGTCGGGAAGCGATGAAGAATGGCGAGGGCCATGTGCTCCATTTCAGCGCGAAGCGCGTCGAATCCTGCGTGCGCTTCGAAGTGGCCGATACCGGGCACGGAATTCCCGCTGAACTGTTGCCGCGAATCTTTGAACCCTTTGTCACGCACGGCAAAAACAACGGCACCGGGCTCGGTCTCGCCATCAGCAAGGCCGTGGTCGAAGCGCATGGCGGATCGATCTCGGTCCAGAGTTCGGACAAGGGCACAGCGTTTCAGGTCGATTTACCATTGGGGGCGAACCCCGCTTAATTAAAATGGCTTCATCCGGTGCTCATCAGATGATGGTTCGCTTCCGCGGTGTGCGCGGCTCCACGCCGTCTCCCGGCCTAACGACCGCGCGCTATGGCGGCAATACTTCCTGCGTGGAAGTCCGCGCGGACGGGCAGATCCTGATTCTCGATGCCGGCTCCGGCATCCGCGCGCTCGGCGTCGACTTGATGAGTGAGTCCGGCTCCGCTCCGCTCGACGCCACCCTCCTGATTTCGCACACGCACTGGGATCACATCCAGGGACTGCCCTTTTTTGGACCGGCCTATGTGGCGTCCAATCGCATCCGCTTGATGGCCGCACCGGGCGCCGGGGCCAGGCTCACTCAGGCAATGTCCAACCAAATGAACCCAATCAATTTTCCGGTGGGTCTGGAGCAAATGCGCGGATTGGCCGCGGTGGAAGAGATCGCTTCCGGAAATACCAGGCTAGGAGCCTTCGACCTTCAGCTCTTTGCCTTGAATCATCCGGGCGAGTGCGCCGGTTTTCGCATCGAAGCCACTGGCGGATCGGTCGCTTACCTTCCCGATCATGAACCGTTTGCCAGCGTCACGCGGACCGGCCACGCCGCCACTGCCCACGCCCGGACCGAAGCCCTGATCCAATTTGTGCGCGGAGTCGATTTGCTGATTCTCGATACGCAGTACACCGGGGCTGAGTACGCCAGCCGGTTAGGCTGGGGCCACGGCTGCTTGCCCGATAGCGTGGCGATCGCTCAAAAAGCGGGTGTCAAACAACTCTCCCTCTTCCATCACGATCCGGCCCACACGGATTTTGAAATCGATGCCATGGTGGAGACGGCCCGGGGCTTGGCCCGGGATTCATTCCTCGTTACGGCTGCTCAGGAAAATGAAATCTTGGTGCCCGGGGTCGACGCGAGCGTGCGCTCGCAACGGCGGTCCATTTTCTCGGCTGCGGCTGCTTTGTAAAGTAGGCCGCCAGCGCGGCGGACGGACGACTTTTCTTTCTTAGCGTCCGAAAAAGGCGTGCTCGCCCTCGAAGCCCTTTAGCGGGAATATCCCCACTGGTTGGCTATTCGTTTGCGGAGTTAGTTCCCGGTGGGCTGCTTTGCTCAGGAGATGGGAAAATCCTTGCGCCGCGGCCACTCGTTCCATGCGAAAGAGAAAATTAAGATCCTGGCCGAGCGCGCTCAGTTCGCCCACCGCCGCGGCCGCGCCAAAAACCGCCTTGCCGTAATGGAGCACCCATCGAAACGCCGGCTGCTGCCGGCTCTGCAGCGCTTGCAGGGAGTTCAGCGCCTCGTTCACGTTTTCGCGCCGGCAGAGTTGCGCGTTCCAGTAGGCGAGAAGCCCGTCTCCCAGAAACTTGCTGATGGTTCCGCCGTTGTTCTCAATGATCCATTGGCATTCGGCCAGCCACACGCCCACCATCCGGGCCAGCTCGGCGTCGGCTAGATTGCCTGTCAGCTTCACGAAATTTTCAATATCGAGCAGGAGAAACCAGCAAGTCAGCTCCGAGACATCGCGCACGGTCAGCTGCGCTTCGGTCATATACATCTGATCTTCGGTGTCGGTCGGCATCTCGAGGCGGAACACCAGACTTTGCTCGCCGATCTGGATGACATCGCCGGGCTGCAGGGGGATCGGTTGAATCACGCGGCGGCCGTTCAGGTGAGTTCCGTTGCTGCTGCCCAGATCGACCAGCGAGAATTCCGAGCCGCCCTGAGCATGCACGAGGGCATGACGTCGCGACACTTTGGCGGAGCCAAACACCACGTTGTTGCTTTTGGCTCGGCCCAGCGAAAACGTCTTTCCGACCAAGGGAAATTGTTGGCTTCCGATGTCCAGCCAGGCGGCCAGGGCCGCATTATTCATGCGTTGGATTAAGCCGAATGCGTGCCAACGAGGCGCAGGGGCATGCACCGTGCTTTTCCGCAAGGGAATGGACTCAGGACCTGTCCCCGAAGACGACGGCGAATTCGGGCAGACCACGCGCGGTGTCGTCGGCGGCACCAAATTGTTTGATCGCTTCACCTTGCAAAAAGTGCTTGGCCGCGGCGGGATGGGCATGGTCTGGCTGGCCCGCGACGAACGGCTCGATCGACTCGTCGCGTTGAAACTCGTGCCCGAAACCGTCTGCTTTGACGCCTCCGCTCAGGAGGATTTGAAACGTGAAACGCGCAAGAGCCTCATGCTGACGCACGCCAATATCGTGCGCATTTTTGATTTCATCGAGGACGGACACACCGCCGCCATCTCCATGGAATACGTCGATGGTTCGACTCTCTCGTCCCTGCGCGTGAAGAAGCCGGCCAAATGCTTCGAAGTGAGCGAGATTTCCAGCTGGGCCTCTTCTCTCTGCGACGCTCTCACCTACGCGCACGGCACGGCCGCCGTCATCCATCGCGATCTCAAACCGGCCAACCTCATGGTCAACAGCCGGAACGAACTGAAAGTGACCGATTTCGGGATCGCCTGCACCCTGCGCGATTCCATGAGTTGTGTGAGCGTGCGCACCTCCAGCGGAACTCTGAATTATATGAGCCCGCAACAGCTTCTCGGCGAGGACCCGGCGGCGGCGGATGATATCTACGCGATGGGCGCGACGCTTTACGAAATGCTTTCGAGCAAGCCTCCCTTCTATAGCGGCGACGTCGCCTCGCAGGTGCGCGATGTGATCGCGCCAACGGTGGGGCAACGGCGCGCCAAGTTTGGCATCCAGGGCGAATCGATTCCCAAGTATTGGGAGGAAACGCTCGCCCAATGTTTGGCCAAGGATCCTGAGCATCGTCCTCGCACCCCGGCCGATGTCGCGCGCCGCCTTCGTCTGAACGGTCCTGTGCGCGTTACGACGGAAAAGCGCAAGCCGATGTTCTCTGTCGACACGCGCATAGCGGCGCTGGCCGGCGGCGTCGTCTTGCTGATCGCGGCGCTCTCTCTCATTGTCAATCGTCCGCCCAAAGCGCCACCTGTTGCCACGACCGCGGCGCCCAAAGCGGCGCCGGCCACCGGCTACGCCGTGGAAAAATCCAGAAAGCCCGACCCGTCGCCACCAACTTCGGTTAATCCTGAACCTCCCTCAATCGAGGAACATCCGACCGTCGTAGAATCGACGTCCGCGATCGTGAAGACGCTGTCGAAAAATGCGAACTTGCAGTTAACGACCACGCCCAGCGGCGCGACGTTCTCGGTCTATCCGGGCGTGATTGCCGGTAACACCGCGCCGGGCGCAACGCCTCTTCGCACCGGATCGGCGCCCAATGCGGTGGAGAATCTTCCGCCCGGCCGTTACACCCTCTTCTTTCATCATGAAGGCTGGCCGGATGATCGCGCCGAAATCACAGTCAATGCCGGCGAGAACGTCCCGGTCGATTACACTTTCCCTCACGGGAGCGCCACGATCACGAGCGTGCCGGATGGGGCCGAGATCTTTTTTGGCTCTCATTCGCTGGGACAGACGCCGCTCACGGTGGACCTGCCGTTAGGCAAACAGAAGCTCGTCGCGCGTTACCCGGAATTATCCGACAAAAGCCAGACCGTCACGATCGCGACCTCGGCGGAAGCAAAAGTGACTTTCCAAATGAAATCGCAAAGCAGTCATTCCTCCCGGTCGAGAGCCACGCCCACTCCGAATGCCATGGATAAGATCGGGCAAAGCTTCAAGCACCTCTTCGGGGGCAAGGCCCCGCCCGCGCGCAAAAAGAAGTGAAGTAAAAGCGGCAGGACGCCGCTTTTACGTGTCCCTCGGCGCTGCTTGCGTCCTCTGCTGGTTCCCCAATTCGTGGCGAAAACCCCGTCTTCTGTAGGGGAAGCTGTCAGCTTCCCGTCACCCAGGTAGGGATGGCTCTTCGAGCCGTCCGGCCTCGACGCGCCTTCTTCAGGTTTCCCGGAAAAATGGCTACTGGATTCACGCCCCAGTTTTGATAGTGTTCTAATTCCGTGAACGATACTCCCGCCTCGCCCGACAACAGCGCTCCGGCCGTGGCTGGCCCGGCGCCCTCCGAACGCGCTGATTTGCGTCCGGAAAATATTCGGGACGCCGTTATCCGGCTGGCCGGTAATTCCCAGGATGGAATTCAATCCGCTGGCGCCTTTCTCGCGCGGTTAGCCGGGCGTAGCGACCAGGAAGTCATGACCTACATGACGATCCCCGCCACCATTTCCGGGGGCCCATCCATTTTTCAGGTTCGCATGGGCACGGGCGAAGTGCTCTCGGCCGGCGACGAAGCCGATTTCCTCGTCGCGTTCTATCAGCACAGTTACCAGGATCACATCGACTTCCTCAAAGAAGGCGGCGTGCTCCTTTACGATTCGGACAACGTGGAGCCGAACCTCGACGACAAACGTTTCGTTTACGTTGGCGTGCCCATCACCGGTTTAACGGTCGAGGCGCTTGGTGGAACGGCCAAGGACAAGGGCAAAAACATTTTTGTGCTCGGTCTGATCTCGAAAATTTTCACCCTCGACATCGAGAAATTGACTACCCTGATCAAAGAAAAATTCTCCGGGAAAGACGAGAGCATCGTCAACACCGCCATCATGGCGTTTACGGCCGGTTACGCCTATCCGGTTGGGAAAGTTCTCTCGCATCAATATCAATTCGAGAAGGTGGAAAAGGTGGCCGGCAGCCGCGATCAGATCACGATGGATGGCAATCAGGCGCTGGCCTACGGATTGATCGCGGCGGGCGTCCGCTACGGAGCCGGTTATCCGATTACGCCATGGTCGTCCGTCATGGAAGTGCTACGGAGCGAGTTTCCCAAATACGGCGGCATGTTTGTGCAGGCGGAGGACGAACTAGGCGCGGTTTCATTGGCGCTCGGCTTTTCCTATTCGGGATACCTGGCTGTCACGGGCAGCGCCGGACCGGGCATCTCATTGAAGACGGAAGCGATCGGCTGGGCCTCCATGGCCGAGATCCCGCTCATTATTATCAATGTGCAACGAGGCGGCCCCAGCACGGGCTTGCCCACCAACGTCGAGCAAAGCGATCTGCACCAGGCCATTTACGGTGGGCACGGTGACAGCCCGCGCGTCGTGCTCGCCGCCAAAACGGTGGAAGACTGCTTTTATATCGCGCTCGAAGCGGCGCGCATCGCGCGCGAGTACAGCACGCCGGTCTTTATCCTGAGCGACACCTCGCTGGCTACGCGGATCGAGGCGTTCGATGAACCGAAACTGGCTGAGCTGATGCAGGATCCCAAGCCCGACTTGACGCCACGGGAAGGATCGAAGCCTTACGATCTTGCCCGAATCACCCAGCACGTTCCGCCCGGCACGCGCATGTTGGATGGGAAATATCCACTCGTGACCGGCCTGGAGCACGATGAAATGGGGCACCCGACCGGAAGTCCCAAATTGCACATGGCCATGACGGCCAAGCGCCGCGCCAAGTTGCAAAAACTGGCTGAGGAAATCCCGGTCCCGGAAGTTTTCTGCGATCCCGAGGGCGACGTCCTGCTCGTTGGCTGGGGATCAACCTACGGCCCCATCCACGACGCGGCTAAACTCGGGCGGCAAAACGGGGAAAATGTCTCGGCCATCCATTTGCGTCACATTCATCCGTTGCCGAACGGGCTGGAAAAAATCTTTGCCAAATTTAAGCGCATCGTCGTGGTCGAGATGAACGACCAGGGCATCTACGGTTACGGCCAGCTCGCCACCATTCTGCGCGCGCGTTTCTGTGAACCCAAAATCGAAAGCCTGACCAAGACCGATGGCCTCACCTATCGCGTCAAAGAGATTTTAGAAGGCGTCTTCAAGCGCCCCTTCGGCACCCGGTCGGCGTCGCCCAACGGCTCCTCTGCCAACGCCGGCAATGTAGCGACGGCCGTGTCGGCCGCAGAGAACAAGGTTTCATCCCGAGCCGAAAACGCCGGCGATACCACGCCGACAAAACCCGGCACCGAAGCTGCCGACGCTTCCTCCGGCCTCAAAGATCATTCCAAACATCCGCCCACCGAGCGCGCCGAAAGCGCCGAGGTCGCTCTCTCCGGCTCCGCCGAAGAAAACAAAAAATGATGCAAATTAATCTGGGAACTAGGAGTGGATCGGACCGATGGGAGCGCACGCTTCCGGAGAGCACAGGGGGCTCCCCTGTTGTCTTCGGCGGCTCGCCGAAGATTCTTAAATTAACTTTCCATTTATGAGCGACACAGTCACAACCGCCGAACCACCCCGCGAGAAACTCACCAAGAAAGCAATCACGGCCGATCACCCAACCTGGTGCCCCGGTTGCGGCGATTTCGCCGTGCTCGCTTCCTATTACAAGGTGCTGGAGAAACGCCAGATCGATCACGAGAAAATCGTCACGCTCGCCGGGATCGGCTGTTCCTCCCGTTTTCCCTATTTCGTCAACGGTCACGGCGCTCACTTCATCCACGGTCGCGCCGTCCCGCTCGCCTCCGGCATCAGCCTGGCCCGGCCTGATCTACACGTCTTCCTGTTTGGCGGCGACGGCGACGGCTTCTCCATCGGGGGCAATCACCTCGAGCACGGCGCGCGCAAGAACATTAACATGGTCTACTTCATCATGGACAATTTCGTCTATGGCCTGACCAAGAAGCAGACGTCCCCGACGTCGCCCATCGGCTTCAAGAGCAAGACCGACCCGACCGGCTCGATCGATCAGCCAGTCAACCCGATGAAGAAACTGATCAGTGCCGGGGCTAGCTTCATCGCGCGCACCCACGCCACTCAGGTCAATCACATGATCCAAATGATCGAGCGCGCCATGGATCACCCAGGGTTTTCAGTGATCGAGTGTTTAAGTGAATGCGTAGAATTCTTCCCCGGCGTCTTCGACCCGGCCAACCCAAGGAAGGGCGGCGCCTTTGAAGTGATCGAGGAAAAAAAATACGACAACACCCCCGAGGACGACCTCCGCCACGACGTCACCGACGAACTCGCGGCCTACAAACTGGCGCAAATCCCCTTCCCCGGCGTCTTCGGCGTCTTCTACCAGAACGACAGGCCTACGAAGAATGCCCTGGAGAAAAAGTGGATCGACACGACGCGCGAAAAGGTCGGCCACGCCAGCGATCTCCAATTACTTCAGAAAACATTCGATCGAATGAAGTGAGGGTGGGAGCGGCCTGAACGTGGGAGGGGCCTCCCTGGTGCGCCGTAGCCTTGGCGAAGAAGACAGTGCCGCGACTCTGGATGCTAGATGCCCCTGCCGGGGAGCGCACGCGCCCTCGCGTGCTGGTGATGGCGCCCTTGCCATCACGAACTTGAAGAGATTTCTACTTTAGCCTCCCGCTCGCGAAACCGTTCGGAGTTCTACTTCCTACTTTCAGCTAAATCGGCTTTTCGTTGCGAGCGAGACGCACTGCTTCCTCATCGTCGGTCTCTTTCCAGTACTCCGCGAAGTTGGTGTCATCGTGCTTCGACGATGGCACTCGATCCATCAGAGAAGAGAGCCAGCGCGGCGGAGTCTTGGGTTGATATTGGGGAAGGGCAAGGCTGCAATTGAGCAAAGCCTTGAGAAAGATGAAGACGCCGAAGAAATTCCGGTCAGCGCCGGTGAACATGACTGCCGCCATACCGCCTATGATGGTGAGGTGAACCACGATGACGCGGCTGAAGGTGATCTGGCCGAGTTTTTCGATCCAGGCGAACGGTTCGTCCCGCAGCCGCGTGAGATCAAAGAAGAAATCGGCGACTTGAAAGACCGCGATCCCTAACAACCCCGTCAGCAACGAGTGCACGTCGACCCGCGCTTCCACGCTGTGCAGATTGACAACCATCATGAAGCCGAGCACGACCAGAAAAATCCCGTGGACGAACGTGAACGCCAGGGCCGGGACGAGGAACGCCGTCAAATAAGTCGAGCCGCGTCCGGCCGATGATGACGACGCTCCCTGAGTTTGCGGCGCGCGATAATCCCAATGGCCTTTGCTCGGCCGGAAGCGGCGATGGATAATAATGCGGGCGGCCACCAGCACCGTGCCGATCAGCGTTTCCAGCCAATAAAGCAGCAGGGTGGTGCCAGCCGACCATTCGCCCACGAACCAGCCCAGGGCCGGCACGGCATTCAGCCCGATCGCGGTGAAAAGAGACCAAAACCCCATCGAGCCGGAGAGGCTACCGGGACCCGCGTAAACTCACCAGCAACAATCCCGGGTAGCGCACCCGTCTCGCCTGCCCGCCGTGGTGGGAGCGCTGGTCGCGATGTCTCGCCGCGACGAACTTCCTGTTCTGCCTACCATCCGCGAAATCCGTGTCATCCGTGGTTAAAAATTCTTCCTCTTCGAAATCTGTGAAAATCTGCGCAATCTGCAGGCAATTTTTTCTGAATCCAAACCCAAGGCAGCCCGCATCCAATCATTACAAGCCATGGAAACGACACCCTCATCCCCACCGCTCACCGCTCCCTCCGTCACCCTCACCAACGTCCGCACATGGGCCGCGCTTTGTCATGCCAGCGCTTTGCTCGGCGTCTTCCTCCATTTCCCCGGCCACCTTCTCGGGCCATTGATTGTCTGGCTGACGAAGCGTGGCGACTCGGTCGAGATCGACGCGCACGGCAAGGAAGCGCTCAACTTCCAGATCTCCATGCTGATTTACAACGTCGTTGCCGCAGTCTTTTGCCTGATCCTGATCGGCTTCGTCTTTCTCGCCATCCTCTGGGTCCTGAACGCAATCCTAGTCATCATCGCCGCCATCCAGGCGAGCGAAGGCAAATTCTACCGCTACCCAATGACCATCCGGTTCCTCCAATAACGGTGAAGAGTGGGAAGTTTTAAGAAGAGAATTATTTTAACCGCGGATCCGCCTACGTCGAGGCTACGGCGCGACAGGTTACGCGGATTTCACAGATGGGGATGAGGCAGGCCGCTCTAACGCTTCACGCGGCGAAGCTGCGCCGCCTGCGCAGGCGCTTTCAGCTTTTCAGCGTGTCAGCTTTTCTCTGTGATCGCCGCTTTAGGGCCGCTGAGGCTTTTGCTATAGAACCCAGACCGATCGAAGCAGCAAGGGCGGCGCTTCCCGGCAATGAGCATCGAGCAGGCACTCTTGATCCGACGCGTGCGAGTCTCTGGCTGCTTGGCGGAGGTGATCCAGTGGATCCAATCTCTGCGCGCCATGGGCGTGATGTCCGACCACAACGCTCGCGCCTTCGGGACGGCCGCGAGAGCCTTCCGCAGATCCGCCGGCACCTTTGGTTCCGGCTCCTCTCCCACCGGCGCAATCTCCAGTGTGATGTCGTCGCCTGCGTCCGCGCCCGCCGCTTCGCTCATCTTCCGATTCACTTTGAGCCAGTGACCTTTTTGGCCGTCTGGCTCGAGCGTGGCTTGAAACGGGAAGCCATTGATGGTGCCATCGACCGTCGTCATGCCCCGCGAGGGGAGCTTCGCACTGGCATCTTTGGGCAGAGTAAGAAAGGTCCAGGAGCCGGCCTTCTCGGTCGCCGCCGGCCGGAAGAGTTTCGCGCTAAAACGGATCTTAGAAGCGGTTCTGGTCATTTTTGCCTGGTAGCAGTGATAAGAATTTGGTTTTGGGCGCTACGCGGTTCGCTCGCTCAACCATGCCGGATGAAATGACCGTGCCGTTTGTGATGACGGTCGTGCCGGAAGACGTGGCCTCTGTGCGAGTTGCTCACATTCCGCATTTCGCAATCCGCATTGCTTTCGTGCCTTTGTTTTATTCCTTCGATTCCGGGACGGCGCGTTCCGCAGCCTGAAACCCGATCTTCGAATGGGTGCCGTCGCAAAACGGTTTCTCGGCCGATGCGCCGCAACGGCAGAGCGCCATGCGTGGCTCGGCCGGATAGACCTTGCCTTCGCTGTCTCTCAGTTCCACCTCGCCTTTTACGATGTAAGGTCCGTTCTTGATTATCTCGATTGTGACTTCAGCCATGCGGGCACTCTAACCGAATTCTCGCTCAAGGACGATCAACCCCGAAATGTTTCGGGGCCGTCCAAAGGCAGGCGAATCAACGCTCAACCATCACCTTCCATTTCTACCGCGGACCCGCCTATGTCGACGCTACGGCGCGACAGGTTACACGGATCACACGGATAGGGAGCACAGATGAGTTGTAGGGCGAGCGCTCCGCTTGCCGCCTTCGGTAGCCAGGGTCGCTGACCCCGGTCTTGTTTCCGCAATCCGCATTGCCTTCGTACCTTCTCCTTCCTACCTTCTACTTTGTAGTATCCTCCCCACCATGGAGATTCATCAGCTCCGGTATTTTGTGGCCGTCGCGGAGGAGGGCAGCTTCTCCCACGCGGCGGAACGCGAGCATGTGTCGCAGCCCTCGCTCAGCCAGCAAATCCAGAAGCTGGAGGCGGAGCTGGACCAGCAGTTGTTCGATCGCCTGCCGCGCGCGGTGGTCTTGACCGAGGCCGGCCGGCGCCTGCTTGAATACGCGAGAAAGATTCTGACCGGCATCGCCGATGCCCGCCGCTCGGTGGCGGCGCTCGAGGACGAAGTCGCCGGCCGACTCTCGGTCGGCGCGATCCCGTCGATCGCGCTCTATGTTCTGCCGCGGCTCATCGTTCGCTTCGAGCGGGCCTACCCCAAAGTGACTTTCGAGCTGTTCGAGGACACGACCGACAAGCTGGCGCAGCGTTTGGAAAACGGCACCCTCGACGTCGTGCTCGCAACCTCGGGCGACGAAATGCCCAAGCTCGCGCAGCATTCGTTGGGCCGGGAGCCGTTGCTCCTGCTCGTGCCGGCGAAGCATCGGCTGGCGCGGAAAAAAACCATCAAATGGAGCGATCTCGCCTCGGAGAAGTTTCTCCTCCTGCACGAAGCGCATGCGCTCTCGATCACGGTTCGGCGGTTGCTGGCCGCGAACCACCTCAAACCCGAGCTGGTCCTGCGAGGCGCGCAGCTCACCACCATCGCCGCGCTCGTGGCGGCCGGGCTCGGCGTAACGGTCGTGCCCGAAATGATGGTCCACAGCGAATTCGTGAAGGGATGCGTGGCCGTGCCCTTTGCCCGCCCGGTGCCGACGCGCGAGCTGGTTTTGCTGCGCAATCCGTTGCGCTTCGAGAGCAAAGCCGCCGCCGCCTTCCGCGAGGAAGCTGCCGCCGCCTTCCCGTCCTGAAAGAATGTGGGAGGGGCCTTGGTGCCGCGATTCTTCAGTCCGGATCTTACCTGATCAGGCTCATGGCGTGAGCGAGGGTGAACATTGGCCAAATAGCGGTCAGAGCGATCATTGCGAAAAGAATGAACTCTGCGGCCACACTGGGCCGCTCAAGCTGGGCGGAGCGCGCGCTCAGGAAGCGAAAAGCGCGCAAGCGCAGGGAGGTCTTCGAATCAAGCAGCCGGCCGTTCGATGATTTGCCGCTGAGAGTTAATGTGTGCATGCGTGACTAACGATCAGGCGCGGCCCTCTTTGAAATACTTAGTGCCACTGCCTGCGATAGGCAGCGCCTATCGCTGAGCGGATCGCGTCTCCAATGTCAAAAGTGAAGATCTGACCCAAATTCCCCTCAAATCCTTCTTCCCTGAAAAGGAGAGCGCGGCGACGTCTCCGCGCTGATAACGCCCCAACATTAGTAATATCAACAGCGGCTTGTGAGGAGCGCGGCGATCGCCGAGCGGCGCTTGTCGCAGGTTGGAGAAGCGCTCGGAAAGGTCCGTGTATGTGAGGCTCGTGTAACTCATCGATCGATCCGGGCTACTGAAGAAAAACGTTCTAGTTGTGCCATCCGAGAAGGTCTGCGGTCGGTCGTTCTGCATCTGAGTTCGGCACGGCAATTCGTTTACCCCGCAAAGGATAGTAGGTTGTGCCGTTTTGCCAGTCGTTGCGTAGGCGATCGCTGACTTCGAGAGTGTATTCAGGAGTGACCGTGAGATAGCCCCGTTCGAAGAGACGATGAAGGTCTGCTCGGAGCAGCAGTCCATTTCGTACTTCGTGGGGCCCCTCCTTTGCAAATGGCCGAATGTGCGCGGCTTCGAGGGCTGGTAGCGAGTGTTCTTCGGTCACCGCACAGGCGCGATGATACGCATCAGTTACAGAGACACGGAAAGCGCCTTGCCGGAGCCGTGGCTGAATAAGTATAGGCTGGCCGTATCGCGGCCCCTCAATAATCCGCAATAGGGGGCAGAGTGGGGTCAGAGCTTACTATCGACACTGATCTGAAACGCGCTCATTGAAATCGCCGATCGTATTCGCGCGAGACGCGGGTTAGGACCGACGAGTATTCCATTTCAGTATTGCCCAGATCGACCCACTCGAATGGAAACGGCTTTGCGTTCGTGGCGCGGAACGGCAGAATCTGAAATTCATCGAATGCTGGACGAGCTCTTTCCTCTAGGCGCTGCTCGGCTTGGGCGGCTTCTTGAATGGGATGCTTGTATCTCTTCCCGTCAGTCGGCCAGCGCTTCCGCCCTTCGAACGAGACGTATTGTTCAGCGAAGTTAATCCCGACAAAGGCGACACAGATCGGATTGCCGCCGCCGCGCTTAAATTGCGTCACCTGATTCGTCAGGTCGTTAATGACGCGGTCGATCTGCTTGATCATCGCTTTAGCCAGAATCTTCGTTTCGGCGCCAATCTCGATCGTTGCGACAGGACCGCGCGCCACAAGCATTCCTTTCTCAGTAACTGCGAGCGCCGCAGGGACTAGCTCGCCGAAGGTTCCATCACCGCGCCGCGACGGTTTTCCGGTCATGACATTCTTTAGGTTCACCACGCGTTCGTGGTGCTCGACACGTTCTAAGAGTTTTGCCGACTTCTTGAGCGCGGCGAGATCTTCGTAGAGATACGAGGCAACGAGGTCGCCCAGGTTCGCGATGCGGTGACGATACGGTTTGCCTTCGAAAAGGCCGCGGAACGTCCGAAGTAAGGAATATTTTTCGACGCTCATCTCTCGACTCGGAGAGTCGAATGACTGGCCCCAAACGTCCGTGGCATTCCCGTGGCAAGATGAAGGCGCTGCTCTGCGATCTTCAGATAAGCCGACTCGATTTCGTTCCCAATGCTATTCCGCCCAGTCGCAACAGCGGCGAGATTCGTCGTCCCCGTCCCGACAAAGGGATCGAGAATCGTATCGCCAGCGAACGAGAAGAGCTTGATCAGCCGCTCAGCAAGACTTTGAGGATACGGAGCGGGATGACCACGCCGCGTCGATTCACCTTTGATGTCGAGCCATGCAGATCGCAGCCATGATTTCATTTCTTCTTTCGTTAACATCGACAACACCTTTTGCATCGGACTTGGCGAACGGTATTCGCCGCCCTTCCGCAAGAGGAGAATGTATTCAACGTCGTTCTTAATGATTGCGCCTGGTTGGTAGGGTTTTCCGTAGAATCCTGCGCCGTTGCCTTTGGCTTCAGTCACTCCGTTCGCGATCTTGAACCAAAGAATTGGAGTTAAAGCGTCCAGCCCGAACTTGCGTGCGCGCACCATGATGTCCGCATGCAACGGCATAACGCGATGGCGTCCCTCGCACCTCGGAATGCAAACATCGCCGACAACGCAGCAAATGCGCCCGCCCGGGGCGAGAACGCGTGCGCATTCGCGCCAGACCTTGTCCAATTCGTCCAAAAAGCTGTCGTAATTCGCGATCTCGCCGAGCTGTTGCTCATTATCTTCGTATTTCTTTAACGTCCAGTAGGGAGGTGACGTAACGACAAGATGGACACTCTGAGTCGGAATCCAGGATAAATCGCGAGCGTCGCCGAGCCGAAGATGATGCGTAGTTTTATCGAAAGGTTCCGGCCAAGGATGGGTCCGGAAATGGGCATTCTTCGCTAATAGTTTCGTGATTGCACCGCGTTCGTTGTCTGAAAAATCGACAGTGGCGCTTGCCGGATCGAATATTTCAGTCGGAGTTTTATCCGTCCGCTTATCCTTCGGCCGGTGGTGTCGAAATCCGTTCGTCGTGCCGTTTGCCGACTTTCTGACGAGGTAAAGCTGCTCGTGTTCTTTAACCACGGCTCGCTTTCTTCGGGGATGCGCCAGAGGAACGCTCTTCGTGACCACTGAGCTTTTCGGCATAGCGATGTTTAACACGCCGTCTTCCAAACCGCTATGAAATTCAATTCACGCCTCAAGGTGTCGCCCGGGTCGATCCCAACGGTTACCCCTCCTATTCCAAGGTTTGGGGAACGACCAAGGAGACCAAACCGTTGCGCGACGAAGTGCGTGAGCGGTTGTCGCAAGCGCGCTTTGTTCCGGCCGTTTGTGAGCATCGACATGTGTGGGGGTGGTTTTACGGAACGGTGGCCTTTAGCGTCGTCGACGGAAAACCGCATCTCAGAATTTTTGCCAATTGCGTAGATTAAGGTCGGTTGCGTAGATTAAGGTCGTGTCTAAACATTTGACATTTGATGACGGGGAAAGCGGATTCCTATCACGCCGTGTGCTGATCATCGGCAGGCAAAGGTTCTAGGCAGGATTAGCCTGATTCTTACGAGACCCCCCTCAGCGAAACCGACCCTTTGATCTGCGGTCTCAATCTCCCTGCTCTCCTCTTCTCTATCATAACCCGCTTATGATCGATGAGTTTTGACCGAAGAAAGTGTGCCGGGGCGGGAAGACCTTTCCTAAAAGCAGGTGTTTAAAACTCGACGGCTTTAAGCCGTCGAGTTTCCCTACCTGAAACACTACTACGTCGGCGGTTTGTACAATTCGGCGAGAGCGTCGGTGAGCTTTGTTGGATCATTCGAGCGCGGCGCGACCAGGGCCGTGAAGCAGCGGCCCGAAATCGACCATTTGATCTGCGGTCTCAATCTCCCAGTGCGGGGCTAGACGGGGTCGTATCTAAACATTCAATATTTGAGGTAAGAATTTCGACGACAAATCCGCCTACGCCGAGCCTTCGTCGCGGCCAGGCGCGTATCGGATGTGGCAATTCGTAACTTATTTCGTCTTGCGGCCGAGAAAGATGATTTCGGTGTTGCTGCCACCGCCGTCTTCGGGGGCGTAGGTTATCATGGAATTCATTTCCGAGCCGGTGCCGGTGCCGGTCAATTGCCAGTCGCCCCTATTTGTGCTGCCATTTCTTCGCACCAGCCCTGGAAACGGCGCTGGAGCGCGCCTTGAAATACGTCGAAGCCGGCCGAGTGCGCCCCGTTGAGGAAGTAAAGGCCATGATCGCGCGATGGACTTCAAAGTCCTGATCGCAGGAAAAAAAGGGGGTCGGATCTCTCATCTATCATAGGCGGCTTACGATGAATGGCACCTGGTTCGAAGGACCTTGAGTCCGTCGAATGGCTTCGTACCGCGACGACGTCAGCGCGACGAGCGTTGTCGCGATGTGAAGGCGTGACTTGAAGCGGTCTTTTTGCGATCCCGTGTTGCAATATTCGACTTGATTGACACTAATAACTCGTTAGGCTAAAGCGTTGGTCGAAACCAAGCTGGCAATAGTCTTTCTCGTACTATTCGTCACCGAAGCGGCTAAGGCATTACACGCTGCGGTCCCGGCAGGACCTGTGCCTGCGCGCGAGGTGGAGGCACTGCTCAAGCAGTCCAGCGAAAAACGGCAGAGCAAGCAAGCGCGACAATATCAGGACCGGTTTCTTGAAGCGATTAATTCGACGTTGATCGCCGCGATGAAGTCGTGCACGGGCAAGACGCCCGATACGATACAGCCCGGCTCCATTGCATTCATCATCGGCGCGGATGGGCGTGTGAGGCGTCTGTTGTGGTCAGCTGAGATTCCGATGGCGGAGTGTATTGCGGAAAGGCTCCGCTCGATCACGACGCTGCCCAAGCCGCCTAAGGATAACTGGGTCGACGGAATCGGTGTGGCCAATCACGAGCACGCGCAAAAGAACGCGCCAGTCGATAAGCCAATGAAGATGACAAAGGAACAGCTGGCTGAATACGACAAGGCAATCAGGCCTTATATCGCAAAAGCGAGAGCGACTTATCCCGTGGCAAAGGCTCGGTTTCTCGCGGGTTTGCCGTCAGGCTGTAGTCTTTCGGTTCGTGTTCGCCTGTTTGATCCAAATGGTCTTCGCGAAGATTCGTTCATCGGGGTAACGAGGATTAGCGGAAACAAAATCACGGGCGTGCTTGGGACGGTAGATATCCTTAAGAGCTACAAGAAGGGTCAGACCATCACGGTGAAAGAGAGCCAAATTGATAATTGGCTGATTCTGCGGCCGGACGGAAGCGAAGAAGGAAACGCCGTCGGCAAGTTCCTGGATCATGACAAACCCAACTAAGTTGGCCGATTCACACATGCGAATTGTTTCGCTCCTTGCCATCTACTTCTTCTCGGTTCCCTTTGCGGGCGCTGTAGATATCCGCCAATTCGATTTAAAGACCACCGAGCGCCTTGGCAATCTTCTGGTCCAGCTCAGCCAACGTTCCGATTGCGGCGCTACAACCGCGGCGAAGAGGCGAGCAAGGGTGACGGCCATCGCCGCGCTTAACGGGAGCCTTTATCATGATGTTCGTTATGAATACGTTGTTCTGGACGACCCCACGGAGAAGGGCTTCCTAGTCTACGCGCTCGCGACCTCCCAGAAGAAAAGTGATATCTCCACGGGGGGCCATTACCGCGTCACGGTGTCATCCGATGGCTCTACCGCCAAACAGGTTGATTTACTGTCCCAGCTGATACGCCAGCCGAAAGCCAGTGCAGGCAATCAGGTCGTCGCTGTCGTGTCCTCGCAGATTGCGGGCAACATTCCCGTCGAAACATAGATTTATTCGAGCGATCTCTACCACATGCCGATGTATGTGGCGGTGATGAAGGATGGGTCGTCCTGGGGCGTGATGAATGGCCGAATTGTTAGGGGGGATGACAAAGGGCCCAAGAATCACCTGGATATTATGAACAAGAGAGCCCCCGAGGTTTCGCGATAAAAACGTCAGTGCCGCCTTCACTTGAATCCGTCACTGGTCCGCCCCATCCACGGATTCGCGGGCCCCGTGTGGATCATTGGTGCGGAGTAACCCACGGCTTCGAGTGTAACGCAGCCGGCACCGCCGGCACTAGCGACTGGAGCGATGCCGGAACCTTGATGGTTATCCGTTAGGGAAAAGGGGGTCGCATCTAAAGGGCGTGTTGCCCAAATGACAAATGGTCGGGAAGACACGTTCTTCGAGGGTTCAAATGACCTTAACCGAAAATCAAAACGCACTATGGGTCAATTTAGCGCGTCGTTGTTTCTTGATTTGTTTGACAGCGATTTGGGCAACACGCCCTAAAAACATGTGACATATGACGACGAGGGAAGCGGACTCCTATTGCGTCGCGTTCTCATCATCGGCAGGCAAAGGTGTTGGACAGGATTGGCCCGATCCCGCGCCTGCGGGACGAGCCCCTTGAATGAAGTGATCTGAATCCAAGAAATCTCTCCGCGGCGAGTCCATCCCTTGGCGGACCTGTTAATCCTGTCTATATATCTTCTTCTTCCGTTAGTTCTTAGAGATGAACCGTGTTCTTGTGATAGGCGGTGGGCCGGCGGGGATGCGCGCGGCGGAGATCGCCAGCGCGACCGGCGCACGAACCATCCTGTGCGATGCGCAGACTTCGTTTGGACGCAAGTTACTCATCGCGGGACGCGGCGGCTTGAATCTGACGCACAGCGAGCCGGTTGAGAATTTTCCGGAGCGATACGGGACGGAGCCGGAGCGTTGGCGTGATCTGCTGAACGTATTTGGGCCGGTTCATTTGCAGGAATGGGTGCACTCATTGGGGATCGATACTTATGTCGGATCGAGCGGCCGCGTCTTTCCGGAAGGGCAGAAAGCGGCGGGACTTTTGCGGGCGTGGCTGGAGCGGTTGCGCACGAACGGCGTGGAATTTCAAATGGGTGCGCGCTTCGCCGGGCTGAAACGGGTGGAGAATGGGTGGCGTGTGCGTTTCGAAGGTGGAAAGCAACTCGAGGCGAAGGCGGTGGTGCTCGCGCTCGGAGGCGCTTCCTGGCCGGAGACCGGCTCGGATGGAAAGTGGCCGGTCATTCTCGAGGGAATGGGGATTGAGATCACACCCTGGCAGCCGGCTAATTGCGGATGGGAAGTCAATTGGCCGCCGGAATTTCTGGAGCGCGCGGAAGGCAAACCGCTCAAGAATTTGACGGTGTGGGCCGGCCATTCGACGGGCTCAGGCCCCTCGGGGATCTTGCCTGACCGAGGGGAAGCGGTCTTGGGCGAGTTGCTTGTCACCAAATATGGTCTGGAAGGCGGCGCGATCTACCGGCTCGGTCGGGCTTTGCGCGCGATGCCTGAACCGGAGTTGGTCATCGATTTCAAGCCGCAACTAACCGTCGATCTTTTGCGCGAGCGCGCGGCGGATCTGAGTGGAAGCGCGGAATGGTTGCGCGCCTGGAAATTGCATCCGGCCGCGGTCGCCTTGTTGGAGACTCAGGACCTCGGCGATGATCTGGAACGAACGATCGAGCAGGTGAAGAATTTCAGGATCCGACTGCAGTGGCCGCGGCCGATCGCGGAAGCCATCTCTTCGGCGGGCGGAGTGCCATGGAGCGAGCTGGACGAAGGGCTGATGTTACGCAAGGCGCCGGGTGTATTTGTGGCGGGCGAGATGATTGATTGGGAGGCGCCGACGGGCGGCTATCTGCTGCAGGGATGTCTTGCGACGGGGAGTCGTGCTGGGGCCAGCGCGGCGAGCTTTGTGCGCGAATAGCGAAGCAGGAAAGCAGGGAACCATTGAAGCAGGAAACCAGGAAGCCAGGAACCAAAACTGGAGAGATGGAGAGTTGGGAAGGCGAGTGCTGGCAGGATATGAATTAGGAAAATAGGAAAACAGGATGGGGTTGGAGGACTATTCCTTCCTTATTTCTCGCGCTCCTGATTCGTATCTTCCTTCTGAAATCCTTGTGAATTGAGACCAAGGGGAATCTGTGGATAAGAAACGAGAAGCTCGTCGAATTCGACCGAGGGCGCGGTGAAGGCGTAAGCGTGCTAGGGTGACGTTATGGGCGATCGAAATCCGAAATCAGTACAAAAACAGGCGGCGCAAAAACAGTCGAAGAATAACGCGGCCAAGCAGCAGAAGGGACAGGCGGCAGCGGCCAAACAACAGGCGGGCAATAGCGGGAAACGCGGGAAGTGAATTCTGGCAAAGTAACGATCGGAGTTGTCACCAGTTTTCGCGGTGGCACAGCGGCTGCTAAATAAGGGTCAAAGCTCGGGAGTCACTTAAAAATACCTTAACTTAACGTTCCCTTTCGATAGCTTTTGCAGCGGGATCAGAAATGATCCCGCTTCTTTTTATTCTCGGTGAGTGCCGAGAAAGGTCGCGACCCTGAGGTCCCTCCCACGTTGGGGCAGGACAAAGATACGGGAGGCGATTGAGATCAATCGCCCCGACCTGACCGCTGACTTCCGACTAATTTGCGGCGGCGGCGGCGGCTTTGGCCCGGGCGCGCTGATTCCAGTCGGCCCGCAGAACTTTCATCTCCGCGCTGAGCGTGACCAATCGAGGAGAGACGCCCTTGTATTTTTTGACGGCTCCGGTGACGGTTCGGGTGACGGCTCCCTGGCTGACGAGGCTCTGCAGCTTCTCGTAAGCGCGCAGGCGCAGCATCTCTTCGCCGCCGCTGGCCGCATTCATTTGCCGGAGATTGAGCAGGATAATGTCGAACAAAGGCTTGAATTCGTAGGAAGTCTTGGAGGAAAGGACGGCCACCAGCTCCTCGGTAATATTGTCAGGCGCCCGACGTGAAAAGAAAGGACCAGAGGGTTTGGACATCAATGATCATAGCACTGATCCGGGAAATAGCGACAAACAGACTCCAGGCGGCAGGAGGCGACGGCATCGCCGCCCGCAGTCTCACATTGCCAGGAAGCGTCGCGCGGCAGGCTACTTCTTGCGCGTGTAATTGATCTCCATCGTCTTGGCCTCTTTGCCGTCGCGATCTTCGTACCATTCAAAGATCATGTAGTTTTTGCCAGTCAGCTTAAGGACCTCGCGAAACTTTTGTTTCATTCCCGGCATTATTTCCATTTCGCCGGTGTAGGTGAAGGTTTTGGTGGCGACGTCATAATCGCCTTCCGACATCACGATGCCGGTGCCCATGTTATCCATCCAGGTGCCGATAAATTTCTTCTTCACGTTGTCGTATGCTTCCATGCTGTGGCCTTTGAAAGTCATGTCCTTTGGTTTTCCATCGGGGCCAGGCATCTGCATCTTGCCGGTGACGTCCATGGTGACGTAGCGCCCGTCCAGAATCGATTTGCGGACGGCGGTGCCTTTTGATTCCTGCGGCTTAGCGTTTGGATCCATCCACCATTTGGTGGTGTAATCCCAGTTACCGTCGAGACTGGCCAGCAGCTTGTGGTTCTCGTTCGTCTTCCCGAATTCCATCATTTGGGCCATCATCTTCTGCATGTCCGCTGCGCTGGAGGCGCCCGCAGTTGGCGCGCCGACCGGACTGGTCACGGCGGTGACCGGGCTGGCTTTGTCTTGCGCAAATGAGGGGGCGCCCGCAAGCGCAGCCGCCAGCGCGATGAGGAGGGTATGAAAGAATGAAGCAGGGTTAGGTTTCATGGCGCGATTGTCTTCCTCGGAAAACCGTTAGGTCAAGCTAAAGGGGCAAGATTCGCCGGCTCGATTCGCCGGAGAAGGACACGTCCGCGCCGGCCCGACTGCCGTTAGGCTACTGCTTCACGGAAGGCGGACAGGAATGCTTCCATCTCAGCCTTCTTGCCAATGGTGATGCGCATGTGGTTGGGGAGCGCCGGAAAAAGACGACCGACCTGGACGTGGCGCTGTTTGGTCGCTTCGATCAGCGGTTTCACCGGGCGCCGAAGATCGGTCATGATGAAGTTGGCCTGGGAAGCGATGGTTTTGTAGCCCATCTTTTCGAGCTCGCTGACCGTGAATGCCTTGGCCTCGCTGTTCAGGCGTCGACCGTTTGCCACCTGGTCGGGGTCGTTCAGGCTCGCGCCGGCAGCGGCGATGGCCATGATGCTCACGCTGTCCCACGGCTGATGTGGACGCATCCGATCGATCGTTTCCTTTTGTCCTACGCAATATCCACAACGCAGCCCCGCCATTCCATAAATCTTGGAGAAGGTGCGTGCCACCAGCAGGTTCGGATAATCTTTGATCAACGGAATGACACTCTCGTAGTCCGAGCTGTCGGCGTAATGGAAATAGGCTTCGTCCACCAGGATCATGGTCTGGCGCGGTGTTTTGGCGATGAAGTCCCGGACCTGGTCCTTGGGCGTGATGCTGGCGGTGGGGTTGTTGGGGTTGCAGACATAAATGAGGCCGCCTTTGGCCGCGGCCAGCATTTTGGGCAGATCATGACTGAAGCTGGATGTGAGCGGAACTTTCACGACCTCGGCACCCGCGACGTGCGCGTGATTGAGGATCGCTTCGAAAGTCGGATCGGCCACGACGAGGGGGCCTTGCCGTGATCCCGTGGCCGTGTCCTTTGTGGCGGGCCCGGTGAAGGCCGCGGCGCAAAGTTTCAGAATCTCGCCCGAGCCGTCGCCCAACAGGATTTGGTCGGGATTAACGCCGTTGATTTTGGCGAGGGCATCGGCTAGCCCGTCGGCATGTTCATCCGGATAACGATTCGCTTGGGGGAACGAATCGGTCATCGCTTTCAGCGCCTGCAGGGAAGGGCCGTAAGGATTTTCGTTGGAACTTAAGCGGACGACGGCTTGGGCGGCGGGAGCGCCTAGCGGGGCGGTGGTTTCCTGCGCGGAATAGGCGCGCGAGAACGCGGTGGCGGCGGCGCTGGCGCCTAACAACTGGGCGAACTGACGTCGGGAAATGGAGAGTTTATTATTCATGGTATGGAGGATGGCTCGCCTGCGACCTCGCGGCGGCGTGACAAGCACGCTCCATTCTGCCGTTCAGAGGGCCACTTTGTCAGCCATATTCGCGCAGGCTCTTCGCCGGCCTTGGTTCGCCGCGGGATTGATCGCTTTGCGTCGCGTTAAGGCAGGGTGGCGCTGATCCGGGAAACCAAACTCGCTGGGTTCAGGCCGAGAAAGAGAACGATGGCGGCGAGAGCAGCCAGGGAAGCCTGTTGCCATGGATCTCGGGGAAGGCTGGCCGGGCTGGTTGTTCCAGCGGACGGTTTCTGGTCGGTAAAAATCACTTTGAGCACGATCAGGTAATAATAGAGAGAGATCAGGCTGCCGAAGAGAGCCAGGACGACCAGCCAGAGCAGGCCGTGGCTTTGGCCGGAGCGCAGGGCCGCGCTGAAGAGGTAGAATTTTCCGAAAAATCCAGCCAGCGGCGGCAGACCGGCCAACGAGAGAAGAAAGATCGTCATGCAGGCCGCGGCCAGCGGAGAACGCGCCCACAGACCGGAGAAGTTTTTGAGATCGTCTCCTCCGGTTTCGCGTCGGACCAGCGCGACGATCCCGAACGCGCCTACCAGCGTGAAGGCGTAGATGGTGGTGTAGAAGAGCGTGGCTCGGAAGCCATCGGGGCCGCCCGCGACCAGGCCGAGCAGAGTATAGCCGGCGTGGGCCACGGCCGAGTAAGCCAGGAGTCGGCGCACGTTGGATTGCACCAGTGCGACCAAATTTCCCAGGAGGATCGAGAGGGCGGCCAACGCGGCCAGCGCCGGGACCCATCCCGCGACCATGGCGTGCCAGGCGGCGCTGCCGGCCAAAGGTCCGAACCCGATGAGCACGATTTTTCCGAGTACGAAAAACGATGCGACCTTGGAACCGGACGCGATGAATGCGGCGGAGGAAATGGGCGCGCCCTGATAGGCTTCGGGCGCCCAGAGATGGAACGGGGCCGCGGCCACTTTGAAGCCGAGTCCCACGAGCGTCATGACGAGGCCGGCGGCGAGCAAAGGTTGGACGGGCGCACCGCTCAGTTTTTGAGCAATCGCCGCGAGCCCGGTGGTGCCGGACATGCCATAGACCAGGCTCAGTCCGAAGAGAGTGAAGGCGCTGGCCGTGCTGCCGAAGAGGAAATACTTGAGGCCCGCCTCAGCGGAGCGGACATCGGTTTTGTCGAAACCGGTCATGATATAAAGGGACAGACCGGTGAGTTCGAGCCCGATAAAGATCATGAGAAGCTCCTCGCTGCCGACGAGCAGCAGGAGGCCGACGGTGGCGAGGAGCAGCATGGCGAGGTACTCGCCGCGGTTTTGCAGGAGCTTTTGCCCGTGAGCGAGGAGCACGGTGAAGAAGGCGAGGACGAGGCAGATGATCTTGAAGAGCGAGGTGAGCGGAGAGATCACGATCATGCCGCCGAACAGACGGGCCTCCTGAGGTAGCATGGAAACCGTGACAATGGCGCCGGCTATTCCCGCGACCGCGGCCAGGGAGCAGAGCCTGCTTCCGCCTGTCTTTCGCTTATTCGTTAGGCCAAGGCCGAGGACGAGCAGCGCGGTCACGACCACGACGATCTCGGGCGACACCAGTTTGACCAGGTCGAAATAGTTCACAGCGGCGTTCACAAGTGGCTCGCTCTCATTTCAGGAATCTCATGGCTGCAACGGCTGGCATGATCCGGTCGAAGAGAAATTTGGGATAAACACCGGCGGCCAGGGTGGCGAGCATGAGCAGGGCTGCGCCGCATTTCTCGGCCAAAGTGATGGGCTCGAGCACGGGCTGGTGCGCCCCGGCGCTTTCGGTGCCTTCCGTCGTCTTGTCGTCCGCGCTGAAAAACGACTTCTTCAAAGCGCGCAGGGTAAACGCCGCCACCAGCACCATGCCGGCGCCGGTGATCCAGACCGCCAGCGGAAAGGCTTTCCATGTTCCGATCAGGATGGTGATTTCAGCGGCGAATCCGCTGAAGCCCGGAATGCCCATGGAGGCAGCCGAGGCGATGACAAAGGCGAAGGCAGCGAAAGGCAGGGCCCGACTCAAGTCCATGGTCGAAAGCGCATCGAGATCGCGCGTGTGGGTGCGCGGGTAGATCATGCGCCCGGCGATGGCGAAGAGGAGTGCGCCGATGACGCCGTGCGAGAACATTTGCAGGACCGCCCCGGAGACCCCGAGCGCGTTGGCCGTGGCGAGACCCAACAAGACGAAGCCCATGTGACTGACACTCGAATATCCGATGACGAATTTAAGGTCGCGTTGCCGGAGCGCGACGGCGGCCGCGTAAACAATCCCGATGACAGCGGCGACGGCGATCCAATGGCGCCACATCTGGAACCCTTCCGGGAACAAATTCATAGCTACGCGCAGGGCGCCGTAAGCGCCGAGCTTCATGACGATGCCCGCGAGCAACATGGAACCAGCGGTGGGCGCGGCGACGTGGCCGGTGGGCGCCCATGTGTGCAACGGCCAGAGACCGGCCAGCACGGCGAACCCGAGAAATAAAACCGGGAACGCCCAGGCCTGAAGTTGCGGCGGGAAGGGGAAGCGCGCAAGTTGTTGAAGGTCGAGCGAGGAGGCCAGGCCGCTTTGACTGGCGGCGACGTAGGCGGCCAGGATACCAATGAAGACGAGCGCGCCGCCGAAGAAGGAATAGAGCGTCAACTTCATGGCGCCGTACTCCTTCCGGGTCGATCCCCAGAGCGCGATCAGGAAATATTTCGGGACAATGACGAGTTCGTAGAAAACGAAGAAGAGAAAGAGATCGGCGCTGAGGAAGACCCCATAGGAGCCGCCGACCACGAGCAGTAACCAGAAAAAAAACTCGTTAGGCCGTTCCTTCACGTCCCAGGAAAAAAGAATGGCACTGACGGCGGTCAGGCTGGTGACGAGACACATGGTCAGGCTGATCCCGTCCGCCGCCAGATGATAATTCATCCCGAGGTTAGCCACCCAGGGGATATTGATAATGGTTTGGAAGGCGCCGAAATCGGTCGTCTGAAAGAAGGCGCGGAAAGTGATGACGGAACCGGCCACGGCGGTGAGCAGGGCGATCCAGCGCGACCAAACGCGCGGCAGGACCAGCAACAGCACGGCGCCGGCGAACGTGATGTAAATGGTCCAGGCGATCATTGACTCTTGCCGGTTCGGTACCGCGGCGCTTTCTCGCGAACATGAAATCCGATCTCGCGCTGAGGCTTGGCCAGTGGAGCCATCAACTGCCGGATCGCTTCCAGAATGGCATCGATCTTTCGGTCATGTTTCCCGACACGCTTTTCAAGTTCGGAAAATTTTCGTGCCAATTTGCGATTTGTCTCGAGGGTCTCGCGCAGCTTCACGAACGCGCGCATGATTGCGATGTTAACACTTATGGCGCGCTCGGTGTTTAGGACGCTCGACAACATGGCTACGCCGTGTTTGGTGAAGGCGTAAGGGCGGTATTTGAGGTGCTGTCCTCTCTTTAAGGTCACAGATCGTGACCTTAAAGAGAGGGTCTCCTCCGAGCTGAGCTGAAACATGAAATCCTCAGGGAAGCGCGTGGCGTTGCGCTTGACGGCCTGATTAAGCACTTTCGTCGCGACGCCATATAAAGCGGCCGGATCGAGATCGAGTAGCACCTTTTCTCCGCGCAATAAGCAAACCGCCTGCGCAATCTGTTGAAAGGGAATGATCTCCTTACTCATTCAGTCAAGGTAACAGATCGCTTCGTCTTCCCTGTAAGCGTGATTTCAGGAGCCATGTTAGTCTAGCGTCCGTCAGGCCAACAGCCGCGCCATCTGCACGACGGTGGTGTTGAAGATGTTGAAAAGGAATTGGGGGGAGATGCCGATGGCGAACATGAGTAACGTGACCGGCACGATCACAAGTTTTTCGCGGCGCATGAGATCGGGGAAGGCGGCGCAGGTTTGCGCGAGTGGACCGCTGAAGAGCAATTGCATGGCGCGGAGGAAGACTATGGCGGTGACGAGCAGACCGAGCACAGCCACGGCCGTATAAGAAGCGGTCACGGCGAAGGAGCCTTTGAAGATGAGGAATTCGCCGATGAATCCGTTCAGACCGGGCAGGCCCAGCGACGAGAACATGGCAACGCTCATCCAACCGCAGAGCAGCGGGGTGCGTTGCATGAGGCCTCCGAAATCGTGCAGGCCGCGCGCGCCGCGACGTTGCTCGAGGATACCGACGAAATAGAAGAGGGCGGCGGCGGTGATGCCGTGGTTAAAAATTTGCATAAACACTCCGCTCAAGGCCGCCTGCATCTCGACGGCGGGACGGGTAGCCGCGCCCGAAACCGCGAAGAGACCAAGCATGCAATAGCCGAGATGGTTGATGGAGAGGTAGGCGACCATCCGTTTCAGATCCGATTGCGCCCACGCGGCGAGGGAAGCGAAGACGATCGAGCAAACGGCCAGACCGAGCAGCCAAGGAGCGAGGATTCTGATCTCGTTAGGAAAAAGCGGGAGAAGCAAACGGACAAAGCCGTAGACGCCCATCTTTGAAAGAACACCCGTCAAGACCATGGATACGCCGATGGGTGCAGTCTCATATGCGTCGGGCAGCCAGGTATGGAATGGGAAGAGCGGCACCTTCACGGCGAGGCCGAGAAAGATTCCGGCAAAGGCAAACCAGGCCAGGTGGCCGGTGAGCAGCCCACTTTTTCCAAGCGTGGCGAGCTGCCCGAAATCGAACGTTCCCTTGGCAAAATAAATTCCTAGAAAAGAGAGCAACATGGCTACGCTGCCGAGGAACGTGTAAACGAAGAATTTGGTGGCGGCGCGGTCGCGGTTGGGCCCGCCCCAGATTTTGATGAGGAGGAACGCCGGGATCAGGCTCATCTCGTAGAACAAAAACCAGAGCACGAAGTTTTGCGCGGTGAACGTGCCGTAGAGAGCGGATTGCATCACCAGCATGAGCGCGCAGAAGCCACGGCTGCCCCGTTGCGCGAAGGCGGCAAAGGGGAAAATGAGAGAGGTCAGCAGAACAAGGAGCAGGCTCAAGCCATCGAGGCCGACGAGATATTCCGCGCCGATGGCCGGGATCCAAGCGTGACGCTCAACTAATTGCAACCCCGCCGCAGCCGAGTCGAACTTTTGCCAGAGCATCAAGGCATAAAAGGCGGAAAGCGCGTTGAACAGGAGAGCGAGGACGCGGGCCTTACGCGGCCGCCCGATGCAGAGGGCGAATGCGCCGACCAGCGGAATAAAAATGAGTCCGGTAATCAGGCCAGCCATGCGTAGAGAAGGAGCAGCGCGAGCATGCCGAAGGCGACGGCTCCCAGGTAGGTTTGAATTCGTCCGGAATGCGCGGCGGACATCAGGCGTCCCAGGCCGCGCGTGCCGGCGGTGGCCTCATCGATGCCGGCGTTGAGTCCGCGTTCATCAAAGCCTTTGGTCAGAATGCCGAACAGTTGGCCCACTCCGCCCAGCGTCCGGACGAGGCCATCCCAGACGTATCGATCCATCCAATCGGAAACCCGGGCCAGAAATCTGGCAAAGGCGATGACGGTGACCGCGTAGAGATCATCCAGCCACATTTTTTCTTCGAGAAAACGGTACAAGGCGGGCTGCGCTCGCTCCAGCGGATCGGCGGTCTGTCCGACTCCGCGGTAGAAGAGCCAACCCAGTCCGATGCCAACCGCAACGAGCGCGAGCGAAACAAAAAGCATCGATTGAAAGAGTCGCCCCATCTCAAAATGGGAAACGTCACCCGCGAGATAGTCGTGCAGCCACGGCCAGGCTGGCGTGAGCACCACGCTGAAAAGAATAGAGCAGAGGGCGAGGACCAGGAGCGGAATGGTCATGACGGAGGGAGATTCATGAGCCTGCTTCGAGGCTTCCCGGCGGTCGCCAAAAAAGACGTAAATGATCTGGCGAGTCATGTAGAGCGCGGTCAGAACGACTCCCGCGAGCATGAGGTAATAAGGCCAGGGCGATCCGGGCCAATGCGCGGTTTCGTGCAGGATTTCCTCCTTGGTCCAGGCGCCTGAGAAAAAGAGCGGAACACCGCTCAGGGTCATCATGCCGATCGCGTAGGTCAGGAAAGTGACCGGCATGATCCGCCTTAACCCACCCATCTTGCGAATGTCCTGTTCGTGGTGACAGCCGTGAATGACGGATCCGGACCCGAGGAACAACAGGGCCTTGAAGAAACCGTGCGCCAGTAAGTGCATGATGCCGGCGGGGACGCCGCCGACGCCTAACGAAACCATCATCAGGCCGAGCTGCGACACGGTCGAGTAGGCGAGGATTCGTTTAATGTCGGCCTGGGCGATAGCAATGAGCGCGGCCAGTAAAGCGGTGATCACTCCGATCCACACAACGACCGTGAGCGAGGGCGTTACGCCATGAACGGCGCGGACAGCAAACAGCGGATAAACGCGTGCCACCAGAAAGACGCCGGCTGCCACCATGGTGGCAGCATGGATGAGCGCGCTCACCGGGGTCGGGCCTTCCATGGCATCGGGCAGCCAGACGTGGAGCGGGAACTGGCCGGACTTGCCGACGGCGCCGCAGAAAATCAAAAGCGCAATGGAAGTGGCAGCGGCGCCGAGAGCCAGCAACCCGGCGCTCTCAAGACAGCCATGGCCGTCGTCGTAAAAAACCAAGGTGCCGCTGCTGTGATAGAGCCAGAGCAGGCCGAGGAAGAATCCGATATCGCCGATGCGCGTGGTGATGAACGCTTTCTTGGCGGCGGCGGCGGCGCTCGGTTTGTCAATCCAGAATCCGATGAGCAGATAGGAAGCGAGTCCGACCAATTCCCAGCAAACGAAGAGGAGAAGGAGACTGTTGGCGATGACCACGCCGAGCATGGCGGCGGTGAAGAACGAGAGATAGGCGAAGAAGCGGGTGAAATTCTTGTCTTCCGCCATGTAGCCGATGCTGAAGATGAAAATGCACAGGCTCACGAGCGTGATCATGCCGAGCATGGCGGCGGTGATCGGATCGAGCACCCAGCCGAGGCGCACGGCGTTTTCTCCGAAAGTGAACCAGGTGAAATTATGGAAGGCGCGGTAGCCGGGGGAAGTGAGGGTGGGGAGGAAGGCAATGATCGCGAGGATGAAGGCGGCGGCTTGGCCGAGAACAGCCAGAGCGGCGGCGGCGGTGCGACGGGAGTTGTTGAGACTCAGGATGAACAGGGAGGCCGCGAGGGGGACGGCGGGGACGAGCCAGAGGTGAGGGACGATCCAGGGGCTCATGGTTGGAAGAGAAGAGAACGTCCAACGCTCAACCCCAAAAACCTATCGGGGCAGGCGTCCGAACGTTCAACGTCGAAGTCAGACGCACGCGTTTCGCGGGGGCGGATGAATGATGGGGCGCCATGGAGTGGTGAACGTTGAACGTTTGCTGCTTCTTGCTCATCTAGCCTTTCATAGAGGTGAGCCGATCGACGTTGGTCGTGCGGTAGTGGCGATAAACGGCGATGACGAGGGCGAGACCAACGGCGGCTTCGGCGGCGGCGATAGCAATGGCGAAGATAGCCACCATGACGCCGGTGGGCTGGGGCGAGGCGGGTCCGAAGCGCCAGAAGGCGACGAAGTTGAGATTAGCGGCGGCCAGCATCAATTCGACACCGATCAGAATGTAAATAGCATGGCGCCGGCTCAGCGCGGCCAGCAGTCCAATACTGAACAACGCCGCGGAGACAACGAGAAAATGCGTAAGTGTGGGGGTCATCGGTTCGTTAGGCCATCATTTCGTCATGGCTTTTCCTCCGTGGCCAGGACGAGTGCGCCGATGAGCGCGGCGGTGAGAATCAGGCCTACGCATTGCAGAGGCCAAACGTAACTTGTCATGAGCGAATCACCGATCTGCTTGACGGTGAGGGCTGCGGCAGGAAGTGGCGCGGTGGCCAACACTGACGTTTTGAGAATAGACCAAAGAAGCGCGGCGAAGACCAAGGCGGCGATGAAGGCGCCACCCCATTTGAAGGGCGCGACCGGTTCGAGTTCGTGCCGGGTCAGCAGAACGGTAAAGACAATGAGGACGGCCACGGCGCCGACGTAGACAAAGACCTGGACGAGGCCGACGAATTCGGCGCCGAGCAAAAAGTAAAAGGCAGCGACGCCGACAAACCCGACGGCCAGGCAAAGGGCGGCGTGAATCAATTTGGACAAGGAAGCGGCCGCCAGCGCGGCGGCCAGCGTGAAAACGGCGATGACGATGAACGCGACCTGGTTCATTCGGCAAAACGGTAGGTGCGCGGGGCGAATTTCCTCCGCGTGTCGAGGAACCAGGACAGCGCCACGTAAACAACCAGCACTACGGCGAAGGACCAGAGCCAGCCGGACAAGCCGTGGGCCCGGTAATGCCAGACCGCCGCGGAAATAATGCAGGTAAACGCCATTGGTAGCATAAATTTCCAGGCGAAATTCATGACCTGATCGACGCGGGTGCGGGGGAGCGTCCCGCGAATCCAGATAAAGACGAAAAGCAGCGCGGACAATTTCGCGAAGAACCAGGCGTAGGACGGCACGATTTCAAGAAACCGTAAGGGCGCGTGCCAGCCTCCCAGGAAGAGGGTCACAGCCAGGCCGCTCACGGCAAACATGCCGAAATATTCCGCCATGAAAAAGGTGGCGTATTTAAACCCGGAATATTCCGTCATGTGCCCGGCCACAATTTCCGATTCGCCTTCCGGCACATCGAAGGGAGTGCGGTTCGATTCGACCAGGCCGGAGATAAAGAAGAGAATGAACGCGGCCCCGCCCCACGGAGTGAAGACGAACCAGCGCGGCACGATGCCGTGCACGTACCCGCCTTGCGCGGCCACGATGGCATCGGGTGAGAGCGAACCGACAATCATGACAACAGGAAGCACCGTGATGATGAGCGGCAGTTCATAACTGACCATTTGGGCAATAGCGCGCATGGCGCCCAACATGGAAAACTTGTTGTTGCTGCCCCATCCCGCCATGAAAACGGCCAGCTCCGTCATCGAACCGACCGCGAAAAAGAAGAGAATCCCGCCGTCGATGGCGAACGCAGTCATATTGCGGCCGTAGGGAATGATGCCGAGCGCGAGGATGGTCGGCAGCACCATCATAATAGGAGCGAGGAAATGCACGACCTTGTCCGCGCGGATTGGGACGATGTCTTCCTTGATCAGCATCTTAATGCCGTCGGCCACCGGTTGAAGCAGGCCAAAGGGCCCGACGCGATTGGGCCCGTAGCGGTTTTGAATGCGCCCGAGAATCTTGCGTTCCAGCACCGAGATGAGGGCGAAGAGGGTGAGGAACACGCCCATGACGGCGGCGATGTTGAGAAGACTCGACGCGATTTGGATCACCCAGTCGGGCGCATGAACCAGCCATGAGAGCAGCCACTGCTTCGCGATAACGAAGATTTGATCAACTGAATGGCTGGTCATCCCGGATGAAGGAAAGCGATGCCCGACTCTTCAATCAAGCAGAATGAAGAGATAGCGATGGGTTTCGGCCGGCCTGAATCCCTTAGTGGCAGCGGCGGCGAAATGAGCCGAGCAGCGTCCGGACCGACTTATTCGACTTGCCCGGTGAGATCGGAAGCTTCGGTTTTCGCGAACTCCGCCGCGCGGGCGAGACCGATGAAAACAACGAAAGTAACAATCAGACCCAGTCCGAAAATTGCGATAATGAATTCCATCAGCCTCTCCGGTTCTTAGCAAGAATGGTGGTCAAAATGGCGACGCGCACTCCGACCCAGAGGGACAGAATGCTCGGCACCCAGATTCCGACGAACATTCCGTAGTCGCGGTTTACGAGAAACCAGAGAGCGACGCTGGCGACGAAGCTTGCGAAAGTCGCAATCAGGAACGGGTAATCAATTTTATTGAACATAAGTGTGAGTTATCGAGGTTGGAATTGCGGCGGCGGGCGTAGCAAATGGATTGCAAGTGTTTGGGTTGGAAGGTCCAGAAATCGAAATCGCCGATTAATTTATCCGCGGTTTTCTTGCAGGTTCGATCGTCCGAGAAATATCGGCGATGGCACGGTTGATCTCCCCGTAAAGTTCGAGCAGCACGACATCGCTGACGGGGCCGCTGAGATGTTTGACGATGTAACCCTGGCGGTCGACGACGTAAATATTGGCCACGTGTTTTTCAGAGGCGAATCGTTTCACTACGGTACCGTGCCAATCGAGCATTACGGGGCGGGTGAGCTGTTTGCTGAAGGTCTGGCGAAGTATCGCCCGGAACGGCTTTGGAACCGTTACAAGGTCAGCTACTCCATCGATATCGATGCGGTTTTCGTACTTTTCGTAAATTCGTTGAATCCACGGTGCGAGCTGGTCCGAGCCCCTGGCGTCCGCAACGCTTATGACCGTAATTTTCGACTTGGGGAAGAGATACTGGTGCGTTTTGAGGTCTTGATCGGTGAGTTCGAAATCGCCAAGCCTTCTGAACGGCCCTGCCACGACGACGGCGCTGATTCCGAACACGGTGACCAGCGTGAGCAAAAAGATTTTCCGATTCATGCCGCGCGGGGTTGAAAATATGAACGTCCGCGCCAGACCGCGGGCCGATTTCGCAGCGTCCGAAAAAATGCGAACCACTGGATCGCGAGGAGGGCACAGATCCCGAGTGGATGAAGCAACCCGCTGAGGAGTGGCTGGCGGAAGCGCACGACGCCGATGAGCCGCGGGAGAAGCGAGGCAAAGACTCCGAGGAACGATAATGCAAGCGCGAGGGGCGACGCGGGAATGCGGAGAAGAGCGGTGGCGAGCACAAGAAATGGAAGAACTTGTCCACCGAGAAGGAGGAGAGTCGCTGGCCCAATGAGGTTCGGTGAACCGAGGCCTTCATGCGCGTTTCGAGCGAGACCTCCCCACACCTCCCGATTGCTGGAATACATTCGGCACGCGGCGATATCGGTGGCGTCGAAGAGATCGGTAGCGAACCCAGCGGCGCGAAAGACGCGCGGCAATTTCGAACCATCGTGCAACGTTCCTCGAATCGCACGATGTCCGTCGCAGGCAAGATAGGCTTCGCGTTGCGCGACAAAAAGCTGGCCGCATCCGGCGCCCAAAGCAGGGTCGCGCCGGGTGCGCATGCGATGGATCGGCAGAAACCCGAGCAGCACAAAATGGATGAGTGGGATGAGTATTCGCTCCGAGAAACTCTGCGTCTCCTGTTGCGGCACACCGCTGGCGAGCGCGGCGCCACTTTGTTCCATGAACCCGGAGATCCTCGCGAGCGCACCGGCTTTCAATCGGACGTCGGCGTCGATGAATAGGAGCAGCGGGTTGCGGGCGAGTCGTGCGAGGGTGTAGCAGGCGTGCTGTTTCCCGCACCATCCGGCCGGCAATGGCAAAGCTGTTTCAAGGCGAACGCGAGTGTCGCTTGAAGCGATTTCGCGGACGATCTGTGCCGTGCGATCGGTTGAACCGTCATCCAGCACGATCAATTCAAGATCGACATCTTCCTCTCGCAAGATCGAGCGCACAGCGCGCTCGATCTGGTCCTCCTCGTTACGAGCCGGAATGAGCACCGAACACGGCGCGCGCGGAGGACTGCCCGCCCGCGCCGGCGAATATAGAGCGAGGTTGCGCAGGAAAAGCACGGCTGGGAAAATGGCCAAGAAGCAGCTTGCTCCGGCGATCCAAACGATCATTTCAGATCCTTCTCGTGGTGGTCCGGGACGAATTTGTTTCCACCGGCGAGCGCACGCAACCGGCGCCACGTGTCGTAGATGACACTCACACCGGACGTTCCTTGTTCAAGAACGCGCCATTCGCCCGGATCACGCCGGCACGACCGCGCAGCGAGTTCGTCCTGAACTTCTTCGAGCGCGTTGTTAAAGAATTTCGTCCACTCCTGCGCGCTGCGTGGGGAGTCGTTTCCAGGAATTGTGGGTTCGCCGAAGGAGACTAGAATCTCGGGCCGAGGTTCGGTCCAAAAAGCATATTCAATCGCCAGGGGTAGAAATAAGACGTTCTCAAGTCGCGCGGCCAATTCGCCGATCCCGCGCTCAAGCCGGAGCGGACGCTCACGCACGTCCATGAAACGTCCCTGTGGTGTGAGCCAGACAACGTTTCGAGAAGAGCTGAGAATTGCGCAAGTAGTCCGGACAAATGTCATCGCGCCACGGGCCGACTGCTGCTCGACACCGTAAAAGCCGAGATGCTTAAAGAAGCCGTATTTCTGGAGCGCGGCGGCGTCAATTGGCGCATACGACGCGCGGTCGGAGAAATATTTCTGGGCCAGGCGCAAGCAGACGAGAGGGTCCCACCAGGCTGCGTGATTCAGGTAGATGACCACCGGGCAGGCGATGTTGCTGGACGGCAGTCCGCTTTTCAAAACGCGGATTGTCTGAAAATGCCGACGCATATATCGGCGGCTGTAGGCCGCAAACATTCGGACAAGGCGCCCGGAGATTTTAGGCGGAGCCGCCGTTGGTTTCGGATGCGTTGCGAGTTTCATCTCATCGCACGAGTTCCGGCTCCCGCCGTCCCGAATCACTTGCAGAAACCTCGCCGGACGCGTCCTTATCCAGCGCATCCGCGGCGATCCAGCCAGACATCAAGACCATCGGCATCCCTGGGCCTGGATGAGCGGCGCCCCCTGCGAGGTAGAGGCCACGGACATCGGGACTGCGGTTACTTGGCTTGAACGCGCCAGTGAAGCGCCCGTGACTGGCGACTCCATAAATTGCGCCATTGAGGACGTGATATCGTTCGTGGATATCCTGCGGGGTCAACGCGCTCTCTGTCACAATATCGGGCTCGAGGTCGAGCCCCGCGGTGAGGCGCAGTTTATCCAGAATGGTGCGGCGGTAATCGGGCAGCATTTTTTTCCAATCATGATGCGGGCGCAGATAGGGTGTGTGCACCAGAACGTAGAGCGCTTCGCCACCATTGGGGGCCACGGCGGGATCGCTCGCGGCGGGCGCGCAAACATAACAAGTGGGATCGGGCGCCGGTTCGCCTTTGCCATAGATGAAATCGAATTCGTCGTGCGGATTGCGCGAGAAGACGAAGTTATGATGGAGCAGTTGCGGCGGGCGCTTGCGCAAGCCGAGATACAACACGACACCGGAGCAGGCCGGTTCGTAACGTCGCCGCCGCTCGAATTTTTTCACGCCCCCGAGCAGTTCGCGATGCGTGCGAACGGAATCGCAATTCGAAATCACTGCCTCAAATGGGACGTGCCGTCCACTCTCCAACTCGACGCCCGTGACTTTGCGGTTGGTAATTGAGATCCTCTTTACGGCTGTGCCGGTTCGCAGTTCGACGCCCAAATCCGTGGCGAGCCTTGCCAACGCTTGCGGTATGACTCCAGTTCCCCCGCGCGGATACCAAACGCCTTCGCTCGTTTGCATATGAGCGATTCCGCAGAGCACCGCTGGCGATGCGTCGGGGGCCGAGCCCACGTATTGGGTGAAGTGATCGACCATTTGCGCGACCCGGGCATCCGGCACAAACGAGCGAACCGTGCCGGCGACGCTGCGGCCCATCCGGAGCGCGAGCACATCGGACAATGTGCCAGCCTGCATCATGTTTCTGGCGCTGAACATGTCGCGCAAGCCGCCCAGAGGCCGCCAAAAGAACCAATTGGCCGAGATCCTGTGAATACGCTCCGACAATTCCAGAAACCGTTCGTAACCAGCCGCGGTTTTTGCCGAAGAAAATTTGGTGAGTTCGTCGCGCATTGCTTTCGCGTCGGCCACCAAATCCAGGATTGTCCCGTCGTCGAAGAACGATCGCCATTGCGGGTCGAGGCGCACCAGATCGATCGCATCATCAAGGTCGCGCCCGGCCTCTGCGAAGATCCGTTTCAAGACAGACGGCAAGGTCAGGATGGTCGGGCCCATGTCGAAACGGAATCCGTCTTTTTCTAACACGGCGGCCTTGCCGCCGAGCCATTCGTTGCGTTCGAAGAGGGTCACTTCGTAGCCGCGCGCTGCCAGCACGCAGGCGGAGGCCAGTCCGCCCAGTCCGCCACCGATAATACCTACTCGTTTCATGGTTTTGTCTTTCTGCTTTTTATTTTTTGAATGATCGCGTTGATCAGATCGCGAATCGCGCCGAAGCGATCTCCTGATCGGCCGTGCAAAGCGAGGATATAGGAGGAGAACAGGCGCGCGTCGTCCGGGTCCGGGTCGTCGAAATGCGGTCGCGCTTTGCCGCGGCGCAGCGCGACGACGTGCGGGAATGTCATTTCGAGCAAGCCCTCGTGGCCACGAGTGACGCCAAATCCACTCGCCCTTACGCCGCCAAAAGGCATGCGCGGATCGGCCGTCGGAACAATGAGATCATTGATGGTGACGAAGCCGCTCGTGATCCGCGCCGCCCATGCGCGCGCCTGCCTTACGTCCCGCGAGAAGATCGATACGCCGAGCGCGAAGTCCGCCGCCGAAACGCGCTCCAAGGCTGCCGGCACGTCTGGGACGCGCTCCACCGTTGGCGTTGGGACCCCGGCCTCCAACAAACGCGCGCGCAAATCGTCCGCGATGGAATCGACGACGATGAGCCGTCGCGGCGCCATGCAGGTGTCGCCGCCATTCAAGCGCGCGCCAAAACGGAGCGCACCCATCACGAGGTCGAGATCGGCGTCCGCCAGAACGAGCATGGCGTCCTCGCCGGACAGTTCCATGATGGCGGGAGTGTTCGTTGTCGCGAGTGTGGCAAGAACATCGCGTCCATTTTCGGACGATCCGGTGAAGATTACCTTGTCCGGTCCTTCGGCAATGGCGCTTTGCGCCGCTTCGACGCTATGCGCTAGAACTGTGAGCAGCGCTGGATCGAGGCCGGCCGTGCGAGCGAGTTTGGCAAAGGCCAGGGCGACACCGCGCGTGCCCGGTGCCGGTTTCAACAGGACCGCATTTCCGGCAACCAGTGCCTGTAACGTCTGCACAGCTGGGAGAAAGAGGGGATAATTCCCTGGCCCAATCACGAGCACGACGCCGAAGGGTTGGCGCTGTACTTCGAACGACACGCCGCGCATCCACAACGGAGAGCCCATTCTTTCGCAACGTCGTGGAGCGAGGGCGCGGACCGCGCGTTGCGTCAGCCATCGGCAAGCATCGGCCAGGGGTAGCACTTCGGAGACAAGCTTCTCGGCGACGGGGCGCTGGGCCACCGACGCAGCCTCCACCGCAAGGTCATGAGCGTGCGCAGCGATTAAGTAACGGAGTTCGCGAACGAAGTGCAATCGCTCGCCAAGCCGCCGTTGAGCCCACTGCGTCTGCGCCTGACGGGCTGCGACGAGATTCGCGCTGATCGTTTCGTTCCCTTGTTTGTTTCGATCGTGCATCAGGCAACCTTCAGGTTCATGCGTGCGAGTTGCCGTGTCGCCGTCCGTTCCGCACTGGGCGAAAGACCGAGATCGGCGAGCAACAAACGCGAGCTGATTCGGGCAGATTCAAAAATAACCGGCAGACCGCTGCCCGGATGCGTGCCACCGCCGACGAGGTACATTCCGTCGCAGTCCTCGAAGCGGTTGTGCGGGCGCAGGTTCAGCATCTGGTCGAGGCTGTGCGCGAGATTGAAGGTCGCGCCCTGGTGAATTTCATATTTCTGATCCCAGTCGGCGGGAGTGATGATGCGTTCATAGCGGATGCGTTGCTCCACCTTGGTGAATCCGGCTTTGGCGATCTGCCTCAGGACGAGCGCGCGGAAACGCGCGGTCTCGCGGGACCAGTCCACGTTAGGATGCTGATGCGTCACCGGTGCAAGCACGTAGAGCGTGCTCATTCCGCGCGGAGCGAGGGTCGAATCGGTTACGCTTGCGTTTTGCACGTAGAACGATGGATCCGCCGAAAGGACGTGCTGGTTTTCGATTTCGTCCAGGTTGCGCTCGTAGTCGGTAGCAATGTGGATGCTGTGATGCGGGAGATCGAAGGTTCCTTCGATGCCGAGATACATCATGAAAGTCGAACAGGAGAATTTTTTGCGCGCGATCTTGCGATCAGTCCAACGCCGCCGTAGTCGATCCGGCACGAGCCGCGACATGGCGCGAGCGAAGTCCGCGTTCAGCACGATCGCGTCCGCCTTTTCCACGCCCGCCTTCGTGCGCACGCCGGCTGCGCGCCGGCCTTGGAAGAGGATTTCTTCGACCGGCTGGTCGAGGCAGATTTCGACGCCGAGCCGCTCCGCCACCCGCGCCATCGCAGCCGTCACCGCGGCGCAACCGCCGATGGGATGAAAGACGCCGTATTCGTATTCGAGGAAGGACAGAATCGAGAAGAGGCTCGGACAGCGAAACGGCGACATGCCAAGATATTTCGACTGAAAAGAAAACGCCAGGCGAATGCGGGGGTCGCGAAAGAAGCGGGTGAGATATTGGTCGAGCGACTGATGCGGGCGCAGCATTGGAAGCATCTTAAGTAAACGAACGTTGATGAGATCCCGCCAACCGAGGAAGGGCATCTCAAGGCACGGCTCCATCCGCTCCAGCTTCGTGCGGTTTTCGTTGAGGAAAGCTCGGAAGCCGGGCGCATCGCCCGGCGCGATCGATGCAATTTGTTGTTCCATCCGCGCGATGTCGGGCGTGGCGTTCAGCTCGCCGCCCTGGCCGAAGGTGATGCGGTACTGCGGATCGAGCTGAACCAGATCCATTTCGTCGCGGAGGCAGGTCCCGGCTGCGGCGAAAATTTCGTCGAGAATGCGTGGGTAGAGAAAAAAGGTCGGACCAAGATCGAATTTAAAGCCGTCTGCCTCGATCGACGAGGTGCGCCCGCCCAGGGTGGGCAGACGCTCGATCACTTTGACTTTCACGCCTGCGCTGGCGAGCAAGATGGCGGAAGCAAGTCCGCCGGGACCGGCTCCGATAATGATTACGGAAGACTTCATAGCGAAAAATCGTGTTATTGTCTACTTAATGTCTAGGCAAATAGACCTTGTTTTGCAGTATGTCAATTATTTGTCTAATATAATTTGCCATTACTGGCGTCCTGTATAGTATGTGTCTACATAATTACCATGACCTTTCCCATCCAAGCCGTCGTTCGCGAAACCGGCCTCACCGCCCACGTGCTTCGCGTCTGGGAGAAGCGTTACGGGGCGGTCGTTCCGAAAAGAACGAAGACGGAGCGCCGCTCTTACAGCGAGGCCGATATTCGCAGGCTGAAACTCCTGCGAGAGGCGACCTTGCAGGGCCATTCCATCGGGAACGTGGCCAAGCTGCCAAACGAAAAGCTAAAGGCGCTTCTAAAACGCAAAGCCGGCCACGTATCCAACTCGTCTTCCCGTGCGGTTGCGCGGATGAAATCGGAAATCGATTCGCCTGTTATCCGCGACTGCATCAAGGCGGTAAGAGCATTCGACGAGGATGCGCTCAATACCTTGCTCTCGCGCGTAGTGCTCGAGTCTGGCGCTACCGCCCTGCTGCGTCACGTGATCGCGCCTCTCACGCAGAGGTTGGGCGATCTCTGGAGCGAGGGCAGCCTAAAGATGGCGCACGAACATTTTGCGACGGCGGCGATTCGCTCTTTTCTGCTCAACCCGTCACGCCGATATGCCGGTGCGACCTTCCCTGCGACGCTGATCGCCGCCACGCCGCAGGGCCAGTTGCACGAACTCGGCGCGGTCATGGCCACTTCGCTTGCCGCCGAACAGGGGTGGCATGCCATTTATCTGGGCGCGAGTCTGCCTGCGGCAGAGATCGCGGGAGCCGCGCTGCAGAACAAAGCGCGGGCCGTCGTCTTGAGTATCATTTATCCCGAAGACGATCCGAACGTGGAGGTTGAGTTGCACGATCTGCGGCGTTTTCTTCCGGCTAACGTTGCGCTTCTGATTTGCGGACAAGCCGCAGTGCGCTATCGCGCCGCCATCGATGGGATTGGCGGAATTCTGGTGAGAGATCTGACTCAACTCCAAGTTGAACTTGCGACGATTCGAGCGAGTAGAAAATGAAAGCGATGCTCAACGCCTTTTACACCAGGAGTTTTCTACCAATGGGCGAGCGCGCGCCGGCCTTAAAGGCGGTCGATCAAGACGGCGTGATGGTCGATCTGGGTAAGGCGTACGCTCGCGGCCCTGTGCCCATCTACTTTTATCTGCGAACGGGCACACCCGTTTGTAGCGCGCATGCCTGCCGTTTTCGCGATGGGTTGGACCAACTGGACGAGCATGATATTCAGATTTTCGGCGTCAGCCGGGATGCCCCGGACCGTTTGCAGAAATTCAAAGCAAAGCAGCGGCTGCCCTTCCAGCTCCTGGCGGATCCTGAGGGAGAGATCGCCGCGGCTTTTGGTGTCCCCTCATTCTTTGGCTTTCCTGCGCGCAGGGCCTTTCTCATCCGCAATGGCGTGCTCGATTGGAAAGGCCATGCCTCGGAGTCATCTGCCATTTTCAGGCTGATTGGCTAACTCCCCATCGAGAAACGATGCAAGAATTCTCCTTCCGCTCAGAATTGCTGCTACCGCAAAAGCGCGACGAGATATTCTGCTTCTTCGCCGATGCCGGGAACCTCGAGGTGCTCACTCCTCCCTGGCTAGGATTTCGCGTTCTCACGCCGCAGCCGATAACGATGCAGGCGGGGACTCTCATCGATTACAAACTGCGTGTGCATGGCCTTCCGCTGAAGTGGCGCTCCGAAATTACGACATGGGAGCCTCCGGCCGGGTTCGTGGACGAGCAGAGGCGCGGGCCCTACCGAAAATGGATTCATCAACATCACTTTGAGGAGCGGGACAACGGCACACTCTGTCAGGATTTCGTGCGCTACTCCGTTTTCGGCGGAGTGCTCGTCAATTCGCTCTTGGTGCGTCGCGATATCGAGAAAATTTTCGCCTTCCGGACAGCACAACTCCGGAAGCTTTTTGGCTCGCCGGCACTGTAAAACGACAGTGATATCCGCGCGAATCGAAGTGAACGACGTGATGCAGCAGGGCTACGTGTATCTGCTCACCAAGCCTGTCGGCCGAAGTTTTCATCCACGGTTTCGACCTGAACTCACGCCGAAGGAGATGCTGAAACTCGGCATATTTGGCGGGAAGTACATGACCGACTGTACCGCGGAATATCCTTCGCACTGGTTTAAGCACGCCAAATTATGTCATGAATGCCACGATCCGGGTCTGAACTACTTTGGCGTTAACGCGTCGCAGCCGCTTTCCATTTGGCGTGATAAGGGGTGGATCTATCACGAAGATCCGCGCGGCTGGTTCCAATGGTACTGCCGCTACTACATGGGACGACGGTGCCAGGACGACCAACGCCAGATTACGCGCTGGGTGGCGATCAGGAGACACGTCGCACAGGTTCGGAAGAACTGCCGTCCGGGTGACTTGAATTGCCGGCGAAGACAAAGACAAGCACTGCTCCACTGGGCGTATGATTCGCGAAGGATATGATTCGCCGTTGGTGAAGAAGGGTTCCACCGGCCGGAACTGATCTTTGCCTCGCTCGACACACGCGGGGGCCTGTATTCCCATTTCACAACGCGGCGCGAGAATTTTCCGCTTCAGCACTGAGACGAGCGCGAAGAGCGTCATAAACGCGCCGAGAGCCGCGGCGACCTCGATTAGACTCGATGCTATTTGGATCACCCAGCCAGGTGCCTTCCGCAGCGGCGACAGAAGCCGGCGAGTTTGTTGACCAGATGGGCAAAACCTCAGCCGGTCCGATCTTGCCTTCCGCCTATTTGTTGGAGCACCAAAAGGGCGAGTCCGACGCAAACAAGGCCCGCAATCGCTTCCACGTGGAGCATTCCGGCCGTGCCAAAGCGGTCGTGGGCCCAGCCGTTGACGGCAGTCATATAGATAAGGGGAAGATTTCCCAAAGACGAAAGGGTGGCGTACTTGGTGGAGGCGGCGCCGCGACCGATGGCGAAGAGGACGACGGCAGAGAAGGCGGCGTAAGCAACCCCGCCCCAGGCGGCATACGCGAGGACCCCGGCGGCGTAAGCGAAGGAGGTCCTGGGCGCGACGGCCATGATGATGGTCACCAAGGCCATGATCGCGCCGGAGCCGAAGTAGACCCACCGCCACCCAACCGCCTGCCACGCATCCGATCGCGCTAACCACGCCATTCAGAAGGCCGGTGACCAGCGCCACCGTGTCGGGGTTCGCATGCCAATCGGGCGCGACCACTGACCAAAGATTGTCTATGGCGCCGGAACCGATGGGCGATGCCACTAGGACGATCGTGAACAGAGGAATGGCCGAGCGCACCATGGAAAGGATGTCGCGTCCGAGGAGCCGCATGCGCGCGCTGATCCGCTCGCCCGTGGCGAGGCGAACATCCGAAACGAAATAAAGCGCTGCCGCTGACGCCATCATGGCGAGGCCGAGCGCGCCTCCGGCCGTTTCCTTGGAAAAATGAGCAGCCAGCCAGACGCCGGCACCCCCACCCATGCCAGTGCCGCCGAGGTTGCCCGCCTGATACCAGCCAGCCGCGCGTCCTTTTTCTTCGTCCGGCACGGTATGCCCCATGAGCCCGCCGACCGGCAGAACAATCAAGGTGGCGGCGACTTGAGAAATGAACGCCATGGCGGTGAGCAGCGCAACAGCGCTCTGGCGAAACGGCATGAAGCCGAGAAGGATCAGGGTCGCCGTCGAAGTGATCAATCCGATCAGGTACTAACGACGAGCCGTCAGAGTCAGATCGGCGACGGGTCCCCAAAGAAATCGCCATAGGTTGGCGGAGAGTCCGATGGCGACGACGGAGGCAGAAGTGGCCACCGAAAATCCGTTCTGCGTCAAAATAAAGGGCAGGGTGATGGAAGCGAACCCGTTAGTGATGCCGTAGGGAAGAACCAGAAAAAAGAACGTGAAAGCCGCCGTCGTCCCCGGTTTAGGCACGAAGGCACTCAATCATAGAAGGGCGCGGAAGGGCAACCCGCGACCACGCCGGAGGTGGCGATTGCTCCCATTTATCCGGTAGATGCATGCAAAGGAGGGGCCGAATCCGAATCCAAGCTATGGAAGAGTTGTCTTATGAACTGGAAAAGCTGCGCGGGGAAGTGCAGGGCCTGCGGCATGATCTCGATCATGTGCTGAAGGTCATTGGGCAGGAGTTCGATCTGCCGGATCAGCCGCGCATCAAATTTTGTCCTTCGATGCGGAAATCATCGGCGTGCGGCGGGACATGGAAACCGTGCCAATCGTGCTAAAGGCGCATGATGGCTACGCCTGTATCTACCTGAACGATCGCGACGGCCGGACGCGCGGCGTCTTCCATGTGGATGAAGCGGGCAGTGCGCGTTTCGAGATTTGGAACAAGGCGGGCCAGATCGTCGCGTCCATCGGCGAGACGCCAACGGGCGCCGGGGAGATCTTTGTGGCGGGAGCGGACGGCCAGCCGCAGGCAGCCATGAAAGGGAATGAAGCGGGTGGAACGATCAGCGCGCAGAACGCCCAGGGGCAGGTGCAGGCCTTGATGCTGGCCAAGGAAACCGGCGGAAGTTTCGTGGCGACGAACGGGCAGGGAACGCCCATGGCTGAGATGTTTGGCGATGAGACGGGTGGGACGGTCCACATTAAGGAACCGACCGGCCGCTCGATGGCCTACATGAGCGCGGCGGCGGACTGCGGAGTGGTCTTGGTCTTCAACGAATTTGGCGATCAAGCGGCGGCCCTGGCCAGCGATGACAAAGGCGGGGCGGTGGTCCTATTTGATCGGGACGGCAAGATCAAACCGAATTCTCCATAGCGATTGGGGACGCCGGGAGCGAAGCACCAATGGCCAACATCTCCGCCACGGGACGAATTCGTCCGCTGGCGAACAATCTCCAGGACGTGGCTGCGCCAGGAAAGCACCAAATCCCAACATCCAAGCACCCGGGAAGCATCAAACTTCAAAATGCGTGGAGTGCGATCGAACAGGCCGTTGGATCTGGGAGCTTCCCTGGATGTTGGTGCTTGGAATTTGGCGATTCCGTGTTCGATGAAATAGCTCGCCGATCGCCAGAATGCGCTGGCGGCGGGCGCCTGGTGCGGGTAAGAATCAATACTCGATGTCTACGCGGTCGATCAACCCGGATCCCTATTTATTTATCGTGATCTTTACGGGTGTGGCGGTCGTTTTTCCTTTAATGCCGCTGGCTCTGGCCTGGCTCTGGCGCCACTTTTTTCAGCCGCCCAAGCCCGGGGTGCAAAAGAACGCCACCTACGAATGCGGAGTAGAGTCGTTAGGCGAAGCACAGGTGCAGTTCAAGGCGCAGTATTATGTCTACTGCATCATTTTCCTGATTTTTGATGTGGAGGCGATTTTCCTCGTTCCATTTGCGGTGGCGTTTACCAGTTTGCCGGTTGGTGCTTTCATCGCCATCCTAGTCTTCCTGCTTTTGCTGATCGAAGGGCTGGTCTGGGCCTGGAGCAAGGGCTGCCTGACTTGGGCGCGCTGAGAAAAGGAGTGATGGAGATTTGGAGTAATGGAGTAATAAATTAAGAATGGTCGAGTCGATGGATGAAGGGTTGAAAAGCGAACTGAAGAAGCAGGGCATCTTCGTGACTTCCACCCAGGAACTTTATAACTGGGGCCGTCGCAACTCCATCTGGCCGCTCCAATTCGGGCTGGCTTGCTGCGCCATTGAAATGATCGCGACGGCCGCCTCGCGTTACGATCTGGCGCGGTTCGGCGGCGAAGTGTTCCGGCCCTCGCCGCGCCAGGCGGACTTGATGATCGTGGCCGGGACGGTGACGAAAAAAATGGCGCCGCAAATTGTGCGTTTGTACAATCAAATGCCCGATCCAAAGTATGTCATTTCCATGGGCGCCTGCGCCATTTCGGGCGGGCCTTTCAAACAGGGCTACAATGTGCTCAAGGGCATTGACCGTTATATTCCCGTGGATGTTTACATCCCAGGCTGCCCGCCGCGGCCGGAGGCCTTGTTGCATGCTTTTATGGAGCTGCAAAAAAAGATCGACGACCAGCAACTGACGGGTGCGGACAAGGCCGCCTTTCTCGATCCGGCGGAGCCGAGCGAATTTCCCATCCCGGCTTTCGGAGAACATGATTTGCAGCCCCCTTCCAACCCGGATCTGTTTCGTCCACCGGCGATCGAGCGGAAGAGTTAGGCACAGATTCACACAGATGGAACACAGATTAGGGACGACCATTCTGTCGGCTTCGCCGATATTTGTAGCATCGCCCTCGTAGCGGTCGATCCACCTGGCTCTTGGGTTCTTTTCTGATTTGTTTGATATTTCGTAATCTTTAGCGGTGGAAACACTTGCAGAAATCAAAGTGCGGATCGAGGGCGCCTTTCCCGGAGTCGGCCTAACGATCGTGCCGAATCCGGGGCCGGCTCAGCAACCGTCGCTTTTGCTCGATTCCGAGCATGCGCGGGAGGTCGCCGGCTGGCTGCGTAATGACCCGGCCCTGCGCCTGGATTACTGCTCCAACGTCACAGGAGTGGACTGGCTCGATCGGACGGTCACAAAAAAAGTGAAGGTAAAAAAGGTAGTCGAGGGCGTAGAGAAAGAGGTGGAGGAAACGCAAACGGAGTCATTCCCGGGATACCTCGAAGCGGTCTATCATCTTTATTCCATGTCGCAGAAACATGGACCGGTCATCTTGCGCATGCGCACAACGGATCGGGCCGCCGGTGCCCATCTGCCCTCGTTCACGCCGCTTTATCGCAGTGCCGAGTTTCAGGAGCGGGAAATTTTTGATTTGTACGGGATTCGTTTCGAGGGACACCCGGATCTGAGGCGCATCCTCATGTGGGACGAGTTTGTCGATCACCCCATGCGCAAGGATTATCGGGAACCGGACGACTATGAATACGAACCCACGCCGCACGATGACGTGCTGGAGAAGGCGAAACAGCATTATGCGGCGCGCCCGCCCTTGGACGGCGCGGAAAATATCACTGCTGCGCAGTAGAGGTTACATGGTTACAAGAGTTACAAGGTTACAGAGGCCAAACCGCGTCTTCCAATGTTACGATGTAACACCTGTAACGTTTTCAACTCTGCGCCGACTATGAGCACAGCATTCCAGGAGCTTGAGCAAGCGCCGCCGCCGATGACGGCGCGGCTCGAGGGCGAGTTGCTCGAAGTGTCGATGGGGCCGCAGCATCCTTCCACGCACGGCGTCTTTCGCATGAACGTCGCACTGGACGGCGAGATCGTGCGCAAGCTCAAGCCGGTCTTTGGCTATCTGCATCGGAATCACGAAAAGATCGGCGAGAACACGAGTTATCTCGGCTCCATGCCTTACACCGACCGGCTCGATTATTTTTGCTCGATGACGAACAACTGGGCCTACGCCCTGAGCGTGGAGAAGCTGGCCGGCATCGAAGTACCGGAGCGCGCTGAGTATCTGCGCATCATTCTGGCGGAACTGACCCGATTGCAAAACCACGCTTCGCTTCTCGGCTTCCTCCTGAGCGACATGGGGGCATGGGGAACCCCGCTCATGTACGCTTTTCGCGAGCGCGAGAAAATCCTGGACCTGTTCGAGTCGCTTTCCGGTTCGCGCATGATGTGTGACTACATGCGGTTCGGCGGTTGCCGGGTGGATGCGGGGCTGGACTGGCTGGAGCGGGCCAGGAAAGTCGTGGAAGCCTTTCCGCGTTTTCTCGACGAGTTCGAGCAACTCATTGTGGCCAATGAGATCGTGATCGCGCGTACCCAGGAGGTGGGCAAAGTTTCGGCCGCGCTCGCCGTCAATGCCGGCCTGACCGGTCCCATCTTGCGCGCGTCCGGTGTGAATTATGACATTCGGAAAGTGGACGGCTACGGCTTCTATCCCAGGTTCAAGTTCCGGGTGCCGTTAGGCGATCACGGCGATTGTTACGACCGGCTGATGATGCGCGCCCTGGAGATGCGCGAGAGTATCGGAATCCTGCAACAGGCTTTCGCTGTCATCGCGCCCGGGCCGGTCATGAATCCGAAAGTGAAAGTGCGCGCCTTCCGTCCGCCTGTCGGCGAAGCCTACGGAAGAATCGAGGCACCCAAAGGGGAGCTCGGCTTCTATTTGATCAGCGATGGCACGGCCAATCCGTACCGCTACCGGGTGCGCCCCCCGAGCTTGATCAACCTGACCATTTTGGAAGACATGTGCCTCGGACACACCGTCGCGGATGTAATGGTCATTCTCGGAAGCGTCGATATCGTAATGGGAGAGGTGGATCGATGATGCTGGGGACCGGAATTCTCAAAGGGATGGCGGTGACCATGCGGAACTTCGTCGGAAGTTATTTCGAGGAGGACCGGCTGATCACGGTGCAATATCCGGAGGAGCGCGATCCGCTACCCGAGAACTATCGTAACTTTCCAATCCTGATTTACGACACGGACGATCCGGAAGCCGGACTGCGCTGCGTGGCCTGCAAGATCTGCGAGAAAGAGTGCCCGCCGCAATGCATCTATATTATAAAGAGCGAAGACAAAAAGCCCGACTATCTGGGCAAGCCGCAGTTCTACCCAGCCACTTTCGATATCGACATCTCGGTCTGCATGAGCTGCCAGATCTGCGTGGAAGTTTGCCCGTTCGAGGCCATCAAAATGGACAAGGTTTTCGAACTGAGCCGGCGCGAGCGCTTCGATGCGCTGCTCTTCCGCAAAGGCGACCTGGCCAAGTCGAATACTTACTATCACCAGATTCACCCGACCGAGGCGGCCCTGGTCGACGCCAACCTGGCGGAAGCAGCCGCCGCGGCCGCGGCCAAAAAGAAGGCGGCAGCAGCAGCAGCAGCCACTCTCGCGGCACGGCCGGCTGCGTCATCCTCATTGCCAGGAACGGTTTGACCGGACTGCACTTTCGCACCTTAGGATTTCTGGTTGTCGCCGCGCTTGCGCTCGGCCGCTCCGCTCTCCTCGCATCCGACGCGGGGGCCGATGCCACAGCCCGATTCCTGGCTGGTCTGCCGGTCCCCGGCACGCCTCTTGAAAGCAGGACGACCGAGCCGGCCTGGACCCATCACGCCGCCGAGTTCGATCGTGAGTGGGAGCATTTTGAAAAGGCGCAGCGGGCTAACATCCGGGAGTGGGCGGCGTCGGCGCTGGGGGAGAGTTTTATCAATGAAAAGCCGCTCTTCTACATGTTTAGCGGGCCAGATTTTCTTTATGCGAACACCTTCTTTCCGAACGCCAGCACCTACATTCTGTGTGGCACCGAACCGGTCGGCCCGGTGCCGGACGTCGAAGCGTTGTCGGCGGCCGTGCTGGGGTCCGCCCTGGCCAATTTGCGCAAGGCCCTCGAGTCGTCATTGAACTGGAGTTTTTTCATCACCAAACACATGAAGGTGGATCTCAAGCAGAGGCAGTTGAGCGGAACGCTGCCGGTTCTCTATGTCTTTTTGGCGCGCTCCGGCTGCACGATTGATTCCGTAGACCTGGTCAAACTGGATGAAGCGGGCAAGTTCGCGGATCCATCCAAGCGAAGCACGTCCGGGGTGAAGATCGTTTTTCACGGCGCGGGCGGGCGTTCCCAGACTCTCTATTATTTCACGACGGATCTGGCGGATTGGAGCGTGAATGTGAATCCGGGGTTTATGAAGTTCTGCCAGGCGCAGGGCCGCGGTGCCAGCCTGCTCAAAGCTGCTTCCTATCTGATGCATGGAAACCACTTCACGCGGGTGCGCGAATTTGTGCTGGCGAGCAGCGACCTCATTCTGCAGGACGACTCAGGAATTCCATTTCGTTTTTTTGAGCCGCAGAAATGGTCGATGCAGTTGTACGGCCGGTACCTCGGGCCGATCGCGACCTTCAAGAAGTATCCGCAACCCGACCTGGCCAGGGCCTACACCGCAGCAGAATCGCGGCCGCTGAATTTCTCCTTTGGCTACCAGTGGCATCCGAGCCGCTCGTCCCTTCTGGTCGCGACGCCGAAGACGCAACTCGGCCCGGACTAGAGGAGTATTCAGGGGTGGCCGTGAAACATATAGAGGTGCTCTTCACGCCGGCCGAGTTCGCCGCTTTAAAGCAACGGGATTTGGCAGAGACGGATTGTGTGGTGATGGATGTCTTGCGCGCGACCAGCAGCATGGCGACGGCTCTGGCCAATGGTGCTACTGCGATCGTGCCGGTGGAAGAGATTGCGGAAGCGCTCGCCTGGCGCCGGCAGAACGCGGGCATTCTTCTGGCAGGTGAAAGGGACGGTCTGCGCATCGAGACGGAGGTGAGCGGCGCGATCGGTTTCGATCTGGGGAATTCACCGCGGGAATTCACGCGTGACGCAGTCGAGGGAAAGACCATCGTGATCACAACGACGAACGGAACACGCGCTCTGCGTGCCTGTGCGCACGCGCGCTCCATCGTGATCGGAGCGTTCGTGAATCTGAGGGCGACATCGGAATATGTGCGAACGTTAGATGGAGGAAATTTGCTTTTGGTTTGCGGCGGGACTTACCATGAGGCGGCCTACGAAGATGTTCTTTGCGCCGGTGCGCTGGTCGATGCGCTCACGCCGGAAGAGGGCGGAGCCCTGGCCGATTCGGCCTATCTGGCGCGCCAGCTTTACCGGTTGGAAAGGGGCGATCTGTTGGCCGCGCTTTCGCAATCGCGCAACGGCCGGCGGTTGTTGACGCGGCCGGATCTGCGGGACGACGTTGTTTTCTGCGCGCAACGTGACCGGAGCGAGGTAGTGGCGCGCCTCGAGAAGGATGGGCGCATTCGGCGCGTGTCCACCGCTGGGCCTTAGCGGTGGAATCTCAAGAGGTAGGGATGTCTCTCCGAGACGTCCGGATTTTTCTTCTATAGGGGAAGGCGCTGCCTTCCCTGGGAAGCTCTTTCCAAAACCCTAACAACCTCTTGAGCCTTCACGCTTAGCCCTTGCCGCTAGACAGTCCTCCAGCGCGCCCCGTATACTCCTGCGGCCCAGCGATCGAAGGGGCGGATGACTCGCAACTTACAAAAAGAGGAGGGACCCCCGGCCGGCGCGACGGCGGGGCCGATGGCGTCGACTGGCGGAGAGCCCCGGCCGCCGGCTGCGGCGACGGAGCAATCGCTTCTGGAAATGACGCCGGAGCTTTACGACGAACTGCGGCGACTGGCCGCCAATTACCTGCGTGGAGAACGTTCCGAACATACGCTTCAGCGCACCGCCCTTGTGCACGAAGCGTTTTTGAAACTGGTCGATGAGGGGGCACCCAAATGGCAGAACCAGGCGCATTTTCTAGGCGTGTTCGCGCGTCTCATGCGCCAGACTCTGATCAACCACGCAATCGCTCGCACCAGGCAAAAACGAGGCGGGCTCGATCGCGTGAATAAGGCCCTCGAGTTTTACGAGGAACAAAAAATCGATGTGAGCGCGCTGGACGCAGCCTTGTCCGACCTGGAGGCGGTCGATCCACGGCAGGGTCAAATTGTGGAGCTCCGTTTCTTTGGCGGACTAACGATTCCGGAGATTGGGATCGCCATGGGAATTTCGCCAGCCACGGTCAAGCGGGAATGGGCGCTCGCGAAAATCTGGCTTCGCCGCGAGTTATCTCGTACCTTGTAAGACAATTCCCATGGCTACTACTCCAGCGCGCCCTCCGCGCCGGTCGTTGGACCCGGCGGATTGGCAGAAGCTCAAGTCGATCCTGGCCGAAGCCCTGGAGAGGGATACGCCGGGCGCGCGCCGGGCGTTTTTGCAAGAGCGCTGCCCCGCGGATCCGGAGATGTTGCGGGAGGCGTCCTCCCTGCTCGCTGAAGCGGAAAGTCTTTTGCGCGATCCGACGGACTCGATCGAGCAATGTGCCGAAACGGCCAGTGCCGGCATCCCGCGCGACGACGTTTCAGAAATCGGGCGCCGCATCGGAGCCTACGTTCTGGTCCAAAAAATCGGGGAGGGCGGCATGGGCACGGTTTACCTGGCCGCCCGGGCGGATGGATATTTCGAAAAACAGGTCGCCATCAAAGTTCTGCGGCGCGACCTGGACAATGAAGAGTTGATGCGCCGCTTTCGCTCGGAGCGCGAGGTTCTGGCGCAGCTGGATCACCCGAATATCGCGCGCCTGATCGACGCCGGAAGCCGCGAAGATGGTTCGCCCTATTTCGTGATGGACTACGTGGCGGGCGTGCCGGTCACAAAGTTCGTGGAGCAGAAAGCGCTGAGCATGGACGCTCGGCTGGCCCTCTTCCTGAAAATCTGTGCGGCGGTGGAAGCGGCCCACCATCATTCCATCGTTCATCGCGACCTGAAGCCGAGCAACATCGTGGTGAACAGTGAGGGCGAACCGAAGCTGCTCGATTTCGGAATTGCCAAGATGTTTGCCAGCAGCACGAGCGCGCTCGAGGCCACGGCCTTGGGGAAGGAACGGTTTACGCCGGTTTCGGCGTCACCGGAACAGGCGCGAGGCGAACCGATCGCGGTGGCCAGCGACGTCTATGCGCTGGGCGTGGTGCTTTACGAAATGCTGACGGGGGCACGGCCCCATCGTTTCGCCTCGGACGACCCGTCGCATGACGAATTGCTTCAGGTGGTGTGCGAACAGGCACCCGTCCGCCCCAGCCTGGCCGCCCAGAATCCGAAAGATCAGCGAAGTCTGCGCGGCAGCCTCGACGCCATCCTGCTCCGGGCACTCGAGAAGGATCCCCAGCACCGATATCAATCCGTGGCTGAATTTGCCGAAGAGATCCGGCGTTATCGTGATGGGAAACCGATGCTGGCGCGGCACGGCGACCCAGCCTATCACCTCCAAAGATTCCTTCTGGGGAAGCGTCGCGTGCAAGTGCCCGCGCTCGTCGCGATGATCGTGATCGTCGGTTTCGTAGCCGTTCTGCTGCACTCTTATTTCTGGCCGGCACCGAAGGCTCAATCCGTGGTCAGTCGCGTTCCCCAGAGCCCGTCTCCCTCGGTGGAACCGATGGAGAAGCCGGACAAAAGTATCGCTGTTTTGCCGTTTACAAATTTTGGCACCACCAGTGACACCGACTATTTCGTGGACGGTTTCCAGGAAGATATCCTGACGAACCTGGCCAAAGTATCGGACCTGAAAGTGATCAGCCGCACCAGTGTGCTGGCCTACCGCGGTGATGTCACAAATGTGCGGGAGATCGGAAAAGCGCTGGGTGTTTCCTTCCTGCTCGAAGGGAGCGTGCAAAAGGCGGGGGATCGGATCCGTTTAAACGTGCGGCTGGTGGACGCCCGGACCGAGCGCGAAGTGTGGGCGGAACAGTACGACCGGCAGGCCGGCGACCTTTTCGCCGTTCAAAGCGAACTCTCCCAGGCGATCATTACGCAACTGCAAGCCCGGCTCTCGCAAAACGAAAAGGCGGCGATCGAAGCGCGGCCGACCCGGGATCTTCTGGCCTACGACTTCTACCTTCAGGCCAAGGAATCGTTCTTTCAGGATAACTATGTGCGGGCTACCCAGCTACTCGAAGCCTCCCTCCTGCGGGATCCGCAATTCACTCTCGGCTATTGTCTGCTCGCCGAAGTTCATCTCTTCGCTTACCGCTTTTCGGGTGACCTGACCCCCGCGCGTTTGGCCAAGGCGAAGGAGGCGGCTGACACCGCCCTGCGCTTGCAGCCCGATTTGCCCGAATCCCATCTGGCCAACGCCCAATTTTATTTTTACGGGCTGCGCGATTTTGAAAAAGCGCGGCAGGAACTGAGTGTCACGGCCGGAACTCCGATCGATCAGGCAAAATTTCTGGACATGGCCGCTTTGACCGGGAGGCGCCTCGGAAAATGGCGCGAGGCCATCCGGGATGGGCATCGGGCCATGGAGCTCGATCCGAATAATCCATTTATCGCGAACGAGCTGGTGGAGAGTTACATCGCCGTGCGCCAGTTCGCCGAGGCCAACCGGATTGCGGATGAAGCGATGAAAGTGACGGCCTCGCAGGGTCGTTACCTTTGGCATTTGAAAAGCGATATCTACCTGAAGACGGGCAGGCTCGAAGAGGCTCGCGGCGCGCTGGAGAAATCCGGATTGGATGAGGCGCAGCGGGCCTATCTCTTGTCGCGCCTGGCCCGTTTTCAGCGGGACTCCGCGAAGGCGCGGAACGACCTCTCCAAGGCGCCGAGCGCAGCGCGTCAAACTCATTCGTATGCTTTCTGCCAGGGACTGATCGCGCGGGCCAGCGGCGACCGGGGGCAGGCGAGGACCTGGTTTCAAGCAGCGCGCGTCCAGATTTTACCGGAGATGCAGGAGCGGCCTAACGACCCGCAGTTGATTATGGATATCGCAGTGATCGACGCGGGCCTTGGTCGCAAGGAGGATGCCACGCGGGAAAGCGAGGCCCTGCGCAAACTGGCGCCGCTGGAGCGTGACGCGGTGGAAGGGCCGCTCTATGCGGCCGTGCACGCCCAGATCCACACCTGGATCGGCGATAGGGATGGAGCATTGGCGGAATTGCAGGAGATCGTGGCGCGACCGTGCGGTCCGACGGAAGCCGAACTGAAATTTGATCCGGGCTGGGACGACATTCGAGGCGACCCGCGTTTCGGGGCCATCCTGGCACGAGCGGCGGCGCCGATGGTCATTCCATAGCGTTTTTATTCGATCATCCCTGCGTCTAAGGTGGAGACGCCATGAAGCTGACGGTCATCAACGCGGGTTATTTCAAACTGGATGGCGGCGCCATGTTTGGGGTCGTGCCAAAAAGCCTCTGGCAAAAAGCGAACCCGCCCGACGAACAGAACCTTTGCACATGGGCGATGCGTTGCCTTCTCATCGAACAAGGGGACCGCCGGGTTTTGATCGACACTGGGATGGGCGACAAGCAGGACGCCAAATTTTTCAGCCATTTTCATCCGCATGGGCCGGACTCGCTCGAGCAGGGCCTGCGTCAGAACGGCTACGGTTTTACCGACGTGACTGATGTGCTGCTGACGCACTTGCATTTCGATCACTGCGGCGGCGCGCTCTATCGGTCCGATGACGGGTCCATTCTCCCGCGATTTCCCAATGCGACTTACTGGAGCAGTCGTGCGCACTGGGCCGCGGCCATCCAACCGAACGAACGGGAGCAGGCTTCTTTCCTGAAAGAAAACATTCTCCCGCTGCAGGAGCAGGGCCGGCTCCGGTTCGTGGAGGAGACAGAGCCCGGCGCGATCCTGCCGGAAATTCAGTTGCATTTCGTTCACGGACACACCGACGCGATGATGCTGGCGCAAATTCAGTGGGAAGAAAGAACACTGCTCTACTGCGCCGATCTTGTCCCCAGCGCTGCGCACATCCCGTTGCCCTGGCTCATGGCCTACGATGTCCGGCCACTGGTCACCTTACAGGAGAAGAGACATTTCCTGGAGGAAGCCGCCGCCCGGCACTGGATTCTCTTCTTCGAACACGATCCGGCGGTGGAATGCTGCACCGTGCGCGAGACGGAGCGCGGGGTTCGCTTGCAGGAAAGCTTCGCTCTTAGCGAAGCAGGGGCTGTTCCTAGCTAACCCCGGCCCCGGACCGGGGCGTAAAAGTTTCTTGAGCCGTTTTGCCGGCCAAAATTGCCTTTCCTGATGTGGGACAAGTTTTTCTTATTTCTCTTTGGGCCGGGCAGATTCGATCCAGCGGATGGCATCCCACGCCGCCCTTAGGCGGAGGGCGACCATGAAAGTGGTGAGGCATCCAGGCGAATTGAGCCCATTGCCGGTCGGAATCATCGGCTATGACGGGGTCAATAGCCTCGATCTGGCCGGCCCCCTCGAAACACTGGCCGCGGCGCGCAGCGGGGTGGAGCCGCCCACCAAACCCTGCTACCGCGTCACGCTGATTGGATTAAATGGGAAAACGTTCCTCTCCCAATCGCAAGTCGCTTTCCAGGCGGAATCGACCGTGCTCAATACGCCGGAGATCGACACGGTGATCATCCCGGGCGGGCTGGGCATGGCGGTGGGCGAGACCCGCCGGCGAATTTCAGAATGGCTCTCCATGAACATCGGCCGGATCCGCCGCGTGGTCTCCGTCTGTAATGGTGTTTACCCGGTGGCCCAAAGCGGCTTGCTCGACGGACGCAGAATTGCAACCCATTGGCGGATCGCGCAGGATCTGGCCGTTCGCTTCCCGAAGCTCAAAGTCGATGCGACTTCCTCCTTTCGTCAGGACGGAGCTTTCTACACCTGCGGCGGAGGGACGGCTGCCATGGAGATGACCCTGGCGTTGATCGAAGAGGATTTCGGCGCGCGGGTGGCTCTGGCGGTGGCGCGTGAACTGGTCGTGCGCCTGCGGCCGGCCGGCCAGAACGATGCGATCGTCGATCCCTCCCAGTACGAATGCCTGCCGGCAGATCGGTTGGCCGAATTGCCCGCCTGGATCGCGGCGCACTTAAACGACAATCTTTCCGTCGAGATGCTGGCGGAACGCGCTTGCCTGTGTCCCCGCCATTTCAGCCGGCTCTTCAAACGCTTTTACAACACGACCCCGGCCAGCTTCGTTGAACGCATCCGGCTGGAGGAAGCGCGCCGATGTCTTTCGAACTCCCGTCACAGCATTGCCAGCGTGGCCAGTGCGGTGGGATTCGGCAGTGCCGATTCCTTCCGGCGCGCCTTTGAGCGCAGACACGGGATGAGTCCGGCCGCCTATCGGCGTAACTCCTCCGCTGACAAGTCTCACCGGCTGGCCGCCTAATGGCGGCGGGCGGCGCCCTCTGGCTGGGGGCGTCGCCTTTTGGGTGCGATTTCAGTTGCAGGGAACGTCTTTTTCGTCGGCAATCTCGATGAGAGAGAATTCCTCGAAATGCCGCCGGTCCGTTCTTCTTTTCCAGCCACGTCCATCGAGAAGGTCGTTAGGCCATTTCAGGAGTTTGCACGCCTGGAGGCCTCCGGCGGGATTCTCCTGATCGGTTGCACGGTTCTCGCTCTGGTCTGGGCGAATTCTCCCTGGTCCACGAGCTATTTTCGCCTCTGGCATACCGAGCTGAGCTTCGGTTTCGCCGGTGCGTCCCTCGCCCGGCCTTTGCATTTTTGGATCAACGAAGGACTCATGGCGTTATTCTTTTTGCTGGTCGGGCTCGAGATTAAACGGGAAGCGCTGGTGGGCGAGCTGGCTTCGCCGCGCCGGGCCGCCTGGCCCGTCGCGGCCGCTCTGGGTGGAATGCTGGTCCCGGCACTTCTCTACTTTCTCTGGAATCGCCACGGTGCGGGCGCGTCTGGTTGGGGAATTCCCATGGCCACCGACATCGCCTTTGCCCTTGGTGTTCTGGCCCTGCTGGGAGACCGCGTGCCGACTTCGCTCAAAGTGTTCCTGGCCGCGCTCGCCATTGCCGACGATCTGGGTGCCGTCCTCATTATTGCCTTGTTCTATGCCGCCCAGATCTCATGGATCAGTCTGGCCGTGGCGGGCGGTTTCTTTGCCCTGCTCATCCTGATAAACCGCGCAGGGGCGCAGCATCCGCTCATCTATGCGGTGCTCGGCTTGGGGTTGTGGCTCGCTTTTCTCCAGTCTGGTGTTCACGCCACGGTCGCGGGAGTGCTCCTGGCCTGGACGATTCCGGCCCGGGAGCGGATTGATCGCAGCGCCTTTCTTGATCGAAGCGCGAATATTCTCGGCCAATTTCAGACGGCGGAGCAGGCCGGCCAAAGCGTCGAGACAGCTGCCCGCAAAAGCACCGCTTTGCAAATCCTGGCGGAAGATTGTGGCCGTGCCGAATCGCCCATGCTGCGGTTCGAACATGCGCTCACGCCCTGGATCAAACATGTCGTCATGCCGGTGTTTGCGCTGGCCAATGCCGGCATCGCGTTCGGTCACGAGTCAATTTTTGCGTTCCTGCAACCGATCAGTCTCGGCGTGATGTCCGGTCTCGTTCTGGGGAAACCGGTGGGGATCACTCTCTTTTCCTGGCTGGCCACAAAGACGGGAGTGGCACTGCTGCCCGACGGCATCCAGTGGCGGCAAATTCTAGGCGTGGGCGTGCTCGGTGGAATCGGTTTTACTATGTCGCTCTTTATCGCGAACCTGGCGTTTGGCGACACTCCCGCGCTGGACACGGCCAAGGTCGGCATTTTGGCCGCGTCCGTGATCGCGGGAACAGCCGGAGCGATCGTGTTATCGCGCAGGAGAGAGTCCGATCATGTTTTGTAAACGAATCAACGTGTCATGAAAACCACCGGATGCCTGTAGCCATCCAACGTTCCCAGGTTTTCCCCGCGGTCCGGGCGCTCGTCGGCCTCGCTCTGCTGGTCATGTTGCTTTCGCTTTGCTCGTGCGATTCCCCGCTCTTCGGCTTCGATATCCGGGATATCGGCGGCGGCTATCGCTTGAAACGCTCAGGCGATCCCCCGCAGTTTGCTCTGATCACTCCCCACGAAAACGGTGGTCTTATCATTGATGAAATTGGCTGGAATGCGCCCGTCATTGTGGCCCGCGGCTCCCGCTCGAAATATTGGGATGCCATCGACACCGCGCATGCGCAACACATCCGGATCAGCGACGCCACCAGGAAATCGAAGTCACTTTATCAATCCATCCGGGTGCAGACGGCGGAACAGGCATGGGCGAGTCTGAAAGAACGGAAGCGGCTCTGGTGAATAGGACTCCCTGATTTTTGATGGATCGGCCTAACGACAATTCTGACCTGGGCGCCGTCGCGCCAAAGCCGACCCATCTCGGAACGAGCGTCGAAGCGACTTCCCCGGACCCGGGCGCTTCTCAAGCGAACGAAGATCCGACTCCCGGAGCGCAGCCGCCGGAAGAGAAAAAGCGACCGAGGCAGCGGGCACCTCATGACGTCGCGGCGGGCCTGAGCGCGCTGACCGCGAGCCTGAAGTTTACTATCCGTGAAAGCGGCCTGACTCGCGGGATCGGCGATTGGCTCAAGGTGAACCAGAAGGATGGCTTCGATTGCCAAAGCTGCGCCTGGCCGAGTCCGGATGAGCACCGGCATGTTTTTGAGTTTTGTGAGAACGGCGTGAAGGCGCTGACCAGCGAAGCCACCAAAAAGCAGATCACGCCCGATTTTTTCCGCGAGCACTCGATCGCGGATTTACAAAAGCAAACGGATTACTGGCTGGAACTGCAGGGCCGCCTGGTCCATCCGATGATCAAGCGGGCCGGCGGCACTCATTATAAGCCGGTCGAATGGGATGAAGCGTTTACGGTGATGGCTGGCGAACTGAACGCCCTGGCGACGCCGGACGCAGCCGCCTTTTACACGAGCGGTCGGACGAGCAACGAGGCGGCCTTTCTCTATCAACTTTTTGTCCGCCAATTCGGGACGAACAATCTGCCGGACTGTTCGAACATGTGCCACGAGTCGAGCGGCGCGGCCCTGGACGAAAGCATCGGCGTCGGCAAAGGCTGCGTCACGTTGGAAGATTTCGAAAAAGCCGACGGCATATTTATCCTCGGGCAAAACCCGGGAACGAATCATCCGCGCATGATGACGACACTGGAGCGAGCCAAAGACAACGGCGCGCTCATTGTCTCGCTCAACCCGATGCCGGAACCGGGATTGATGAAAGTGGTGAATCCGAATCCGCAGGAATACGGCAATCCGCTGGAGTTCGCCGCCCGGATGCTCTTCAACAAGGGCAAATCCCTGAGCGATCTATGGCTGCCCGTCCGGCTCAACGGCGACATGGCGGCGTTGCGCGGAATCATGAAGGAAATGCTGGCCGCGGAGGAACGAAATCCCGGCTCGGTTTTTGATCGCAAATTTATCGAGGAATACACGACCGGTTTCGACACGTTTGTGCAGCATCTCCGGGCCACGCCTTGGGAAGACATCCTCGCCGCCAGCGGATTGACGCGCGCGCAAATCGAGGAGGCCGCGCGGATCGCGATGCGGTGCAAACGCATCATTTGTTGCTGGGCGATGGGATTGACCCAGCACAAGAATGCCGTCGCCACTATCCAGGAGGTCATGAATTTTATGCTGCTCGGCGGCCACATTGGCCGGCCCGGCGCGGGACCCTGTCCGATCCGCGGCCATTCCAACGTGCAGGGTGATCGCACCATGGGAATCTGGGAACGCATGGGCGACACTTTCATGCAGAAGCTCGGCCAGGAATTTCAATTCACTCCGCCCAGAGAACATGGCACCGATACCGTGGAAGCAATCAAACAGATGCGAGCTGGCAAGATCCGGTTCTTCCTCGGCCTGGGCGGCAATTTCCTGGCCGCCTCCCCCGATACTGAATACACGGCCAAAGCCCTGCAAAGTTGCCGGGTGACCGCTCATGTCTCCACCAAGTTGAATCGGTCACACCTTGTCACCGGAGAGGTTGCGCTCATTCTGCCCTGCCTGGGCCGTTCCGAGATCGATCGCCAGGCCGCGGGCGAACAATTCGTGACGGTGGAAGATTCCATGGGAATTATTAATCCCTCGCGTGGCCACGCCGAGCCGGCCAGCGAATCATTGCGCAGTGAACCGGCCATCATCGCGGGCCTGGCCGAGGCGACCCTGGGCGGCCGCACGACGGTTGATTGGAAAGCGTTGACCGCGAATTACGACCGGATTCGCGATCACATCGAGCATGTCATTCCCGGCTTCGAACGATTCAACGAGCGCGTGCGAAGCGATATTTTCTATTTACCGAACGAAGCGCGCGATCAGCGGAAGTTCAGCAACGAGGAAGGCAAGGCGAAGTTCATCGTGTCTGCACTGGATCCGATCCAGTTGGACCCGGGCCAGTATCTGATGGCGACCGTGCGCAGCCAGGACCAGTTTAACACCACGATCTATGGCCTGGATGACCGGTATCGCGGCATCTACAACGGCCGTCGCGTCATTTTTATGAATCGCGAAGACGTGCAGGCAGCCGGATTGCAGCAGGGCCAGTGGGTCGACCTAACGAGTCATTATGAAGGGGAAAAGCGGGTGGCCCGGCACTTCATGGTGGCGCCTTTCGATATCGCGCGCGGCTGCACCGCCACTTATTTCCCGGAAGCCAACGTCCTGGTGCCGATCAACAGCACAGCTGATCGAAGCAACACGCCGACAAGCAAGAGTCTTGTCATTACCGTAACCCCTTCCCCGGACGGTCCGGCTGCCTTGGACGAGCTGCGTCGCAACGCAAAAGAGGTCGCAATGGAAGGGTAGGGACATCGCGCTGCGATGTCCATTCCGCGGGGATAAAAAGGTCGATGTCAGCGAACGGTTCTGCGGAGTGGACGCCGCAGCGCGGCGTCCCTACCATCATCGGACCTGACGCCCTTACGATCAGGGCACAGCGTCCAGAACGATCCGCTCGGCGTGAGCGTAAATATTGAACGAAGGCGGCCGCAGGAAGCCAACCAGGGTTTGGCCGCTTTCCCGGGCGAAATTCATGGCCAGGGTGGAAGGCGCTGAGACGGAAGCCACCACCGGAATCCCCGCCGCCAGTGCTTTCTGCATAATTTCAAGAGAAGCACGGCCGCTCACCAGAAGAACGTGTCGATGCAGGGGCAAACATCCGTCCAAAAACGCCCGGCCCACCACTTTGTCGACCGCATTATGGCGCCCGATGTCTTCCCGGACGGATTGCGGCGTTCCGGCAAAATCAAAAATACCGGCGGCGTGAATCCCGCCGGTCCGGGCGAAATCTCCCTGTGCTTGGCGCAACCGGGAAGGCAGGGTCAGCAGGGTGTCGATTTGAATACGCGCCTTGTCCGCTGGAGGAATAGCCGGGAAATTCTGACGAATGGCGGCGATGCTGCTTTTCCCGCAGAGACCGCAACTCGACGAGATGGTGCCGAAGCGTTTCGCGGAAGTCAGCTTCACTTTCACGCCGGCCGCCAGAGTCACGGTGATGATGTTGTCGCGATCGATCTCTTCCGCCGGACGGGAGAATCCGGCGATCGCCTCAGGCGTGCGCACCAACCCTTCCGCCACGAGGAAACCAGCGGCCAGCTCCTCGTCGTGGCCGGGCGTGCGCATGGTCGTGGCCACAATCTTGCACCCAATGTGAATTTCGAGCGGCTCTTCGATCGTCAGATCGTCGCGGTGGAACTCGAATGAGCCGTCCTCCTTACGCCGGATGATTTGTCCGGCGCCGATTCCCTCCCGCGCTTCTTTCATTGGTTTCTCAAGCCGTTCGTGACGCACGCCCCAGGGATGATATCATTCCAGTAGTGGAAATCCGTCATCTTTACATTTCCCCGGGCCATAATTTTTTCGGGCATCACGGAGGCGAGCCGGGGGACCATGCGGTCGTGGAGGTCCCGGCCATCGCGTGCGTGGCCGGGCACGGCATCCGGGGCGATCGTTTTTTTGACCACAAAAAGGATTACAAGGGGCAGATCACATTTTTCTCGCTCGATGTCTTCGAGGCGCTGTGTCAGGCGCTCGACCTTACCGACCGGTGCCCTGCGCTGGTTCGGCGCAATGTCATGACGCGGCACGTCGATTTAAACGAGTTGATCGGGAAGGACTTTGAAGTGCAGGGGGTGCGTTTTCACGGCACCGAGGAATGCCGCCCCTGTTCCTGGATGGATCACGCCACTAAGCCCGGAGCGGAAGCATTCCTGAAAGGACGCGGCGGTTTGCGCGCCCGTATTCTGTCCGATGGCGAACTTCGCTCGACCGCGCCAGTTCCAGCCATTCGATGAATCTCAGTGCGGTCCTGCTGACCGGAGGCGAGTCGCGCCGCATGGGCCGGGACAAGGCGACTCTTTTATGGAAGGGCCGTCCGCTCTGGCAGAATCAGCTTGATCTTCTGCGGAAATTGCATCCTAACGAACTTCTGATCTCGGCGCGCGACGAGCCTGTCTGGCACCCGGCTGACACGGTGTTTGTGGCGGACCGGGTGCCATCGCGAGGACCGCTCAGTGGATTAAGCGCGACGCTCGCTCTCACGAAAAGCAACTACTTGCTGGCGCTGGCCATTGATCTGCCATTCATGCATGATAGCTACCTGCGTCTCCTGTGCGACCAGATCCAACCGGGCCGCGGGGTCCTTCCCATAATATCTGAGCGAGCCGAACCGCTGGCCGCGATTTACCCGGTCGAGGCGCGTCCTGAATTTGAGGCGGCGCTGCAGAGCGAAGACTTCTCGCTTCGATCCGTCACCCGCGAACTGATTCAAGCCGGCAAACTGACGGTGGTGCGCGTCTCGCAAAACGACGCCGGATTATTCCGGAATATAAATGAGCCGGGCGACGTCGAGTAACTACGTACGCTTAGGCTGCGGAAGCGACGGGTGGCTTGATCGATTCTGTCAGCGTTACCCCGGAGGAATCGGCCAGGGCCGCCGGCGGTTGTGGAACGATTTTCCAGAAGCAGGCGCTGTGACTCTCCCAGTCCGCCAGAAGTTTGGCGGCTAGATCACTGTTCGTCTTCTGAAAATGTTCCTGCACGAGTTTCTGGACGGTGGTCGGATCGCCGGTCATGAGAGTGACGCGACTCTTGTCACCAGCGGAAAGTGGGGCTTGAGTCCGCCTGGGCAGCCGGTCGTGGCTCGAAAAAATGGGCGGCCGGATGGCGCTTCGCGGCGCAGGCCTCGGAGCAGAGGAGGCCCCGATCAGGTCACGCCCTGCGTCTGGCTCCAGCGTGCCGCGTAGGAAATTAATTCGGCCGCGCTGTGGATGCTCAGTTTTTGGCGGATGTGCGATCGATACACTTCGATCGTTTTCGGGCTCAGGTGCAGGGTCTCCCCAATTTCCTTCATGGTTTTTCCCTGGCCGATGAGTTGAAACACTTCCAGTTCGCGGTCGCTCAGGCCACCCAGCGGTGAATCCATGGTTTTGCGACCGGAAAATGTTTCCAAGAGAAGCCCCGTCATTTTTTCGCTGACTGCAATTTCACCGCGCAGGACCCGACGCATGGCCTCGATCAACCTGTCGCCGCCTTCCTGCTTTCGAATGTAGCCTCGTCCACCAGCGCGCAGGACCCGGTCCGCGTACAAGGATTCGTCGTGCATGGACATGACGAGGATGCGCAATTCCGGATGTTGCGCGCGCGCGTCCTTGATAAATTCGATGCCGTTTTTTCCGGGCAGAGTGATATCGACAATGACCAGATCGGGCTTCAGCTTGTTGACCGCTTCGAGGCCTTCGTTGGCGGTGGTGGCGGTCCCGCAGACGTCGAGGTCCGTTTCGTGTTTAATGATTTCAGCCACGCCTTCGCGCACCATGACGTGATCGTCGATGATGAGGATCCGGCTTTTGGGGGGCGCGGGAGTGGATGAGCGGGAGGTTTTTTTCACAGGTGGGAGGGGAAGGTGCAAACGATGGCGGTGCCTCGACCGAGCGCTGAGGTGACCTGCACATCGGCTTCAATCATTCCGGCACGATAGGCCATGGTGCGCAGGCCCATGCCCTCGGCGCTGCGCTGGACCTCCTGCGGAGCAAACCCGCAGCCATTGTCCTCGATGGTGAGGATGGTGTTGTCTCTGGCTTTTTCCAAGGAGACCATAATGAGAGAGGACTGTGCGTGTTTGAGAGCGTTGTTGATCGCTTCCTGGGTGATCCGATAGAGGTGCGTGGCCGCGATCGAATTGTTGATCGCAATCCCATCTGCACTTCGGAACGTGCATTTCACATTGAAGAGCGTGCTGATTCCTTGAGTTAACTCCTGCAGGGCCGAGACGAGGCCGTTGGCCTCCAAAGCAACCGGCGCCATTCCTCGCGCCAGCATGCGGGTGCGATCAATCGTTTCACTGACGGCCGCGCCAATTTTTTCCAGACGTTCCACCACGCCATCGCCCGAAGCGTGGCGTAGGCTCTTCTTAAGCGCATCACACGAAAAGCGAATCCCAGCCAGCCGTTGGCAAAGATCGTCATGCAGATCGTGCCCAATGCGGCGTTGTTCGTAATCGCCGATCTCGAGGATTTCCTGTTCCAGCCGTTTGCGCGCGGTGATATCGCGCACCAGGCCAGTGAAGATACGTCGCGGGCCGAGATTGGTCGCGCTTACAGCCAGGTCCATGGGAAACTCCGTGCCGTCTTTGCGCCGCCCTCTCACCTCCCGACCGATGCCGATGATCCGGCGTTCGCCTGTCCTCTGGTAACGGTCGAGATAGCCGTCGTGTTCGGAACGATACGGCTCCGGCATGAGCATCGAAATGTTGCGGCCCACCACTTCATCGACCGCGTATCCGAAGATGCCCACGGCGGCGGGATTCATCGTCTCGACCAGTCCGCGGTCGTCAATCGTGATAATCCCGTCGACCGCCGTGTCCACAATCCCGCGTAAGCGGCCAGCCATGTCGCGCAACTCATGTTCAAACTGTATGCGCGAAATCGCGGTAGCAAGAATGTTCCCAACGGATTCGAGAAAGTGAAGGTCTTCCGCGGTGAAGGCGCGGAGCGTTTTCGTATCTCCGGCGAGCACTCCAAAAGCGCGTCCCCGACCCTGAATCACCACGGCCATGCTGCTTGCCACGTGGTGGTCGCGCATGAAGTCCGGCAGGCGCAAGTGGCGGTCGCTCCGCACGTCCTCGATGATGATCGGCTGACTCAGTTGCAAGGCCCGGCCGGTGGCGGTTTCCTCGCCCACCTTCATCCGGGTAACGCCGACGTGACCAGGCTTCCAGCCCGCGCCGGAGCGGAGGAACGTGGTTTTTCCATCGGCCGATAATTCGAAGAGACTGCTGAAGTCGACTCCAATTTCTCGGGCCAGGATGTGCGTGGCGTCGTCGCAGACGGTCTGGATATTGGTGGCTTGAAGCGCGTCGAGGCTGAAGCGGGCTGCCACCGCCTGCTCGCGCAGCCGGCGTTCCAGTTGTTGCTCGTTCCATTTCGCATCCGTGATGTCGCGTGTGCTCTCGAGCACGCAAAGGCCTTTGCCGGACTGGGGAAAAAGTTGGAACCGTGCCGAAACCACGATCTCCTGGCCGGCCCGCGTGCGTTGCCGCAATTCGCCGCGCCAGGAGCCGCGCGAACGCAACTCGCGCTCGATCTCCGGCCACGGCACCGGGAACTGGGTCTGGAGCAGCTTTTGTGAGACGGCGCCCAGCGCCTCCTTCTCCTTGTAGCCGTAAAGCTCGGCTGCACCTTTGTTCCAAAACTCAACTCCACCCGGGTCGCGCCAGAGGAAAATGGCATCCTGGGAAATGTCGAGGATCTGCGCTTGCTGGAGCAGTCTTTTTGAATCGGACAATCCGGACGAAGCGCTTCCGGCCGTGACCTCCAGCGCGTGCTTCCTCGCCTTTTTTTTGGGCTGCCTGGGTGTTTGCTTCATCGATTGGCTGTCATCAAAATACGACGGATCATCGTCCAAGTCCTGTCCAAACCGCCGGCTTAGGCGAAGGGCCGGGTCATGATAATCCATGGAAAAAGAGGCTGTTTCGCGCGCAAGAAATGCTAACGAACTCGCAATTGCTGCACGGACGACAAGGGGCGGGGACTGCTACGGTGGGGCCGTGACTAAAGCGGTTAGGAAGAGTACGCGATCGCGGACGAGCACTTCTCCGAGGAGCATTCTGGTCCCGATCGATTTCTCAGTGGCGTCAAAAAATGCGCTCCGTCACGCTCTGGATTTGTCCAGGAACGCCTCCCGCATCATCCTGCTGCACGTTATTGCTCCATCGGCGGAAGCCCACCGCGATGTCTCCGGTTTGGTCGATTCGGCCAGGAAGAGTCTCTATTTATTCGGAAAAAGCGAAGTTCTACTGCGGGATCGTTCCGTCCGGTCCCTCGTCCGGACAGGAACGCCTTTCCATGAGATTTTGGCGGCGGCCAAGGAGAACAAGGTGGAACTCATCGTTCTGGCCGTGCATGACCTGGCGCCGTTGGGGGGATTAGCCCTGGGGCATACGGTCGATCGTGTTTCACGTTATGCTCCGTGTCCGGTCATGCTTGTGAGGGAGGATGGCGCGGATCGTGTCCGGATGAAGGCTTCGACCAAGGCCGTTTTTCCTTCTCATGCTTAAGGGCTGCGCCCTGTGTGGCGTAAGGGATTTCCCTTACGGCCCATCAGGGTGATCCACAGGCGCGATCGAGGGATTGTCCCAATTGTTAGGGAATGCGCGTCAGGAGACAAGTAAGGCATGCAAACTACCACCGCTTGCCCGAAGGAAGTTGATCCCAACAGCGACAAGAAGCTGGTCGAAGCGTTGGCCAACTCAAAAGTCTATCGGCAATATGAACGCACCTTTAGCGAAGCCACCGGTTTGCCGCTGGCGCTGCGCCCGGTCCAATTCTTCGGACTGCCCTTCCAGGGAAAGAAAAATGAAAACGCTTTCTGCGCGTTCCTGGCGGGCGAGAAGGGGGCGTGTTCGCTCTGCCTGCAAACGCAAGGCCGCTGCGCCAGTAATCCCGGGGAACGACCCCGCACCCTGCAATGTCCGTTTGGTTTGACTGAGACGATGGTGCCCGTTCGAGTGGGTGAACGCGTCATCGGTTTCCTCGCCACGGGCCAGGTTTTCACCCGGTCGCCCAAGCTGTCTCTTTATCATGAGGGCATTTGTCGGCTGTTCGCGAAAGGCTCGGTGGCGGAGAGGAAGGCTTCTCAGCTGTGGAAGCAAACGCCTTTCATGGCGCTATCCCGTTACGAAGCGACCGTCCAACTGCTTGGCTTTTTCGCCAAACAACTTTCCACTCTGAGCAATCAGATCGTGATGGAGCAGGCCAACGCCGAGCCCCCGGTCATTGCGCGGGCGCGGGAGTACATCGCGCAAAACAAGACCGGGTCTCTTTCCCTGGGCGCGGTGGCCAAGGCGGCGGGCGCCAGTGTCTTCCACTTTTGCAAGCTGTTCCGGAAATCGACCGGCCTTAAATTTACGGATTATGTCGCGCGCGCCCGGCTGGAAGACGCGCGGACGCGCCTGGCCAATCCCAACATGCGAATCAGCGAGATCGCCTACGACGTGGGCTTTCAATCGCTGACTCAGTTCAACCGGACATTCCAAAGAATCTTTGGTCAGGCCCCGGGGGAGTATCGCACAAAACTCTCTGCCAATGGCGCGGCCCTGGCCACCTGATAACTTGAACAAACTGCATCGCACATTATGAAAAATCTCCATATCCAAAACATTCTCGTCCCGATCGATTTTTCGGAAATGTCGATCCGGTCCGTTTCGACTGCGAAACATCTGGCCCGGCGGTTTGGGTCGGTCGTGCATCTCGTCCATCTGCACGAATTTTATTACCCGGCCGGTTTTCTCGCGCCGGCGGCGCCGGTTTCCCTCGCACCCGTCAAGTATCTGGAGGCGGCTCTTGGCGTGGCGGAGCAGCGTCTCCGTGCCCTGGCCCGGGAACATGGATTGACCGGCACTTGCCAGGCCGAGATCGGCGGCCCTGTTTTCGATGTGATTTGTGGCATCGCCCGGCAAATCCCGGCCGATTTAGTCGTCGCCGCCACGCACGGTCACACGGGCTTGAAGCATGTCTTGCTCGGCAGTACCGCCGAGAGGCTCGTCCAGCATTCGCCTTGCCCGGTCTGGGTCGACCGGCAGAGAAAGCCGAAAACGACCAAACGGGCCGAAGCCGGCTTCTGCGGGATCGACACCATTCTCGTGCCGATCGATTTTTCGCGCTGCTCATCGGCTGGGCTCGAGTATGCGATCCAATTCGCCGACCGGGTCGCGGCAAAAATCGTTCTCCTCCACGTGGTCGACTTTGGCCCGTCACTGACTGCGGACGGTTACGCCATGTATGATCTTACCAAGTACCAGGACATGGCCCGGGCCGACGCGGAGCGTCAAATGAGCCAGTTTGTGCAGGCGACAAAATTCGGCGGCGTAAAATTCAAAGCGGAAATCGTCGTCGCCCCTTCCGTCACCGGGATCTGCGAAATGGCTAAACGCGAGAAAGCCGATCTCATCATTACGGCAACGCACGGGCGAACCGGTCTTAAACACGTGCTCATTGGCAGTACCGCCGAAGTGGTGGTGCGTCATGCGCCCTGCCCGGTCTTGGTGGTGCCGTCTCATCCGGAAGTCAGGATGGCTCATCTTACTGGCCGATCCGCCACGGCAAAAGTCGCCGGAAAACGAACGGGACCCGGGTCTGCGCGCGCCATTTTTAGCGGCGCGGCGGGAAAGCGATCCCTCCGAAAAGTGGCCGGGCAACCTTTTCCCGAGCGTCGTCGGACAAATAAATTCCGCGAATCGCACGTCTCGTTGGTCCGCTCGGGCGCGCCGTCACACTAAACCTACTCCCTTATGACGAATTATCTGGCCTCTTCGCCCGAGACGGTGACAACCCGGATTCACACTCTTTCGTCCATCTCCAGCCGGGTCACTGCCCTGCAAATCCGGACCATCCTGGTGCCAATGGATTTTTCACGCGAGTCGCTCCGCGTATTGGAATACGCGATCGTCCTGGCCCGGAAATTTGGAGCGACCATCCATGTCCTCCATGTGCGGCCATCGAAGGAAGCGTCGGCCATGGAGCGTGCGGATAAGATGATGCTCAACTATCCCGATACGATTGATTTTTTGCAGGACCGACTGGCCGATGTGCAGCGGAAGCACAACGTGAAGTTTTCGCCGGATCATTGTCATGTCTCTTCGGGCCGGCCCTTCGAGGAGATTTGCAAACTGGCTCGCGAGATTGACGCGGATGTCATTGCCCTACCGACGCGCGGGCACGCCGGCCTTAAGCGCGTCGTGCTGGGCAGCACGGCTGAGCGCGTCATCCGGTATGCGCCCTGCCCGGTCCTCATCCCACGGGGAAAAATCTACAAGGCCGCCCTGGCCGGTCTGGGCGCTCGCTCGGATCTCAATATTCGTAAGATCCTGGTGCCGGTCGATTTCTCCGCCAGCTCCGCAGAGGGTGTGCGCTATGCCATTTTCCTGGCCGCGAAATACAAAGCCGCGCTCCACCTTTTTCACGCGGTCTATCCGCACGCTGATCTGGTCGCGCAGGATCGGATGTCGGGCAATCTATTGTCCGTTCTGGAAGCGGCGCAACTGTCCGCCCGGCGCGATATGAAAGGACTCAAACGCCGCTACGTCCCGAAAGGGATGGCCTGCGAAATGGAGATTCGAACGGGCTACCCGATTGATCAGATCTGCGCGCAAAGCGGCGGCCCCGGAGTTGATCTGGCCGTCATCTCGACCCACGGCCGCACCGGCTTTCGACACGCCTTGATCGGCAGCGTGGCCGAGCACGTAGCCCGTTACGCCGAGTGCCCGGTCATGGTCGTCCCGAGCAAGCCGCGAACCTGAATTTCATGCTGAAATACACGCACAAAAAGACCGTTTTGCTCGTCGATGCGGATGCCGATTGCGAGCCTTTCCTGTTGGAGGCAGCGACCCGGACGAATCGCGCGGTGTTGCTCGCCAAGACGAGTCGGGAAGCCTTTGAAATCCTTAGACAGGAAATTCAGAATCTCGATCTGGTCGTGGTGGACGTCGATCCAGGGGCACACGGACTGGCTCTGCTCGAAGCGATCAGCGCATGTGCGGAACGGCCGCCCATGGTCGTGGTGACGGCCCTGGAAGAAACGTACATGAATTCGATCGCCGAGAAGTACGGCGCGGCTATCTGTCTGGGGAAGCCAGTGCGATGGCCGAAGATAGTGGACGCTATCCTCGAAGTTTCGACCAACCGGACGCTGACCAGCGATCGCTGGGGCACTCTGGTCCCGGCACCGCCGCAAAAGCCCGCTCCTCTCAAGAATCGGTTCCGGGGGATCGCGGCGAAATTAAGCCCGATCAATGCCGGGAAAACAGGAAAGTCGCACCCATAGGGTGAGGGAGATGGAAGTGTCGCAGACGGCGTCAGCATTGACCTCTCCAACGGCCGGGCAGAGCGCGGTGGTGGAACTGCGCAACGTGACTCTCGGCTTCGGAGAGAAACAGGTGCTCGACGATGTTTCCCTGGTGGTGCGTCGGCAGGAGCGTCTGGTCATCATCGGGCAGAGTGGCGCGGGCAAAACGACCATCCTGCGTCTGATTTTGGGAATTCTGTCGCCCACGGACGGATCGGTTTTTTTCGATCAGCTGGATGTTTCACATCTAGACCGTCGCGAACTGCAGCAGGCCCGCATGCGCATGGGAATGGTGTATCAGGATTCGGCCCTGCTCAGTTCGAGAAGCGTGCGCGAAAACCTGGCTCTGCCGCTGCGGGAACTGACCGACAAGACCGAGGCCGAGATTGAGAACATCATTACCGAGAAACTGGAACTGGTCGAGATGTCCGGCAGCAGCTTATTATTGCCGCACGAATTAAGTGGCGGCATGCGCAAACGCGTCGGCATCGCGCGCGCGCTCGTCATGGAACCGGAATTGATTCTTTTCGACGAACCAACCGCCGGTCTCGACCCGGTGGTCAGCGCTGTGATCGATCTACTCATCGTGCAACTGAGCGAGAAATCGAAAGTGACCTCGGTCATCGTGACGCACCTTATGGACAGTGCGTTTAGAGTGGCCACGCGGATGGCCATGTTGTATCGCGGGAAAATCATTGAAGACGGAACGCCAGAATCCTTGAAGCGCTCGACTAACCCGGTGGTGGTGCAGTTTCTGAGCGGGAGCACGGAGGGCCCGATTCTGGAGCGGAGCAAGTATCACATGCTTTCGCCGGCCGACTGATTCTCGGAGCGCCTAACGGGTGAGCTGGACCTCATGATGCTCAAGCTCGAGGGATCCGTCAGTTTCCGCTTCCTTGATGCAGCCGACGCCGGGCGCGTAAAACTTGTGCTCGATCTTGCTGTCGGAAAGAGTCTCTTTGATCTCCACACAGTCTCGATAGGTGTGTGAGCCGATCGTCACGGTCTTCGCCACGGAAATAACCTCGTCCTCTTCGCGAGGGACGTTCGGCACATTCTCCGCCTGAAATTTATCGCCCACCTTCGGATGAGTCGGCATTAACACGCCCAGCTGTTGCGTCTGTGGACCGAATAACCAGGTGCCCTCATGGCCGACCACTTTTCCATCCCGATATTGATCGACGTCTTCGCCCAGATAATAAAAATGGCAGGGCCGCGCCGGGGCATGCTTTAGGAGGCAGCGTGCGGACTTTGCCGCACGCTGTGCTCTTTCCGGTTAATGAACCTTAACCTCGATTTTCTTGGGTTGAGCCGCCGGATTCTTCGGCATGTGGACGCGCAGAACTCCTTCTTTGAATTCAGCCGTCATTTTGGCTGCATCCGCGTCTTCCGGCATTGTGAACGTGCGTTCGAAGGTGCCGTAGGACCGCTCGATCCGATGGTGCTTCTTGGTCTTCTCTTCCTTCTCGCTTTTGCGTTCCCCGGTGATCGAGAGGATGCCGTTTTCCAGGGTGACTTTGACGTCCTCTTTTTTGATTTCGGGGAGATCAGCTTTGACGAGGTAATCCTTGTCATCCTCGACGATATCCACGTCAGGCGACCAGGTAGCCAGCTTGAGCGCATCCCCATTGCCAGACAGGCGATTGGGGAAAACGCCGAGGAACGAGCTCAGACGATTCTGAACTTCGTCCAGTTCCCGGAAGGGATTCCAGGTTGTTAGTGTTCTCATAGTTTAGTTTCCTTTCAGTTTTGTACACTCCGGCGCTGCGTCCCGGTTCGCTGTTCAATACTTGGCAGAGTTTGACCAGATTTTGCCTTGGGCAGGTCGCCCCAACCGTCTCCTTTCTACCGCAAGAAACGCCCGTTCTTTCCCAATCGTTGCGTGGCGACTCCGCCCCGAAAGGGCTTTGCTTGAGGCAGTCAACTTATGGCGAAATACACAATTGCGTGGCTCCCAAACGGAGGGGGGGAAGGCGATGACCTGGAAATCACGGCGAGTGCCTTCATCCATAAAAGAGGGAAAGAATTCCCGTTGCTGCCATTCCCGAAGTCGCAGCAAGCCATCACTGACGCGGGCGGCTTGATCGCGTCCAAGTCCGCCCGGCCACTCGAGACGAGTCCGAAAGGACTCGTCGAACACTGGCAAAGTTCGCTCAACCAGCTGACGCCGAGAACCCTTTTATGAGGACCAGATTGATTCACCCCGAAAAGACGGCGAGGTGGGAGCCGGAAAGGTCAGCGGCCGTCGTGACGCCGCCTAAAACGAAACCGGTCCAGCGTCTGTTTTCGGACCGGACTTACCGCATCGGCAGCGAAAACGCGTTTCGGATCGGACCGCAGATTCGTGAACTGGAGTTGCAGGGCTTCAAAGTGATCAAGTGCAATTTAGGCGAGCCGGATTTCCCGCTGGCCCGACACATTGCCGTTGAAGTGAAACGCCAGATTGACCTGGACCTGACGCATTACTGCGACCCACAGGGGATTCTTCCGTTGCGCGAAGCGATTGCGCGCAGCCTGTCGCGCACACGCGGAATCGACGTCTCACCGGATCGCGTGGTGGTTTTTCCTGGCGGCAAGCCACCGATCGGTCTGACTCAGCAAACCTACTGCAACCCGGGTGACGAAGTGATCTACCCGAGCCCTGGCTTTCCCATTTACGAATCCTTTACCGGTTACGTGGGCGCGAAAGCCGTGCCGTTGGCTCTGCGGGAGGAAGCCGATTTCAGTTTCAGCGGCGAGGATCTCTCGCCGCTCATCACCGATCGGACGCGCGTCATTATTCTAAACTTTCCCTCCAACCCGACCGGGGGCGTGGCCACGCGCGAGCAGCTGGAAGACATCGCCGAAGTGATACGGCGCAAAGCGCCGGCCCAGGCCCGGATTTATTCGGACGAAATTTACGAGGACATTCTGTTTGATGGCCATCGACATCACTCCATCGCGTCGATGCCGGGCATGGCTGAGCGCACAATCATCGCCGGTGGTGTCTCGAAGTCATTCGCCTGGACGGGCGGCCGCGTCGGGTGGGCCGTCTTTCCGAGCACGGAAGAAGCGGCCGTGTTCAAAAATCTGAACATTAACTATTTCTCCTGCATTCCCGCCTACAACCAGATGGGGGCGGTGGTCGCGCTCGAATCTCCTCAGAGCGCGGTGGAAATCGCGCGCATGTGCGATGCATTCTGCGAGCGGCGCGACATGATGGTGACCGGACTCAATGCCATCCCCGGGATCACTTGCCGCAAACCGGGCGGCGCCTTCTATCTCTTTCCCAACATCGGGGGCCTGTGCCAGACGCTGGGCGCAATCACAGCGCACCGGAAGATGGTGGGGCGCGACCGCACCAGCCCGGCCACGCTCGTGCAGATGTTCCTTCTCTGGCGCCATCGGGTCGCGACCATGGATCGGCGCTCGTTCGGGCGCATCGGATCGGAAGGCCAGCATTACCTGCGCATTTCCATCGCGACCGCTCTCGACGATCTCAAGCTCGCCCTGGATCGCCTTCGCGCTGCGTCGAACGATGTCGAAGGCTTTCATAGCTTCATGAAGGAAGGCGCCCACTTATGCTGACAAATCTCGTTTCCCGCCAGCCCACGCCGGCTCGCCCCGAAAAAGCCACCCTCTCCTTTGGGCCGCGGCGCGGCGTCTACATCAACGCAGCCGATCGCGTCACGGAAGAAGGAGGGCCGCTCGACGAGGACACCCTCCAGGATTGTGAAGAATTTGATCTGATTTACCGCACGCTCTGCGCCGTCATGTTCAACTACGCGCCGCTTTCCGGTCATCCGGGCGGTTCCATTTCATCCGGCCGCTTCGTGGCGCGCCTGCTTTTTGATGTGATGGATTATGACCTGGCGCGCCCGCAGCGCGCGGACGCCGACATTATTTCCTTTGCGGCGGGACACAAAGCGCTGGGTCTTTACGCTCTTTGGGCCTTGCGCAATGAAGTCGCGCGAATCGCCTCCCCGGAGTTGCTGGCCAAGGAAAAGAAAAATCAATTCCGGCTCGAAGACTTGCTTGGGTTCCGGCGCAATCCCATCTCGAAGACTCCGTTGTTCAAGAAGTTTCGCGCCAAGCCACTCGACGGACATCCCACGCCTGCAACCCCGTTTGTCCGACTATCCACCGGTGCGTCCGGTGTCGGCCTGCCAGCCTCGTTCGGTTTAGCCTGGGCCGCGGCCGATATCTACGGGGAGGATGCGCCGCGGGTTCATATCATTGAAGGCGAAGGCGGAATGACGCCAGGACGCGTGGCGGAGGCGCTGGCGGCGGCCGGCACGGCTTCGCTCGATAATATCGTGCTGCATGTCGATTGGAACCAGGCCTCCATTGATTCCAATCACGTCTGTCGCGACGGCGAAACGCCGGGCGAGTATGTGCAATGGACGCCGGCCGAGCTGGCTTATCTGCACGATTGGAATGTGATTTATGTGCCGGACGGATTCGATTGGCAACAGATCACCCTGGCTCAGCGTCTCGCGCTCGATCTGCACAACGGCCAACCGACGGCGATTATTTATCGCACGATCAAAGGCTGGCGTTATGGCATCGAAGGCCGGGCTTCCCATGGGGCGGGACATGGTCTCTGCTCGAACGCCTTTTTCACCGCGGTCGCGCCGCTTCTGCCCAAGGGCGAGACGCCCATCCCGTGTTGCGACGGTGCGCAACGTTGCAGCGGCGGAACGGAAACAACCGTCCTGGAGGAATGCTATTGGGAAACCCTCGGCATTATCCGGGGGGCGCTCGAAACGCGGCCCTCCACCATGGAAGCGTTGGCCGCGCAATTGCGCGCCGCGCAAAACCGACTGGACGCGCGCCATCGCCAACCGCGCGCGGACGGGCCGAAGATCGATCTCGCCTACGAGGCAGCCGAGCGAGTCGACGGCCACGCCCCCTCCGATCTCGCGCTGACTTTCGGGAGCAAGACGACCTTGCGCGACGAACTCGCTCGCGTGCTCAATTATTATAATCGGGTAACGAAAGGCGCGTTCGTCGTGGCGGCGGCGGACCTGCTGGGATCGACCAGCATCAACAAAGTGAGCGAAAATTTTCCCGCTGGCTTTTATAACCGGCAGACCAATCCGGGCGCGCGACAACTCGCCATTGGCGGAATCTGCGAGGACGCCATCATGTCGATGTTGTCCGGGATCTCTTCCTTTGGCGCGCACATTGGGGCTGGTTCATCCTACGGCGCATTCAGTGCGCCGCTCGGACACATCGCAGCGCGGCTTCACGCCATCGGCAACCAGGCCCGGGTTTCCGGGCAAGGCGGCGCTTACCGCCCCTTCTTCCTCATCTGTGCCCATGCTGGTCTAAAAACCGGCGAAGACGGCCCGACGCACGCCGACCCACAAGCGCTGCAGTTGCTGCAGGACAACTTCCCGACCGGGACCATGATTACACTCACGCCGTGGGATCCGCAGGAAGTATGGTTTCTTGTTTCGACCGCCCTGGTCAAGCGTCCGGCCATCATTGCTCCGTTTGTGACGCGCCCGCCGGAAATAGTACTGGATCGCGCCGCTCTCGGTTTGCCCTCGGCCGGGTTGGCCGCGCAGGGTGTTTATGCGTTGCGTTCCGTGCGTGGTCGCGCTCGGGGCACGATTGTCCTGCAAGGCGCTGGCGTAACGAATGCGTTTGTGACCGAAACATTGCCGTTACTCGATCATGCCGGTCTGGGCCTGAACGTCTACGTCATCACGTCGTCCGAACTGTTTGACATGCTGCCGCCGGATGAGCGTGAACGAATTTTTCCCGAAGCGCAGCAACAGCAGGCGATGGGGATCACCGATTTCACGCTCGCCACGATGACGCGCTGGATCCGATCCGATTACGGTCGCACCCATTCGCTTCATCCCTTCCGCCATCGGCATTTTCTGGGCAGCGGATCGGGCGCGATGGTCATGGAGGAAGCAGGCCTCGACGGGGCCAGCCAATTCGAGGCGATTCGCAATTATGTGCGGGATCGATAAGGCTCGTCCCTAACGGATACGGGAGCGCAGCCCTGCAGGGAAAGGGCAAGAAATGGTCAGCTTTCCGCAAGAAGACGAAATAAGGACGCGACCGGATACTCTATGCTGATTTCTCAGCATTCATGCACTCCACCGCGATTCAATCAGCGCCCCGGTCGAAGTCGGGCAAAGGGCAAGGCGCAGAACTCGAAGGAAACGGCCGCCCGCCTGGGCTGACCAATCGCCAGCGTTTCTTGAATGCGTGTCTGGGCCGCCCGGTCGATCATCCGCCGGTCTGGCTGATGCGCCAGGCCGGGCGCGTTCTGCCTGAATACCGCGCCTTGCGAGAAAGATTCTCGTTCCTCGAGCTCGTGCAGACTCCGGAGTTGGCGGCCGAAGTTACACTCCAGCCCATCCGGCGCTTTCATTTCGATGCGGCTATTTTGTTCAGCGATATCCTCGTGGTGCCCGAGGCGCTGGGCCAGGGTTACCAGTTTCGTGACAACGGCGGCATTCAAATGGAATTCCTTTTGCGCGATGCCCGGGACATCGATCGGCTGGAAACGAAGGCCGTGGTCGAGCGACTGCAGTACGTAGCCGAAGCTTTACCATTGATTAAGAACGCGCTGCGCAATCGCACGGCCCTGCTTGGGTTCGCCGGTTCTCCCTGGACGCTCGCCAATTTCATGCTGGAAGGCGGGAGCGCGCCGCGCCACACCAAAGGCTACGAGCTGTTTCGGACCGATCGCAGCCTCTTCGACTCGCTCTGTGAAAAGCTGACAGAGGCGGTGACCATTTTTCTCCAGATGCAAATCGACGCGGGCGTCGATGCAGTTCAAATTTTCGACAGCCATGGCGGTCTCGCGCCGGCCGAACATTTCGAAGCGCTCTCCGGGCGTTGGATGAAGCGCATCATTAGCGGGTTGGGTGGCCGCGTGCCGGTCATCGTTTTTTCCAAAGGCGCGAACGCCAACTGGAATGAGTTGGTGGGGACGGGCGCCGATGTGCTGGGCGTGGATTGGAATGTGCGCCTGCGCCAATTGCGCGATCTCCTGCCGAAAAGCGTCGGTATCCAGGGGAATCTGAATCCCTTGTTATTGGTCAATGCCACACCCGATGAGATCGCGGTGGCGACGAAGCGTCTGCTCACGGAGATGCGCGGCCGCCATGGATACATTTTTAATCTTGGCCATGGCGTTCCACCCACGGCCAATTTGGATGGCGTGGAAAGCTTGATCTCCACAGTCCGGAATTTCTCATGAGCACACTCGAAGTCGATCTCGAGCTGATTAAAAAGTATAACGTCCCGGGGCCACGCTACACCTCGTATCCGCCGGCCACGCAATTTCACGAACAACTCACGGCGGAGACGTGGCGGGCGGCAGTCCGGGCGAACAACCAGACAGAGCGTGATCTATCGCTCTATTTTCACCTGCCTTTTTGCCGGTCGCTCTGCTGGTACTGCGGTTGTAACACGGTCATCACGACTCAACAGAACAAGAGCGCGAGTTATCTCCATTATTTGGAAAAGGAACTGGCTCTAATCGTGCCGTTGCTGAACCCGAAGCGGAAAGTCGTGCAACTTCATTTCGGGGGCGGCACCCCCACCTTTTTGCAGCCTCGGGAAATCCGCGCGCTCGGGAAAATGATTCACTCTCACTTCACGGTGGCGAGCGACGCCGAAGCGGGGGTGGAGATCGATCCCCGGAATTTGACGCGCGACCATTTGAGCGCGCTGCGCGAGATTGGATTTAACCGTGTCTCCGTCGGGGTGCAGGACAATGATCCGATCGTGCAAAAGGCGGTGCACCGGATCCAGCCGTTCGACCTGACGAAAACGGTGATCGACTGGATTCGCGAGGCTGGCTTTTCTTCCGTCAATATCGATTTGATTTACGGGCTGCCCTACCAGACACCCGCTTCATTCAGTAAAACCCTGGACGAAGTGCTTGAGCTTCGGCCCGATCGTTTTGCCGTTTTCAATTACGCGCATGTGCCGTGGATCAAACCAGCCCAGCAAATCTTCGAGGAGGAGACACTCCCTTCTCCCGAGACCAAACTGGAGCTGCTCAAGCTCACCATCGAGAAGCTGACTTCGGAGGGCTACGTCTATATCGGGATGGACCATTTCGCCCTGTCGGAGGACGAACTGGCCGTGGCGCAGCGGCAGAAGACGCTGCAGCGAAATTTTCAAGGCTACAGCACCTGCGCCGGGGCGGACATCTATGCCTTTGGGGTCTCGTCCATTTCGCAGATCGAGGGCTTGTACTGGCAGAATCTGAAAGAGTTGACGGTGTATGGCGACGCTCTGGACGAAGGGAGACTTCCGATGGTCAAGGGTTACATTATGACGGAAGACGATCGGGTCCGCCAGCAGACCATCATGCGGCTGATGTGTGACATGGAATTGGATTATGCGGCCATGTCGGCCCTGCTCGGTTTGGATTTTGCAGAATATTTTTCGCGAGAGTTAAGTTCCCTGGACGACCTGGAGGCCGACGGCTTAGTGGTCCAGACTCCGGCTCATTTGATCGTGACGGATCTCGGCCGACTGCTCATCCGGAACATCGCCATGCGCTTTGATGCCTACGCGCCCGTGCGACAGCAGAGTCGTTTTTCGAAAGTCATATGAAACCGGTCGCCATTATTGGAGGAGGCATCACCGGGCTGACCGCGGCCTTCCGGCTTCGGCAAAAGAATATTCCGGTGGCGCTCTATGAAGCGAGCGATCGCGTCGGCGGAGTGATCCAGTCGGTTAGGCGCGACGGTTACCTGGCCGAGTTCGGTCCGAACACCATCCTGGAAACCTCGCCCAAAGTGGCGGCGCTCGTGACGGACCTGGGCCTGGCGGGGCGGCGGATCTACTCGGACCCGGTCGCGAAAAATCGATACCTCGTTCGCGACAAACGTCTCCTCAAAATGCCGGAAACGCCGCTCGGTTTCGTGACAACCCCGCTTTTCTCGCCCGCCGCAAAGCTCCGCCTCCTGCTCGAGCCCTTCATCGCGCGCGGCGATCCGTCGCGGGAAGAGAGCGTGGCGGAATTTGTGCAGCGCCGGCTGGGCTGGGAATTTCTCGATCGGGCGATTGATGCCCTGGTCGGCGGCATTTACGCGGGCGATGCACGGGAACTTTCCCTTCCACAAACCTTTCCCAAGCTGCACATGCTCGAGCAAAGGTACGGTTCCCTCATCAAAGGCCAGATCCTGGGTGCGCGGGAGCGAAAAAAACGCGCTGAAGTGGCCAAGCCCCAAGCCCCAAAATTCTCGTTCGATGATGGTTTACAGGTTCTTCCGGATACTCTCGCCGCAAAGCTAGGCCGCGGGATTTTCCTGCGCACGCAGGTGAACAAACTGACCGAGAGAGCGAAAGACTGGGTCGTGACAACCTCGGCAAATGAAAGTGGGAGGGAGCATTCCGCCGTGGTCTATGCGGCGCCTGCTTTTGGACTGTCCAAAATAGAGATCGAGGGGCGTCAGCCCATCGATCTCTCTCCGCTCGCGGAGATTCGTTACCCGCCTGTGGCCAGTGTCGTTTTTGGATTCCGGCGGGCCGATGTCGCGCATCCGTTGGATGGTTTCGGCATGCTGATCCCGCGGGTGGAAGGTTTCCGAATTCTCGGTTCCATTTTTTCTTCATCGCTTTTTCCGAATCGCGCGCCGGACGGTTGTGTCGCCCTGACCAGTTATCTGGGGGGGGCTCGTTCGCCGGAGCTGGCGCATAAGAGCCGGGAGGAACTGTTTCAGATAGCGCTCGAAGATCTGCGCGTGCTTCTGGGCGTGACCGGATTGCCGACCTTTCAGCATCAGGTGGTCTATGCCAAAGCAATCCCGCAGTACAATCTCGGTTACGCTGCTTTAAAAAAACTGATGAGCGCCACGGAAAGCAAGGCCCCCGGGCTTTTCCTGGCCGGACATTATCGCGACGGGATTTCGGTGTCTGATTGCATCGTATCCGGCCACGAGGTGGCGAAGCGCGTGGCCAGATATCTCGGCGATGTTCCGATGAAATCGAGAGCGCCTGCGACTGCTCTTCAGGCCGAGGTGGCCGTATGATCCGGCGCGGTGTTTTACTCGTTAATCTGGGTTCTCCGGATTCTCCGAAGGTGGGAGACGTGCGGAAATATCTGCGCGAATTTCTGATGGATGGGCGCGTTCTTGATGCGCTCTACCCGGTCCGTTTCGGGATTGTTCATCTGGCCATCCTTCCCTCACGTCCGCGACAATCGGCGGAGGCCTATCATAAAATCTGGACGGCCCAAGGGTCGCCGCTGGTGGTGACCGGTCGCAAGGTCCGGGCCCATTTGCAGACTCGCCTCGGGATGCCGGTCGAGCTGGCCATGCGCTATCAAAATCCGTCCATCGCGAAGGCGATCGGAAAGCTGCGCGGGCAGGACGTCAAAGAGCTGCTCTTGATCCCAATGTTTCCGCATTATGCGATGTCGAGCTACGAGACGACCGTCCGCCGAGTGCAATCGCTCCTCGCGAAACTGGCTCCGGAAATCTCCCTCAATGTGATGCCCCCCTATTACGATCAACCCGACTACATTCAGGCTCTGGTGGGGAGTGCGGCGGATTATCTCGCACAGGAATACGATCATTTACTCTTCAGTTTTCATGGCATCCCGGAGAGACATCTGCGCAAGTCCGATCCGAGCCACTGCCATTGTCTGGTCAAAAACAACTGCTGCGCGGAAGCTAATTCAGCGCACCAGACCTGCTATCGGGCACAGTGCTTCAAGACGGTCCAGGCCTTTGCCGAATTGGCTGGCCTCCCGCGTGATAAATTTTCGATCGCTTTTCAATCGCGTCTTGGACGCGACCCTTGGCTTCAGCCTTACACGGATCGCGTCATCGAAGAGTTGGCGAGGGATGGAATAAAAAAATTGCTGGTAATTTGTCCCGCTTTTGTCGCTGACTGTCTTGAAACGCTGGAAGAAATTGGGATGCGTGGCCGGGAAAGATTCCGTGCCTCCGGCGGCCAAGAACTCACTCTGATTCCTTGTCTTAATCAGCATCCATTATGGATCGCGGCGCTGGAGAAAATGGTCGGGGAGTGGGAGACGTCTAGGACCGTACCGGCGCAACCTGTCGGAGCCGAACTTGGCGGAAATTTCTTACCGCATTTACTAAGCAGCAGCAAAAGCCCGTAACTATGAAAAACATCAGCGTGGAGAAGGCTTCATGAATTTTGTTCAAACGATTGTGCTCGCTTTGCGCGTTCTGCAAAAACCCATGCGGCACTGAGGTTGAGGACAATGTGATTGCCGTAAGCCTTCCTATTCCGCCTCCGTCGCTGCTTGAGGCGCCTGCTCAAAGTCCAAGCTCCACACGGATTCTCTTCACGAGCGTGTTCGGGCCGTATGCCCGCGATGATGACTACGGGAGCCGCGCGATCAATCCGATGGAGCTCTATCATAACCAGGTGACGCGCCTGCAAGGGCCCTTCTCGCTGCGGATGTTTCATCGTTCCTGGGGGCTGATGCTGCTGCAAGCCAATATCTCCACGCCAAGCGCGCTGCTTGATTTTCCAAGTCTCGACCGCTTCATCGACGAAATCCGCGGGCATCACTACGACGTCGTCGGGATCAGCGCGATTTTGCCGAACTATCGAAAGGTCGAGACGATGTGCCGGCTCATCCGGGAACACCTGCCTCACGCGAAAATCATCGTCGGCGGCCATATCGCAGGAATGCCGCGGCTGAAAGAACGGCTCGACGCGGACTACGTTGTCCGCGGCGACGGTGTGCGCTGGCTGCGGCGTTTTCTCGGCGAGGATGAAAACCGGGCCGTCATCCACCCGCGGATTCCCTCGGGCATCGGCGGGCGCACATTGGGCATCACGCTTCGCGAAAAACCGGGCGACGTGGCCGCGACGCTCATTCCGTCGGTCGGTTGTCCGATGGGCTGCAATTTCTGCGCGACCTCGGCGATGTTCGGCGGCAAGGGCCGCTTCGTGAATTTCTACGAGACCGGCGACGAATTGTTCGATGTGATGCTCGGCCTCGAACGCGACATGAAAGTGCGCTCGTTTTTCGTGATGGACGAAAATTTCCTGCTGCACCGCAAACGCGCTCTGCGGCTGCTCGAGTTGATGAAAGAGCATCGCAAAAGCTGGTCGCTCTACGTTTTCAGCTCCGCGAATATCCTGCGCTCCTACACCATCGAGCAACTCGTCGAGCTGGGCGTCTCGTGGGTGTGGATGGGTCTCGAAGGCAAGGACAGCCAGTACGCGAAGCTCGCCGGCGCCGACACTCGGGCGCTGGTGCGAACGCTGCAATCGCACGGGATTCGCGTGCTGGGCTCGACCATTATCGGTCTCGAGGAACACACGCCCGGCAATCTCGACGCGGCCATTGATTACGCGGTCAGCCACGAGACCGAGTTCCACCAGTTCATGCTTTATACGCCTGTGCCGGGCACGCCGTTATTCGCCGAGCACCTTGCCAGGGGCACGCTGCTCGATCCCGATTGCCTCGACACGGCCGATGCGCACGGACAGCTCCGGTTCGTTCACCATCACCCGCACATTCCGGCCGGCATGGAAACGGATTTCTTATGGAAAGCCTTCGCGCGGGATTTCGAGGTCAACGGCCCGAGCGTTCTGCGAATGGCGCGCACGACCTTGCAAGGGTGGTTGCGGTATCGCCATCACTCCGACGCGCGCATCCGCTCGCGCTATTTGTGGGAGGCGCGCGATCTGGCGGTGACCTACGCCGGCGCGCTTTGGGCGAGCCGGCGCTGGTTCAAGTCGCGTCCGGCGTTGCGCGACAAGATCGACACGGTGCTGCGCGAGTTTTACGCGCAGTTCGGATTGCGTGCGCGGCTGGCGGCGCCGCTGGTGGGACGGTTCATCCTGCGTCAACTGCGGCGCGAGGAAAAACGCTTGCGCGCCGGCTGCGTGTGGGAGCCGCCGACTTTTTACGACGTGCTCGATCCGTCGGCTGTCGCCGAAAACTCAGCGCGCTGACCTGCCGGCGCCGAATTTAGTGGAAATTTTTCACGGCATTTCGTAAGCAGCCGCAAGAGCTGGTGAGTATAAGTCATCTCATAAACCCAAAAAGTTTGTCATCCTGAGCGAACGCGAAGGATCTCTGGCTATATTCCCTCGCTCGAGCGCACTTGGACCGGAAATAATCAGAGATTCTTCGCTGCGCTCAGAAGGACGGTGCTACTTATGATACGGTCTGTAAGAAAAACATCAGCATGGAGAACAATTAAATGACTTTTCTTCAGACGATTTTCCTCGGGGCCATCGCCGGATTTACCATTTACCTCGGGTTGCCGCTGGGGCGCATCGAGAAAATCTCGGATCGGGTCCGCTCGTTCTTAACCATGACGTCGGCCGGAATTCTCGTTTACATCCTGTTCGACATTTTTTCGCACATCAAGGAACCGATCGAGGTTGCCCTGAAGCAAGCGGTCGAGGGAAAGACGGGGGCTGGCGAAGTGATTTCGTTCCTGGCCATCTTCGTGGTCGGGCTGAGCGTTGGCTTGCTCGGATTGGTGGCTTTCGAATCCCGTTTCACTCGAGCCAACCGGGTGTCGGGCCAGCCGGTCTCGCCGGCGCGCCTGGCTTTTATGATTGCCATCGGTCTTGGTCTGCACAATTTTTCGGAGGGCTTGGCCATAGGCCAGTCCGCCGTGCAGGGTCAGATCGCTCTCGCTTCCCTCCTCGTCATCGGCTTTGGGTTGCATAACGCCACGGAAGGTTTTGGGGTGGTCGGTCCGTTGGCCGGCACCCGCCCTTCGTGGGGATTTTTAGGATTGATGGGCCTGGTGGGCGGTGGGCCGACTTTTCTGGGAACAATCATTGGCTACAGCTTCGTGTCTCAGCCCATTTCCATCCTGTTCCTGGCGCTCGCGGCGGGCGCCATTCTTTATGTCATCGGCGAGCTTTTTCACGTGGCTCGGCGCGCGGGCGCGAAATATGTCGCGATGGGAGGATTACTGATTGGATTCCTGCTGGCCTACGGAACGGAGTTGGTGCTGGAATTGTCTGGCGCTTAGAAAATCACGAGCCGATACGCAGGAAGGGCCGCCACCATGGGATTCCGGCGAGAATGAGAAGGACGGAGAGGCCATAGGAAATGGCGGCGCCCCGATACTTCATCAGATCGGTTTTGCCCTTTCTTGCCAAAGCCGCTCCCACGTGGGCGCAGACCACCGCCAGGAACATATATGTGGTGTGTTCGACCGAGAAGAAACGCAGCTCATGATCCTTCATGGCAGCCCCCATATTTTGAAACGCCATTTTCGTCACGGGGCTCGCGCCGAAATATAAAATCAATCCCAGCAGAAAATTTAGGTCCATGAAGACGACAAAGATGAAACTGAATCGCAGGAGAGCCGGTCGAACGGGGCCTCGACCGCTCCAGCCCGAGGCCGCTACGAAAATTGCGGCCAAAGCCGCGGCCAAAACAAACCAGCGCAGCACTCCGTGAAACGCGAGCAGATGTGGATAAATATTCTGTAGCATGCCTGCCATCATCCTCCCATCGCCGCTTTTAAGTCCAGCATGTCTTCGCCGGGCCCCGCTGGACCTGCCTCCCGGGGAGGCCCTCATATATGGAACGGATTGCCCGTGAACGATCCGATCACCCTTTTTCAGGACTGGCTCCACGAAGCGATTGCCTCCGGGATCAAGGAACCGTCCGCCATGACGGTGGCGACGGTCGATGCCGAGGGGCATCCGGACGCGCGGATGCTCCTGCTGAAAGGGGTCGACGAGCGGGGATTCGTCTTCTTTACCAACCTGGACAGCCCGAAGGCGCAGGCGCTGCGACACGACCCGCGCGTGGCACTCTGTTTTTATTGGATGGCGCTGGATCGGCAGGTCCGCGTGCGTGGGCGGGCCGAGCCAGTCAGCGATGAAGAGGCCGACGCCTATTTTGCGACGCGGCCGCGCTTGAGCCAGATGAGCGCGTGGGCCTCGAAACAGTCAGAACCAATGCCCGGCTATTTCGAATTGGAAGCAGAGGTCGCCAAAGCCGCCGTGCGCTTCGGTCTCGGCCGCATTCCGCGCCCGCCCTTCTGGTCGGGTTTTCGCGTCGTGCCGGATCGGATCGAATTCTGGACGGGAAAGCCGTTCCGCCGCCATCACCGCATTCTCCACACGCGCGCCGGAAACGGGTGGCAGACGCAATGGTTGTATCCGTGACCTCCAGCCCAAGAAAAATTCCGACTATTGGGTGGGTGCGCCGGACTTGATCCAGGCATCGATGACGGCGCGCTCGTCGTCCGTCATCTTGGTCAGATTTCCGATCGGCATAATCCGGCTCACGACCACTCGTTGATAGATCCGCTGGGTATTCTGCGCGATGCTGGCGGTATCGTGCAGGAGCACGCCGCCCGGCGGCTGACTGTAACCCGGGAAGGTGGGCGCCGGAGAATGGCAGGTGACACAGCGCTGGCCGAGGATGGCTCGCACCCGGTTAAAGTCGACGACGCCTTGGACCGGCGGCAATGGCAGAATCGTGGGCGCGGTCCACCATGCCACGGTGCCGAGAAGGAATGCTCCCATCGCGGGGTAGGGCCAGGCCAGCGCACCCCTCTGGCGCCGATTAAAAAAGTGACGGATGACCACGCCGGCCGCGCCGATCAAGACGAGGACGGCCCAGTTATACGGATGGCTGTAGGTCAGAGGATAATGGTTGCTGACCATGATAAAGAGCACGGGCAACGTGAAATAATTGTTGTGCACGCTGCGCTGCTTGCCGCGTTGTCCGTCGCGTGGGTTGGGTAATTGGCCGGCCCGCATGGCCGCGACCATGCGACGTTGACTGGGAATGATGACAAAAAACACGTTGGCGGCCATGATCGTGCCGATGGCGACGCCGACATGCATGTACATGGCGCGTCCGCCCAGTTTTTGGGCGAGTTCCCATGCGAGCACGGTGAGCAGGCCAAAGACAATCAGACCGAGCAGCGCGTCCTTCCTTCCGAGGGGCGATCGGCAGAGGAGATCATAAATAATCCAGGAACCCACCATGCTGGCTGCGCCGATGGCGACGGCTTGCCACGCCGTGAGCGTGGCGACCGAAGGGTCGAGCATCATGGCTTGTGCGTTGATCCAGTAGACAAGGACGAGGAGCGCCGTGCCGGAAAGCCAGGTTGTGTAAGCCTCCCATTTGAACCAGTGCAGTTTCTCCGGCAAGGCGGCGGGGGCGACGGCGTATTTTTGCGGATTATAAAAACCGCCCCCGTGCACAGCCCAGAGCTCACCGGCCACGCCTTTTTTGGCCGCTTCCGAACCGGGCTCCGGCGGGTCGAGGCTGTTGTCGAGCCAGATGAAGTAAAAAGAGGAGCCGATCCAGGCGATGCCGGCGATGACATGCAGCCAGCGCAGCATCATGCCAATAAATTCAATCAGGTGTGCTTCCATCAGGGTCAGGAATGGGCGGTGACAAACGGCCAGGGTCGGGGTGGCCTCTCTATATATAAGGGGCGCCCGGCAGGAAAGCTCAGGATCCGTCGGAAACCAGGAATCGATTTACGGGCTGGCTTGCCCGCCTGAGATCCTTAGCCGTTCTTTTTGCCCCAGCCGCGGATTTTGGCCACTTCGCGGCCGATTCTGGCGAGCTGCGGGCTGACGTCGTTGCGGGGGATTTTGAGTTCGATCACGGTAACGCGATCAAATTTTCGCGCACGAGAGAGAGCGGCGTCGAATTCGCCCTTGGTGGCCGCGCCGATGCTTTGGCCGCCACCGACCAGTTCGCAGATTTTGCAGTAGTTCCACTGGGTGATGACATTGAAACAGCCATCGCGGATCCTTCGCATGGTGCCATAGCCGTCGTTGTTCAGGATGATGATGATCGGATTGAGCCCGAGACGAACGATGGTCGATATTTCCGCTCCCGTCATTTGAAAGGCGCCGTCGCCGACCAGGACGTAGGGCCGGAGCCTTTTGGCGGCCATCGCGATGCCGATGCTCGCCGGGACAGCAAAGCCCATCGACATGTAATACGCGGGGGCGATGAACTGCGCCTGCCTGGTGCTGCGAATGCCGACCGCGCCGAAGATCGCGTCGCCGATATCGGCGACCACGCAGCAGCGCTCGTCGAGATGCAGCGAAAGAATGCGAAAGACGTCAACCATGGTGAGCGCATCGGAGCGCTCTGCCTTTTTCAACGGCACCGGTGCGGCGTGCGGATTGGGGTGCTTGAATTGCTTCGGCTTGATCGCCGCCTGGGCGAGCGATTGGAGGAAATCGCGAAACTGAATCGAATCGTAGCGGTGATACTGAACACTCACGCGCTCGGTCGTGGCCAGAACCGTGCGATTCCGGTCGAGCCTCGCCGTGTAGAACCCCATGCTCATATCGGTGATGAAGGTGCCGAGCATCAGCACGAGATCGGCCGATTCGACGTACTTGCGAACCTGTTCGTCGCTGCTCATGGCCCCGCCGTAGACGCCGATGTAAAGGCGGTGGTTTTCCGGCACGGCGCTTTTGCTCAAAAGGTCGGCGGCAATCGGAATGTTCATGCGCTCCGCCATTCGCACGACCAAACCTGCGGTGCGATAGCGCGCCAGTTCGACTCCTGCAAGAATGACCGGTTTGCGGGCGGCCCGGATGAGGGAGAGAGTTTCGGCGAGGGCCGCCGCGAGCGTGTGCTGATCGGATACTTCCGGAACGGTGGCCGAGATACCGGTTATCGGAATCTCGCGGTCAACAATGTCGTGTGGCACTTCGATATAAACAGGACGCTTGTGGCGCAGACAGGCTTCGACGCAACGCACAATTTCCGAAGCGGCTCGCTCCTCATCGAGCAAAACGGTGCTCGCGACCGTCACTTCATCGTAGACGCGGCGCTGCGTGTCGAAAGTTTTAACCTTGTGATGAAGCAGAGGATCCCTTTCGCGCTCTCTCCGCCCGGGCGCACCACTCACAACCACCACCGGCGACTTTTCCGCATACGCGCCGGCAATGGCATTGAGAACGTTGAGCCCACCGACGCAGTAGGTGACGCAGACCAGACCGATGCCATTGACACGGGCGTAAGCGTCAGCGGCAAAGCCGGCGCAGGGCTCGTGGGTCATGGTGATGCTTTTGATTTTTGACTTCTCGAGCCAGACAAATGTGGGCAAAGCGAAGTCGCCCGGAACGCCAAAATTATGGCGGACGCCGCGGCGGTAAAGATATTCGAAAAGGAACTGCCCCAAGGGCATGGTGGGCGGAAAGGTGTTGGGGAAGGAGCGGGCAGACTTCTTGGTGAGATCTGGAGGCGCAAATAAATCCGAAACGGCCGGGTCATTTTTCATGATATTAAGATTTACCCGCGCGCCTCTCCGGATCGCTGCGACCCCCGGCCGCTTGATTCATTGCCACGCATTTATGCATTGTCCCGGGGCGGTAACCAATGATGGTTTCGCCGGTCTTTCTCGTAGTAGGCGTCAAGCCCCAGAGCCGTCCAACAGAGAATCGGGAAGAGGAGACCGGCACCTGCGTGGCCAGACTCAGCAGGAAGCAGGATCCCGATCCAGAGCGCGATGGGCATTCCTAAAAACATGCAAAGAAAGCCGGCGGCGACATGGCCTTTGTAAAAGTGGCCCTGGCCCGGGACCAGAGTGAGAGCGGCGGCAATGGCGTTCGACCTCGGATCCGATCCTTTTCGGCTGGCAGTTAATAGTGCGTTCATGTCATCACCTCCTTAAAACAAGGATCACGCGTCCTATGGCCCGTCACTCACCATTGTTTGGCAAAGGCGAAGCAGATCTTGGCGTGGAGATTTTTGGCCGCCGCAAAAAATGGCTGTTCTTTGCCAGACCACGCCCAGTAGGCGGCCGGGCGGCGGGATTAGGTACGTTCATGTTAAATCACTTTGGCACCCAAAGCGGTTCGTCCTTCACGTCGCCTGGGAATTGGGCTGAGCCGGTCGAAATCTGGAAAGCCAAGAATCTCATTCATCAGGATCCGGCTGGCGAACTCTCCCTCACCAGGGTGGTTGACGCAGTCAATGTCAGCCCGAATCATCTCAGCGAAAAATTCAAGCAGGTCACGGGCGTCAATTTCGTGGTCTATGTTTCTCTTCTTCGCTTTGAAGGGGCGCGCCTGCTCCTGCATGATTCTAAACTGCGCATCAGCGAAATCGATTTCGCCGCCGGATTCCAATCGTTGTCGCAGTTCAATCGCATCTTCAAGAAACTCTCAAGCGAGCGGCGCGGGTTGATGATGGTGCGAGCAAAGCGCTCGTCGCCTACGTTCGTTCGCTTAAGAAATAGCCGGACGCCCGCGAGAATCGACACGGGGATCGAATTTCCCCCCGCGTGTGGGAGGCCGAAGTCTCGGTGTTCGATTCCACACCTTGTTCTCCTGCATTTTGTTCCCGGGTAATGCGAAATCATCGGGATTCGGCGATTCCGTGGCGGCTCGACCGCCCAAGACGCGATCGTCTCAGGATTTTCCTTCAGGATGACGTGGACTTGGCCATGGCCACGGGTCGAATTGATGCGAGTGTTCCCTAAGTCGAATCGAGGATAGGGAGGGTTCTGATTAGAGTAGCGGAGAAATGAATTGGATTGGAAAACAAGGCGCCCGTGTCCTGGATGCGAAACGCATTGAATCACCGGGTATGAAATCGCGGGCGGTTTGCCTTCTCCTTTTCGCCGCCCTGCTGGGCGCGTGCAACGAAAAGTCGGAGATCAAGGTCTATCGCATCGCCAGGCCCCAAGGGGGCGCGGCTGATGTCTCCGCCGGCGAAGCCGCTCCTCCGATGGAGAATATGCCCATGCCTGGATCGATGACCGCCGGCACCGTTCCGCCGAGCTGGGAAAAACAGCCGCTCGCGCAGATGCGCCTGGCCAGTTTTCTGGTGAAAGGCGAAAACGGAAAGATGGCCGATATCTCACTCGTTAGGCTAAGTGGAGGAGCGGGGGGCACCCTGGACAATGTCAACCGCTGGCTCTCGCAGCTGGGCCAGCCAGCCACCTCCGAGGAAAAACTCGGGCAGATGGCGCAGCACCTGACCACGTCCATGGGAGACGTCACGGTGGTGGATCTGAAAGGACTGCCGGCCGGAGCGGAGGCCGCGAAGGATGGGCGGATCATCGCCGCCATGACCCCGCCCAATGGTTCTACTTTATTTTTTAAGATGCGGGGCAATGCCGAGCTGGTTGAGATCCAGCAAGCCGATTTCATCAAATGGGTCGCATCCGTCTGCAACGCCGAAACGGAAACAAAAGCGCCGCCCACGGCTGCGGCTCCCGCCATGGAGAAATCCGACGGAGCGCAGATCAAATGGAAGCTGCCGGAAGGATGGAAGCAGATCCCGGCCTCTTCCATGCGCTATGCCAGCTTTAACGCGGCCGGATCGAACGGAGAAGTGGCCGATATTTCCGTTGTCACGTTTCCGGGCGAGGGGGGCGATGATGCGGCCAACGTGAATCGCTGGCGCCAGCAGATCGGGCTGCCGCCGCTGGACGCGGCCGCGGTTTCCTCGGCGATTACGCCGCTGAAAGCCGGGCAGACCAGCTTCTCGACGGTGGATATGACGGGCGCCGATAAACGAATGCTGGCGGCGTGGACCAGGCACGAAGGTCAAAGCTGGTTCTTCAAAATCACCGGCCCGAGTGCACTAGTCGAGCGCGAGAAGACGCATTTTTTTGACTTCGTCCGTTCCGTGCAATTTTTACAGTGACCGATATGGGGACGCGCTTCATTGATCTGATCACCTCGCTCAAGCTGACGATTGTCTGCCTGGCCGCAGCCATGGCCCTGATCTTCGCCGGCACTCTGGCCCAGGTGCATCTCGGGATTCACGAAGTCCAGGAACGCTACTTCCAGAGTTTCGTTGTCTGGTGGCCGGCCGATCCGCATGGATTCCAAATTCCAGTTTTTCCCGGCGGCCATCTCATCGGTGCCGTCCTTCTGCTGAATTTGATTGCCGCGCACGCGCGCCGTTTTCGCTGGAACGTGCGCAAACTCGGAATTCATCTGACGCATGCCGGACTCATCATCATGCTGGCGGGCGGCCTTTTTACGGATCTTTTCGCCGTGGAAAGCCACATGCGTCTAGCCGGCGGCGAGACGAAGGATTTCTCGGTTGATCCGCGCCTGATGGAGCTGGCCGTGACCGACACAACAGACTCTCAGTTCGATCAAGTCACGGCCATTCCGGAGACGTGGTTGCGGCACAGCCGGCCGATTGACCATCCCAGTTTGCCTTTTCAGATCGTCGTCAGAAATTTTTACCAAAATTCCCGGCTCCAGATGTTAAGCGAAGAAGGCGGAAAGGCGCATCCGATCGCGGACCACGGAGCGGGCGCGCAGATTTCCGTGCAGTCCGCGCCTCGTGCCACGGGGATGGAGGAACGCGACGTGATGAGCGCGGCCATCGAGATTCTTCCGCGCGCGTCTGGCAACTCTGGCACTTCCCTTGGCACCTGGCTGGTCTCCGATGCGCTGGGGGCGCCGCAAACGTTTTCCTACGGCGAGCGCAACTGGATGATCGCCCTGCGTCAGGCGCGCTACTATAAGCCTTATAGCGTAACGCTTCAGAAATTCACCCATGAGCGTTACGCCGGCACGGAAATTCCCAAGAATTTCTCCAGCCGCATCACTTTGATCGATCCTGAGCGGGCAGTGAACCGCGAGGTCTTGATTTATATGAATCACCCTCTCCGCTATCGCGGCGAGACGTTTTATCAGTCCGGTTTTGATAAGAACGATCAGGCCACCATTTTGCAGGTCGTGCACAATCCAACCTTCATCGCGCCGTACATTGCCTGTATTGTCGTTGCTCTCGGATTACTTACCCAATTCGGTTATCATCTCGTCGGTTTCTCCCGGCGGCGGAGGACCGTTCCGGCATGAAACGTTACATCCCCTCGATCGTTCTCCTTCTCGTGGTCGCCTCCATCGTGGCCAGTTGGCGGGCTCCCCGCGTCGCCCCCGGCGCTTTGGATCTGCCGGCTTTTGGAAAAATTCCAGTGCTGGTCGGCGGACGGGTCAAGCCGATGGATACCGTCGCGCGCAATTCGCTCCTCATCATTCACGGCAAACAGGATGTGGGCCTGTCGAACGGTCAGCACGTCAGCGGAATGCAATGGTTGAGCGACGTTCTTTGCAACGCGCCCGTAGCCGATCGGTATCCGGTTTTTGTTATCCACAACGCCGAAGTCCTCGGTCTCTTTGGTTGGGAGCAAGGCGACCGAAAATATTTCAGTTTCGCGGAGCTCTCGCCTTTCCTGAAACAAATCGACGAACAAGGCGAGCAATCGGACAAGCTCGAGTCGGTTCAGCGTTCGGCCTACCAGAGCGCCGTGCTCAATCTGCGCAACGGGCTCGTTCTCTATCAGCGCCTGAAAAACAGTGTGCAAGCCGAGGAGAGCACAAGTTTTACCTCCGAGCTCGAATCGTTTGAAAAAGCGCTTCCCGCCGCGAAGTCCGCCGTGCAACACGACTCCGGCGATGCGTTCCAGAAGATGCAGCTCGAACAAGTGGCGCAGGCCATCCAGCGTTTCGAAGGTCTGGTCAACCTGGCCTACATCCTGGCCGTGCCACCTCCGACCGGCCAAGGGGAGCATCAGTCCGAGTGGCGTTCCGTCGCGGAAAGCCTGCTCCGTTCGGTCGGCACGGGAGAAATCCATCCCGTCATTAAACTTTATGCGCGCATGGGAGACGCCCTTCGTGCGGGTGACGCCGGGCTTTTCAACCAGCATCTCCAGGCGCTCACCAGCCTGATGGCGAAGGAACAGCCGGTCGCGACGAAACGGGCCTCCTTCGAATTTCTCTTCAACCGGGTGGATCCGTTTTCAAACAGCATGGCGCTTTACCTTCTCGTTTTTCTGCTGGCCTGCGGTTCATGGCTTGCCTGGAACCGCGTGCTCAATCGATCCGCCTTTTATCTCCTCTGGCTGGCCCTCGCCATTCACACCTTTGGAATGATCGCGCGCATGTACCTGCAGGAGCGGCCGCCCGTCACGAACCTGTATTCCTCCGCCATCTTTATCGGCTGGGGCGCGGTCGTGGTCGGACTCATCCTCGAGCGCTTGTTCCGCGATGGGATCGGCTCGGCCTGCGCCGGGGCCATTGGGTTTATCACGCTCGTCATTGCGCATCACCTCGCCGGCAGTGGCGATACCCTCGAGATGTTGCAGGCGGTCCTCGACACCAATATCTGGCTGGCCACGCATGTCGTGGCCATCACGACCGGTTATGCAGCCATGTTTTTGGCGGGAATGCTCGCCATCATTTACGTCATCCGAGGTGTGTTTACGCGCTCCTTGAAACGGGAGACGGCGGACGCTTTCGGCCGGATGACATACGGCGTGGTTTGTTTCGCCACGCTTTTCAGTTTTGTCGGGACCGTCCTAGGGGGGATTTGGGCCGATCAATCGTGGGGGCGCTTTTGGGGATGGGATCCGAAGGAAAACGGCGCGGTGCTAATTGTGCTCTGGGGCGCCATTACCATGCACGCGCGCTGGGGTGGTTTCATTCGCCAGCGCGGACTGATGATCATGGCGCTGTTTGGAAACGTGATCACGAGCTTTTCCTGGTTCGGGGTCAACATGCTCGGGGTCGGACTTCACTCCTACGGCTTCATGGAGAAGGCGTTTCCCTGGCTGGTCGGCTTTATCGTGAGCCAATTGGCCCTGATGGCGCTCGCCGGCATGCCGCTGGAGCGGTGGCGGAGCTTTGGCACGGCCGAGGTATTGGCGCGGGGCAAACCTCTGGGAATTGCAGAGGCGGTCTCTCTCGGCCAAAGCTGAGATTCAAGCGCCGTCCGAGCGTCGCGTCAGGCATCCCAGGACGGATGCCCATCTTTGGCTTGAATCAAGCGGACGCTGCGCTGGCTCGGCCCTTGCCCCAGAGCGCATCGATGGCCCAGCGGCCCGGGCCGTAGAAGATAACGAAAAAGAAAAACAAGCAATAAAGGACGGCGAGTTCACCGCCATTCATGATCGGGTAAAACTTCGCCTCCACTCCTTCCACGGGGGTGATGTAAAACATGAAATAGGCCACCGCCATTTCGCCGCTGGCCAGAAAGGCCGCGAGGCGCGTGAGCAATCCAAACGCGATCATAAAACCGCCGAGGAGTTCGATGAACCCGGCCACCACGGCGAGTCCGTCCGTTCCGTGACCACCGCCGGGATACGCCAAAAGTTTCTGCCCGCCATGGCAGGCATACATCAATCCAATGACGATACGTGCAATGCAGTAAACCGGATCCGCAAATCGATTCAGGGAGTTCATGGGTCGAGGGTGAAGAGGTCGGTCTCTCCTGTCAAGGCAATCGAGCCGCGCAGCTAATTTATACGATTGACATTTATTGAGACTCCGAGTTTCTTGAACTCATCATCGCCTTATCTTCCAACCGAAGGGTTCCCGAGGGAACATCCACTCATTAGAGGGACCCTTTAAGCGATCTTCCGCCAGTTCGGTGGTGACAAGTTTCGATAACACAATCGCAATAAATGCGCAGCGTCACGCATCTCCGTAGTTCAAACTTCAGCCAAGTAAATTTATGGGACCAAAAAACTCTGCTTCTGCCAAAGGAATAATAATTGCCGCGGCCATCTTCGCGACGAGCGGACTCGTTCTGGCCCAAAGCTCCGATTGGAAAGCCCCCGCCACTGCAGTGCATCGGCCCAATCCGGTGCCGGCCAACGCCAATACGATTGCGATGGGGCAGAAGCTTTACGTTTCCAATTGTCTCACCTGCCACGGTTCATCCGGAAAGGGCGATGGACCGGGGGGTGCCACATTGGAAAAAAAACCGGCCGACCTGGGTTCCCGCATCAAGTCGACCGGGGAAACCGATGGCGAACTCTTTTGGAAAATTTCGGAAGGCCGGGCGCCCATGATTACGTGGAAGGCGAGCCTTTCGGAAACGCAGCGCTGGGCGCTCGTGAACTACATCCGCACTTTCACCAAATGAGAACTTAGGCAGAGCCATGACCTCGCTAAACCAGTCGGCCCTGAAAATGACGTGAAATCCCGAACCAAAAATATGAAGTGGAATTTACCGAGACTAACCATTGGCCGCTCGATTGTGCGGACTTGTTGCACGATTGCCCTTCTTGCCACGCTGTCGGTCACTCAAGCACAGGATGCGGCGACGACGACGCCCGATAGCGTGTCGCGTGCGGAGTACGACAAACTCAAGGCCGAGCACGAAACGATGAAGGAGGAACTGGAAGCCCTGAAGACGGCCGTGCGTCAGATGGCAAACGGCACCGCGCCGGCAGCTCCAGCCGAGGGACCCGCTCCGAAAACCGCGTCCAAGCACGTCAAAGCCGCGGCCAGTGAAGACAAGCAAGTGGTGGCGAGCGCTCCGGCTGCCACGGACGAATTGCGGCAGGAAGTGGACGCGCTCAAGACCCAGGTAAAAGAAACATTTCCCGGCTCGACCAAGTTCCTCGTGGCCGGTTATGGCACGGGCTCGTTTGAGGCGAAAAGCGGCGAAGACCCATTCTTCAATGCCACCTTCAATGCTTTTTTTCTCTGGAAGATGAGCGATCGCCTCCTGTTTGAAGGGGAGGTCGAATGGGAATTCGACAATGGGGATACCTTCACCAACTTGGAAATCGCACAGGCTTCCTATCTCTTGAACGACTACATGACGATCGGGGTGGGCCGCTTTCTCAATCCGATGAATTACTTCGTGGAACGGCAGCACATGGGATGGGTCAACAAGTTTCCGGACAAGCCGCTGGCGGTCTACGATGGCTTGCTGCCTGAGTCCGATATCGGCGCGCAAGTGCGCGGAGTCATTCCGATCGGGCCGACCAAGGTGGAATACGTTGCCTTTGTCGCGAATGCGCCCAATCTAATCACTTCCTTCGATGATCCCAGCGCGGTGGGAATGCTCGACTTTAAAAACACGGCCAATCAATACGGGCATGTTGCCGTCGGCGGACACGTCGGTTTCATTCCCATTCCACAGATTGAGGTTGGTTATGGAATTCGGCGGGCCGAGGCGGGTCCGCGAGACCATGCCGTGGAGACAATCCTGCAATCAGCTGACTTCAACTATGTGCAGGACTCACCCCTTCTCAAAGGGTTCATCAACCTGAGAGCGCAATGGGTTTGGTCGCACGTCGGCCATTTCATGTACGACCCGATGGGTGTCCCGACAGATTTTAACAACAACCGAAACGGCGGCTACGCGCAGCTCTCTTATCGCCCCACCCACATCGACAACGACATCATCAAGAACTTCGAGCCGGTCGTGCGTTACGACCGCTTGAATCAGTTACACACCCCGGTCGGGTATGATGAAGAGCGCTGGTCGTTCGGCCTCGATTACTGGGTCTCCCCCAGCGTCGTGGTCAAGGCAGCTTACGAAGTGGACAACAAGAACAATGGAGCCCGGGACCAAAACGATTTCATGCTGCAAGTCGCGGTCGGATTCTAATATGAAAAAACTCGTCTCAAAAATCTGCAGAAGGATGGGATGGTCGGGCGCGGCGATTCTTCTCTCCTCTGTCTCTCTTACCTGGTTGATCGGCTGCGCGGCCAGCAACCCATCCGGGGACGTGGCGGCGGGCGCCACGGAAAAAAGCGGTGCCCAGCTTTGGGCGGATAATTGCGTGCGTTGCCACAATATCCGATCGCCCGGGTCCCTCAGCCCGGTTCAATGGGAAGTGGCCATGATGCATATGCGTGTCCGCGCCAATCTGACGCCGGAAGAGCATAAAAAGATCCTCGAGTTCCTGAAGGGGAGCTAAACGCGTCGCCGGCGGAATGAAGGTAGTGGCCATTGCTTTGCTGGCCGTCGTCCCCGCTCTGGCGGGATGTGGGAATTACTCCGGCGGGATGAAAGGCGTCATGACGGTCAAAACGCCTGCTCAGTCCGTGCCCTAACAAATTAAAGCGGGACACCTTTTCCCGCGCGGACGCCAGCCGCCTGAAACTCCGGAGATTTGGCAGGACAGAATCGCGCATCAGCGCGGAGCTCGTCGCCTGGGAGATCTCAAAATATCTCTCACCGCCAAAAGTGCGCAGTTCTTCGCAAAATCCGGGAGGCACGGAGACTAAGCCAGGCGTTGACTGACCTCGGAAAGGTCGCCGCTGAGAGGAAGAGACGCAGCGGCTGAACTCAAACAATGAAAATAGTCGAACCGTGTGAAGAGGGCACAAAAGTCAGGGCGGGAGTGCATCCAGAATCTGTTCCGCTGCAACTCTCGGCCGGCGGGGCCATCCTTTCCTGCGATTTGAACATTCCCGAAAACGCGATCGGCTTCGTCCTATTCGCGCACGGAAGTGGGAGCAGCCGGTTGAGCGTTCGTAATCAGGCGGTGGCGCAGATGTTGCGACGACATCACCTGACTACTCTGCTGTTCGACCTCCTGACTCCGGCCGAGGAAGCCGAGGATGCGAGCACCGGACATTTGCGCTTTAACATCGGCTTGCTCAGTCTGCGCCTGGCCATTGTCTCGCGGGGAATGATGGATGATGGCCATTCCCAGCATCTGCCACTCGGATATTTCGGGACCAGCACCGGCGCCGCTGCAGCCCTGCTCGCGGCCGCCGCCTTGGGAGAAAATATTCGCGCAGTCGTGTCCCGGGGCGGCCGGCCCGATCTGGCGGGCGAAACCCTCCGTTACGTGAAGGCTCCAACGTTGCTCATCGTGGGCGAGCGCGACGACCAAGTCCTGCGCTTGAACGAACGGGCCTACACGGAACTGCAGTGTAAGAAATCGTTCGCGGTGGTGCCGAATGCGACGCATTTGTTGGAGGAGCCGGGAACGCTGCCGGAGGTGGCCCGGCTGGCCGCGGAGTGGTTTCAAAAACATTTTCAAGAACGCTCATGACCACAAAATTCCTGGATCGCTGCGAGGCCGGCCAACGGCTCGCGCAGGAGTTGAAAGCCTATCGCGATCGCACGGATGTTCTGGTCCTGGCTTTGCCCCGCGGCGGCGTGCCGGTTGCAGCGCAGGTCGCCAAAATTCTGAAGACGCCCCTGAATGTCTTCGTGGTGCGGAAACTGGGAGTGCCTGGTCAAGCGGAACTGGCCATGGGCGCCATCGCCAGCGGCGGTGTGCGCGTGTTAAACCCTGAAGTGGTTGACGCGCTCGCCATTTCTGCAGACGTCATCGACGCGATCACCATGGAAGAGCAACGCGAATTGGAACGGCGCGAACGTGCCTATCGCGACGAGCGGCCGGCGCCGGAGGTGGAAGGCAAGACTGTGATCGCGGTGGATGACGGGATTGCGACGGGCGCGACCATGATTGCAGCGGTCGCGGCCCTTCGTCAGCTCAAGGCGGCCCGCGTGGTGGTGGCGGCGCCGGTCATTGCGGCGTCCACCTACTATCGGATCCGCCGACTGGCGGACGATGTGGCGGCAGTCATCGTATCCGAGCCCTTTCATGGGGTCGGGCAGTGGTACCAAGATTTTGCGCAAACGACCGACGCGGAAGTTCGGCAATTACTTTCCGAGTTCACGCCCAGCCAGGTGGGCGGGTAGATGCGGAAAAAGGCTCGCTCTTCCGCAATGGATGCGCAGAGGGGCCCGCTCATGGGAGTCAGCGCCGATCGGTTGGAGGCAATTGGTCTCGAACCCGGGGTGACCGGTGAGAGATAGGGCAGGCCGGCGACGGGCCGGTGCAACGACGAACGAGTGAAAGCAGGAGCCGCGGGGTCGGCGCGCAATTTCTGCATAGTCAAAGGCAATCAACGGTTATCTGGAAAGAGCGTAAACCGATAGATTGGAACCGAAGAAGGAAACACTATGAATACGCGCAAAGAAATTCTCGTTGCCGTGAAGGAGTCTGGGCAAATAACCAGGACTCCTCCCCGGCGATCCGCCTGGAGCGGCCGAATCGGATTTGCCGCATTGGTTCGGATGATCGCGCTCGCGCTTGGAGCATTGATGCTGCTGGGGGACCATTCGGTTTTGCAGGCCAGTCGACCCGCCGGCAAGATCACCGTGCAACCCTCTGTCGCGCCTGCCCACGCCCCGATCCGCCCGCCGGGCGAGGTGGAGCGTGGCCCGCGTGGCTATTCCCATGTCGCCATCACCTTCGACGCCGGCGCCGAGGCCGATTGCTTTCAAGACTTGATCGCGGCGTTGCAAGACGGCCACG
>JBBRDU010000002.1:0-92408 GCA_038203615.1 Chthoniobacterales bacterium
ATGGGATATGGCCGCGCCGCTTTCGTTTACTACTGGCGATGCCAAGGTTCAACCCAACCGGGTGAGCGTTTCTTTCTCTTTCGGACAATGCGGGAGGCCGCGCTGGAATCGTGTGGCTGGGGGAAGTTGTGGGCGCCGCTCCTGGTGATGTTGTCGCAGGCTGCCGCCCTGGCCGGCGTGATCCGCGGAGCGGCCGCGCATCGGGCAACAGATCGGCGCTAAAGAGATCGCGCCCGAGTGAATCTTTGCTTCCGGCTTGACACGTTAGGGCTGGCGAGGTCAAACAGAGGATATGAGATCTCCATCTGGTACGATTCAATTCGTTGTGCTCGCGGCCGTCGGCGTTTTGGCCATCCTCAGTGTGAAAGCTTTTGCCCAGAGTACAGCTGCCGAACCGAACACCACATTCTTCCTCAAAATTAAGAAGACCCACGAGGTCAAGGACGAAGCGGCTTTCCTGCAGGTTTTGCAGAACGTGAAGAAAAAGGGCGCCATCTACAAAATTCACATGGTGAAAGCGGACAGCTCTACCCAAGACCTTTCCTCTGACGCCGCGGCCGGGATGAAGACCGACCAGGTCATCACCTCGCAAATGGCTAAGAATGTGAGCAGCGATAAGTTCACCGCCATCGGCGTGCAGGTGACGCAGACGGTTGCGTCGGAGGATCCGACCGACCTCGCGGCCATTTTGAACGCGCTGAAATAGTCAGATTGGTCGGGCCGGGTTTCGGAAGGGAGCCTGTTGCCGCGCCAGTCGATCGGGCTGGCGGGCCGGCTTCCTCCTCCAGAAACGGGGCTACGGCTATTTTGCTCTGAACGTCCCGGGGACTTGCAGGCTCGTTCTTCGAGCTGGTTGGCTGATCCGTTTGGGGGCGCCGCGGCGCTCGCTAGGGCCGACTAACAAGTTTATGCTTGTAAATCGCGCTTTTCCCGGTCAAACCGGCGGAAATGAAAGCAACCACATCTGTCATAGCGATAGTCGTCGCGCTCGCAGCAGGAGGTGTTGCGACCGTCATTGCCCTGCGCGTGTTAAAACCCGCTCCTGGGAGAACCATTGCAATAATAAAAAATTATGTCGTCCTAAAGAATGACACGGATGCTGGGGAATTGGATTTTATCAAGCTCTTGTGTACCGGCCCCTACGAGAGAACGGCGAAATTGCATTTCAAACATAGAAACGCCGGGAAACAGGACAGGTACTTACCCGGGCCGGATTGCCAAGGCGCTCTGACAACGCAGCTAAACATCAAGACGGATAAGGTGACGGCCTCGAAGGCAGCGCAAAGCAGCACGGATGAAGAATTCACGGTGATCGGGCCGGTTCACGTGACGCAGCAGATTGCCGCCCCTACCGGGGCGGATATAGAGAAGGTTCTGAATCTTTTGGCTTTCACGGAGGAGTAGACATACAACTCAGGCTGATTTGTTGAGTGGAGGAGCCAGTGCGCCAAAAGCGGATTTATTTGGCGTGTTTCCTTTTCCATTTCCTGCTCATCGTCACGATTTCTTGTCGCGACACGCTCTGGCTGGTCGGGCACGGCTTAACCATCCTGCCGCCGTCGTTTAAGTCCGGTGCGGGGAAGGCACATTCCGTCGCGTCGGTTCTTTTGGCGCAGAAGTTATCCACGGCGAACCCGGTCCGGCGCGCCGTTTTAACATATTTACATGTTGCCGGGATCGACCGGGGTTATGGATATTTCGCGCCCAATGTCCCGGTCAGTTACAAACTGGTGTTTGAGTTGCATTACCCTGATGGGCGGGTGGATTACGAGTTTCCGTCCGCCAATAGCGGCGCGGCAGAACTGCGCTTGGCCAGTTTGCTCGACGAGATTGGCCGCACGCGTCACGACCGGTTGCGGGAGTATTTGGTAAAAATGCTGGCTCGCTCCACCTGGCGGGAGCATCCCGATGCGATAACCATTCGCGCCATATTTGGTTCGCGCACTTTGCCGACCATCGATGAGTTCGAACATGGCAGTCGGGAATCGTACGAGTTTTTGTATGCCTACGATTTCAGCCGTGGCCAGGAATCGGCGAGGCCCGAAAATCATTGAAGCGGATGAAAACGTGGCAAAAGCGGTTGGAGTCATTTCTGTTTCCAGCCGAAAACGATGACTGGCTGGCCTGTTTAAGGATTGGGCTCGGGCTTCAGGTGGTCTTGTATGTTCTGTCTCTACAGGTTGATTGGAATTATCTGTTTGGTGGAGCAGGCGAAGGCCTGAATGGCCGCGCTTTGTCAGAGGGACTCCTTTCCACCGAGAGCCCCCTGGTCCCAAGACTTGGCTGGCTGGTCGTTGTCGGAACTCATCTGGGATTGAGTGAAAGCACTCTCCTCACCATCATTTGGTGGGCCTTACTGTCGGTCGGCGGAAGTTTGATCGTAGGATTCTTGCCCCGCGGTTGTGCATTGACCGCTTGGTTTCTTCATCTCTGCGCCGTCAAGAGTGGAGGTCTGGTTTCCTACGGCGTCGATCAGTTCATGACGATCGGGCTCTTTTACCTGATGTTATCTCCATTGCCTGATCGGTATTCGCTCGACCGGTGGCTGCGAAAGAGATCCCCAAGGCATCCGGAGTTCCTGGGCTTTTGGCGTCGCGTCTTACAGGTCCATCTCTGTTTCATCTACTTTTTTGGCGGACTGGCAAAGTGTTTAGGGAGCGGTTGGTGGGACGGATCCAATCTCTGGCGCGCGCTGATTCGCCCGCCCTTCAATGTCCTTCCGCCGGAGATGCTTGTTCATTGGCGGTTTTTGTTTCCGATGGCGGGGATTCTGGTCTGTTTGCTCGAGCTGGCTTACCCGGTCTTGATCTGGGGCCGCCAAACGAAAATCATATGCCTGATCCTGGTTTGCCTGATGCACCTCATGATCGGCCTGGCCATGGGGATGTATCTTTTTGCGTTGGTTATGATTGTATTAAACTTGGCGGCCTTGGCTCCACCTTTCCAATGGGCTCGACGGAGCACGCTTTGCTTGTCATGATTCCAGTCGAGAGAGGGAGTGTTTGAGCGCACCAGATATGTCGGTTGAGCCCACGCCGGATCTCCAACTCGAGATCGCGCATATCCTTGGCATGGATGTCGTCGGTTACTCCAAGCTGCTCGTGAACGAGCAGGTCGCCCTCCTGCAGGAGTTGAATCAGGTCGTGCGCGGAACCGCCTGTTTTCGGGCGGCCGAGGAAAGCGGCAAGTTCATTCGCTTGCCGACCGGAGATGGCATGGTGCTGCTTTTCTTTCAGAACCCGGAGCAACCGGTGCAGTGCGCCCTGGAAATCGGTCGGGCGCTCCAGGACCGGCCGCATATTCAATTGCGCATGGGCATTCACAGCGGGCCGATCAACCGCATCACCGATGTGAACGACCAATCCAACGTGGCCGGAGCGGGCATCAATATCACACAACGCGTGATGGATTGCGGCGACGGCGGCCACATTCTCTTGTCCAAACATCTGGCCGACGATCTGGTCCAGTACGGCCAGTGGCGACCGCATCTTCAGGACCTGGGCGAATGTGAGGTCAAACACGGCGCCCGGCTTCACGTCTTCAATTTGTGCAAGGAAGGTCTGGGAAATGCGGCGGTCCCGCAGAAACTACGCCGCGGGAAATGGCAACAACGGCGGGCCGGCACCGGCGTCCGTCCTGTCACAGCAGCGCGTTGGCCACAGGTCGTGATTGGCATGGCTTTGCTTTTTTTGGCCGCCGCGCTGGCCATCGTCTCCTTCTTCGTCTTTCGTAGCCCTCGTAAACCAGCGGAGGTCATTTCGGAAAAAAGCATCGCGGTCCTGCCTTTCGCCAATCTCGGCGACGATAAGCAGAGCGCTCAGCTGACCGAGGGCGTGCAGGATGAAATCCTGACCGATCTGGGGCGAGTGGCCGACCTCAAGGTGATCAGTCGCACCTCCGTGATGCAGTACAAAACTTCGGCTCAACGCAATCTGCGCGACATTGCCCGGGAACTCGGAGTGGCCCACGTTTTGGAGGGAACTGTGCAAACGGCGAACGGCCACGTCCGGGTGACCGCCCAGTTGATCAACGCCAGAACGGATGCCCACATCTGGGGAGACCATTATGACCGGGAGCTCGCCGATGTGTTTGCGCTGGAAAGCGAGCTGGCCGAGACCATCGTGGCGCATCTCAAAACCAAGCTTTCGCCGGCGGAGAAAGCGGCCATTGAAGAGCAACCCACCGCAGACTTGGAAGCATACAATCTTTATCTGCGCGGCAAGGATTTGATCGAAGGAGCGGTCTTCAGTTCTGGCAGTAAGGAGCTCTTTGACGCGGTCCGCCTACTTGACCAGGCACTGGCACGCGACCCTTCGTTTATGCTCGCCTACTACCAGCTGGCGCACGCCCATGATCAAATTTATCTGCGCGACTTTGATCACACGCCCGCGCGCCTGGCCCTGGCCGATGTCGCCGTGCAATCGGTGGCTCGACTGCGCCCCGAGTCGGGAGAGGCGCACCTGGCCATGGCCAAGCATCTCTACTGGGGGTATCGCGAGTACGACCGGGCGCGGCAGGAATTGATTGTGGCCAGGCGCGCCTTGCCCAACGATGCGCTGCCATTTCTCTTGATCGGCTACATCGACCGACGGCAAGGGCGATGGGAAGAGTCGGCCGAGAACATGGAGCACGCTCTGACGCTCGACCCGCGGAATCCTCAGAACACCTTTATTCTCCAGCAGATTTCCCTGACCTATGGCAATCTGCGCCGCTACGCGGAGCAGGCGGCGACCTTGGATCGGGCCCTGCGGCTGGAACCGAAAAATCAAACGATCCGGGTGCAGCGCGCCCTCGTGGAGTTGGATTGGAAAGCCGATCCAAAGCCGCTTCATTTCACCATGGAAGCGGTCCTGGCGGAGGATGCCGAAGCTGCCTCCGAGTTCGCCGCGGAATGGTTCGAACTTGCTTTACGGGAACGAGACTTCAACGCGGCCGGGCGGATTGTGGCCACGCTCCCACGTGATGGGATTCGGGTGGAGTCCGTCTCCTTTCCCCGCGCCTGGTGTGAGGGTCTTCTGGCTCGCTTGCGGGGCGATCAAGCGGCGGCGCGGAAGGCGTTTTCAACCGCGCGCGAAGAAGCGGAGAAAACAGTTCGCGAACAACCGGACAATGGCGCGGCGCTTTGCGCGCTGGGGATGATCGACGCGGCCTTGGGCAACAAGAAAGAGGCGGCGCCAGAGGGCCGGCGCGCGGTGGAACTTCTTCCCGTGTCGAAAGACTCGATCAATGGAGCGCTCCTCGTGCAATATCTGGCAGTCATTTATGCCTGGACCGGCCAGAAAGATCTCGCCCTCGAGCAATTGGCCATTGTGACCAAGCTGCCGGGAGACTTGAGCTACGGGCAACTGCGACTGGATCCATTATGGGATCCGTTGTGGGGCGATCCACGCTTCGAAAGGATGATCGCGGAGATGGCCCCGAAATAGTTGATCGGGCGAATTTCAAACGAAGTTCGTTGCCGGCCAAAAACGGGCTTCGCGTCTTGCCAAATCTGTACTTCGTGTCAGTGCTAGTGCGTGGATTCATTTTCCGGTTCCACGGACCAGATTCAGGTGGACGAACTTGAGGTATTCGCACGCGTCGGGGTGACGGACAACGAGCGCGCCAATCCGCAACGGCTCACTCTGACCATAACGGTTTGGCCGGCCCAGCCTTTCGCCACTTTGCACGACGATATTAGCAAAGCGACCAACTATTCCGGGCTCTGTGTGACGGCGCGCGATTTTGTGGCGGAGCGGTCGGATCGGCTGATCGAAACGCTGGCCTCGGAACTGGCGACCAAGCTCCTCCAGACCTTCGCCATCCAGAAAGTACGTCTGGAGCTGCGCAAATTTGTTTTGCCAGATGCGAAGCACGTGGCCGTGATTGTGACCCGCACGGCCCGGGATTAAGCGGATGCGAAAAGGAAGACTGGACACTCCGGCGGCGCAATTGGCCCAAAAGTTTAGCGAGTCGGTTTCATTCGATCACCGGCTCTATCGCCACGATATCGCGGGCTCCATCGCGCACGCTTCCGCCTTGGCCGCCGCCGGGATCATCTCGAATGATGAGAAGGCCGCCATGGAAGCGGGGCTGCGCGAAATCGAGCGCGAGATCGAGGCGGGGAAGTTCGAGTGGGCGCCATCGCTCGAAGACGTGCACATGAACATCGAAGCGGCGCTGACCAAGCGGATCGGATCAGCCGGCGCCAAGCTGCACACCGCGCGCAGCCGCAACGATCAAGTCGCGCTCGACCTGCGACTGTATGTGAAAGCGGAAGGCCGCGAGATCGATGCGAGGATTCGCGCCTTGCAACGGGCCCTGCTCGATGGCGCGGACGAGCATGAGCAGATTCTGCTTCCCGGGTACACGCATTTGCAGCGCGCCCAGCCCATCTCCCTGGCGCATTATTTCCTGGCGCAAATGGAGGCCTTGCAGCGGGACGCGGAGAGACTGCGCGATTGTCTGGCGCGCGCGGATGTGCTGCCGCTCGGCTCGGGCGCATTGGCCGGCTCGACCATTGTGCTCGACCGCGAACGGATCGCGCGCGAGCTCGGCTTCGCCCGCATCAGTCAAAACAGTGTCGATGCCGTGAGCGATCGCGATTTCGTCTGTGAATTTCTCTTTTGCCTCGGCTTGGTCGGATTGCATCTCTCCCGTTTGAGTGAGGATTTTATTCTGTGGAGCACGACGGAGTTTGGATTTGTGCAATTCAGCGATGCTTTTTCGACCGGATCGAGCTTGATGCCGCAGAAGAAAAATGCGGACATGGCCGAACTGACCCGAGGGAAAACCGGTCGCCTTTACGGAAATCTGTTGGCCGTCCTGACGGCCCTCAAGGGATTGCCCAGCTCTTACAACCGCGATCTACAGGAAGATAAGGAGGCCCTCTTTGATTCTGTCGACACGGTCCGCGGGGCGCTGGAAGTCTGGGCCGCCATGTTTCCCGAGATCAGCATCCGGACCGAGCGCATGGAAGCGGCCGCGCGCGATCCCAATCTTCTGGCGACGGATTTGGCGGAATACCTCGTGCAGAAAGGGTTGCCTTTTCGCGAAGCGCACGAAGTGGTAGGCCGGCTGGTGGCGCGGGCGCTGGAGAAAAATGTGGCACTTGATAACATTTCGCCGCTGGAATTGCGGGAGGTATCGCCTCTTTTTGGCGGTGACGTCCATGCCGTCTTTGATCCGCGGCATTCCTTATCGAAACGGACTGCCATCGGCGCGCCGGCCCCGCAAAACGTGAAGAAGCAGATTGAGAAGTGGCGAAGGCAATTGGACGAGTCGGCCTCTGATCTACAAGACGGTCGCTCGTAGCCACGGCGCTCGGCTGGCCTGTGCCGGGTGGGCGGTGCGCTACCCCCCAGCTAATCATTCGCTTTTCCGCGCTTCATTCATAATCTTGCGCGGTGCGTTTGAGCAACCTGGAGCAAGAGACGGCCGGCTGGGAAACCGGGACCCATGAAACGCGTTATGCCGACGATCATCTCTCCGTGGTCACGGAAGAAGTGAAGACTCCCTCGCGGTCACGCCCCAAATCCTGGACCACGGTCTACCGAAAGAGTGCCGTGGTGGTGGCGGCCCTGACACTGGAGGGAAAGTTTCTGCTCGTGCGGCAGGAGCGGATTCCGATTCGCCGGGCCATTTGGGAAATGCCCGCTGGGCAGATCGACGAACCTCAACCCAGCCGGGAACAAATCGAGGCGACGGCGTTGCGGGAGTTGCGCGAGGAGACCGGCCATCAACTGATCGAAGGGGGGGAACTGATCGGCCTGGGCGATTATTTCGCGTCTCCCGGTTTCACGGACGAACGGGAGTACCTGTTTTTGGCGCGACCGGTCGAACCCGTGGCCGAAACCACCGGGCACCGGGAGGAATCGATCATCGAATGCCGCGCCTTTTCCGTGGCGGAGTTGCAGCGCATGATTGCCGGGAATGAAATTCGAGATGCCAACACGCTCAGTCTTTGGGCCCGGCTGACGGCGCGCGGATTGCTCGCCTTCCGGGCTTCTTCCCTTTGACCATGAATTTGCGCAATATCTTTAAATTTCGAGAGTCGGCGGAAGGCGAAACGTCGAAGCCTTTCCTCGAGCATCTGGAGGATTTGCGCTGGACCATCGTGAAAATGGCGCTTGCGCTCTTTTTCTCCATGATTTTGTGCCTGGCTTTCCGGACCACGCTGGTGCACGTGATGCAGGCGCCGCTGCACGCGGTGGATCCGCAGATCGGGGCGTTGCGCGCGCTGGGGATCACCGATTCCATCACGATTTCCTTTCACCTCGCGTTTTACGCCGGCATTGTCCTGTCCTTTCCGCTTCTCCTTTATTTTCTGGCGGGGTTCATTCTGCCCGCGCTGAGCGCGGTGGAGAAACGCTTTCTGCTGCCCGCTATTTTCGCGAGCTTCGGCCTGTTCCTGCTAGGCGTGATGGTGTGCTACTTCTGGCTCCTGCCCAAAACGATTCTGTTTTTCTTTCACGACACGCAGTCGCTCGGCTGGGCACCGGCCTGGACGGTGCAGGAGTATTATTCTTTTGTGACAAGGTTCACGATGGGATTTGGTCTGGCTTTCGAGCTGCCGGTTGTGGTGCTGGCGCTGGTTCGCTTTGGATTGGTGACCTACCGTTTCATGGCCCGCACCCGGCCGTACGCGATGGTGCTCATGTTCGTGCTGGCGACCATCATTACGCCGACGCCCGACATTCTGACGCTGGTCGCCATGGCCTTGCCGATGTGTCTGCTTTATGAAAGCTGCATTTGGATCGCCTGGGTGATGGAGCGGCGTGCCCTCCGCGCCGCGAGTCGTTAAGGGCGTGGACGAGTCTCTCTTGCTGAATGTGTTTGCCTTCGTTTTAGGAACGGCCATCGGGTCGTTTCTCAACGTTTGCATTTATCGCCTGCCGCTTGATCTCTCGATCAATCAGCCGAAGCGATCTTTCTGTCCGTCCTGCAAGAAGCCGATTCCCTGGCATCAGAACATCCCACTGATCAGCTGGCTGATCCTGCGTGGACGTTGCGCTCATTGCGGGAACAGGATCGCCTTCCGCTATTTCGGAGTGGAACTGCTGACGGGGCTTCTCTTCCTCTGTGTCTGGCTCGCGTTCCCGCCAGCCATGGCCCTGGCTTACTGGATTTTCGTGGCGCTAGTCCTCGTGGCCACTTTCATCGATTTCGAGCACTTCATTATTCCCGATCAAATCACGATCGGAGGAACCGTGGCGGGTGTGCTGGCCAGCCTGGCCGTGCCGGAGTTGATGAATGTCGATTCGCGGGTGGCAGCCGTGATCCGTTCGGTCCTGGCCGCCGCGCTCGGTTATCTCACTCTCTGGATGGTGCTGGAGGCGGGCAAGGTTGCGTTTGGTCGCAAACGCATTCGGCTCGACGCGCCCACCCCGTTTCTCTGGAAACGGCAGGGGGACGATGCCGATTTTACGGTGGGAGACGAACGGAGCCTTTGGAGCGAGTATTTTGCGCGGGAAACGGACCGGCTTCTCCTTTATTGCCAGGAAGCAAAAGTCGATCACCGCGTGTTCGGCGATGTCACCCTGGAGTTTCACTACAGCCGCGTGGCCGTGTCCGGCCAGGAGTATGTGCTCGATACGGTGGACGAGATTGCGGGCGTCGTGCGCGAACTGCAAATCCCGCGCGAAGCGATGGGGCGGGGCGATCTGAAATTTCTCGCGGCGATTGGCGCCTTTCTCGGGTGGCGGGCGGTCTTGTTCAGTATTTTTGCGGGATCGGTGGTGGGTTCCCTGGTGGGCCTGTTCACTCTGATCCTGGGCAAGCGTGTCTGGTCGGCCAAACTTCCCTTCGGCCCTTATCTCGCGTTGGGTGCCTTGACGTGGATGTTTTTTGGCCCGGCGCTCGTCCGCTGGTACGTCACCCTTGTCACTCCATAGGAAAGGTGAAGCGGCAGCGGACCATTGCTCTCGCGGTTTTAACGCCTTATCGAAAGACCGGGGTAAAGGCGAACCACTGCGGCCAATAGTTCGCGATGGTTTCCTCAAGAACGCGCGACCATGCCGCCATCGCGGCTGCGACCGTTTCGTCCCGAGATTCGTTCGTTCGCGCAGAGGAGATGGGTGGGAGGGCCAAGATTTTGTAGTGGTGATAACCCGCGCGAACGATGAAAAGCGGATAAATGGGGACCTGCGCCACGACCGCGAGCACGAATGGCCCGGTTGGGAGCGAAATGTGCTGCCCAAAAAGCATGACCGGCGCTTGCGCGACCTCGCCGATAGCGCGGTCGCCTTGAATGGAAATAATTTCACCCTGGCGGAGGGCGTTCAGCAGATCAAAAGAAAGCAGATTTCCTTCGGTGTTGTCTTGAACCTTGACCGCGCCAGCGCTCGATTGCTCCAAGGCGCGACCGAGATGCCGGGCGCTCATGGCGTCGGGCTCGGGTGCGCGCACGATCCTTAGTTCGCGCCGGAATTTCTCCGCGAAGATGGCCGTTCCGAGATCATAGTTTCCGAGATGCGCAGTGAGGACGACGCCTCCTTTGGCGATGGCGAGTTCGTTGAGGTATTGTTCGCCCACAAGCTCATAGTGGAGCGCCGGCTTACGCAGCCGGTACATGGCGGAGTCGGTTAAAGCCCAGCCAAAGTTCCGGAAGATTCGAAAGACGCGAAAGTAATTTATGAGCCTCGAGGAGCCGGGCAAAATGATGCCGAGGTGATGGACGACTGTTTTGCGTGCGGGTGCGGCGAAGAAGAAAAAAATGGCTGCGGCCAGAAAGATCAGAGGTGGTTGGAAGACTTCCGGAACGTGGAGCACCACCCAGTCGATGCAGCGCCGCCAAAAGATGCCATGCACGGCGAATGGGCTGGAAGAGAGATGGGCGGCGTCCATGGGTGGCGAAAGAGAGAACCTCCCTTGGGAGCGAAACGCAATCAGTTCCGGCAAGAATTCAATTCAGACAGGTTGAGAGTCGGGATCATCCGTCCAGTGGCCAGACCTCAGAGGGACAAGGTTTTGCGCCGCGAGCAGCTGCGAAACTTCTCGCGAATTGTGCCGGCTCGGCGGAGTTTCGCTCCACGGGCAACTGATGATCCTTACGAATTTGCGCGCTGTTTTATCGGATGGGATCCGCGATGGACTGGAGATCGTGGTCCAAAATGGCGTGATCACGGGGATTCGAGAACCGACCCGGGGCGATGGAAGGGAGAGGCTGGACCTCCGTGGAAACTACCTGGCGCCCGGATTCATCGATCTTCATGTCCATGGCGCGATGGGACGCGACACCATGGAAGCGTCAGCCGAGGCGTTTCGGGCGATCTGTGAATTTCATGCGACCGGCGGCACGACCTCGCTCCTCCTGACGACGGCGACGGCGCCGCTCGACGACATTCAGGCGGTCGTGGGAGCGGTCCCGGTGTGCCAGTCGGAGATGCCGCAAATCGCGGGTGTGCACATGGAGGGACCATTCATCTCTCGGGCCAGGCCCGGTGCGCAACGCGCCGAGTTTATCCGAAATCCGGAGGCGAAACTGGTGGCGCGACTGCTGGAACAGTCGGGAATAATCCGGCGCGTCACGTTGGCGCCGGAGTTGGAGGGAGCGCTCGAGGCGATCGCATCCTTCTCCTCGCGCGGGGTGAGCGTCAGCGGAGGGCACACGGACGCCTGGGACGAACAGGCGCGAGCCGGCTTCGAGCACGGGATGCGCAGCGCCACCCACACATTTAATTGCATGTCGTCGGCGCGACGGCGCGGCATTCATCGCGTGGCCGGCATGCTTGAGTTCGCCCTGAGCGAGCCAGGGATGGGCTGCGAGCTCATCGCCGATGGACATCACGTCGCTACGACGCTGATGAAGATGCTGTATCGAGCCAAGAGGGCCGCGGGTATTTGTCTCGTAACCGATGCCACGGCGGGGGCCGGTCTGGCGGAGGAATCCCGCTTTCAATTGGCCGGACGAGATTGTGTGGTGCGCCAGGGCGCCTGTCTCCTGGAAGATGGCTCTGCTTTGGCCGGCAGCGCGTCGCGCATGATCGATCTGGTTCGGGTCATGGTCCGTGACGTGGGGGTACCGCTGCATGAAGCGGTGGCCATGGCGAGCGAAAGTCCGGCGCGTTCCATTGGACTGGAAAACAAGGGACGTCTCGCGATCGGCGCGGCCGCAGATTTTGTGGTGATTTCGCCCGAGCTGGAAGTGCAGCGGACTTTTGTGGACGGGAAAGAAATCTTTAGTCTGTAGGGGAAGCTGCCAGCTTCCCTCGGGAAGGCAACGCCTTCCCCTACCGTTGCTTTGACTCCTGTTGCCACGCGCTCTGCCTGCCACGCCACAGCAGCGCGACGGCGGGTTGCCGTGTTGATTCGAAGACGCCTCGACAGAGCGGGGCGGCTACAGTTCCATCAGGAAATCGGCGATTTCAAGCGAAGCGCGGGGCCGACTGAGCTGGGCGATTTGGGCGGCCCACTCGTGCCAGAGCATGGCTTCATCGCGGAAGAGCCGTTCGACTTGTTCGGCGATCTCTGCCGGTCCGCGCGCGATGGCTCCGGAGTTCGTTTCTACGAGGAGCTGGGCATTGCCTTCTTCCTGCCCCGAAACGATGTGATTAATAATCATGGGACACCCGGCGGCCACGGCTTCCTGAACCGTTGCGCCTCCGGCTTTGCCGATGAGCAGATGGCTTTGGCAGAGCAGCTCCGGCAAACGATCAGTCCAGCCGATTACGTTTACCTTGCCGTCGCGGGCAACGTGCTCGATCGATCGCCGGAGTTTTTCGTCGCGGCCCACCGTGACCGTCAGGTCCACGTTGAGTTGGCTGAGTCGTTGTGTGATTTCAGAGGCGCGCCGGGTTCCGGCGTTGATCATATATAAAACGCGCGGACGCTCCGTGGCGGAGGGCGGACGGCGGCGGGGAAGATCGGCGAATCTCGGGTTCACGGGAAATCCGAAGGTCCTGATCTTTGTCGGATCGATCCCGGCGGTTCGGATGGGGAGCGCGCTTCGTTCATTCGGGACCAGAAACGCATCGGCCGTGCAGTGGTACCAGATGGCGTTCACGGTAATTGAATCGGTCACGACAACCACGCTGCGACAGGTACGATTCGGCCGCACCTGCTGAAGCAGGTAGGGATAGGCGGGAAAGACGGAGACAACGATATCCGGCTGCAACCGGTCGAGGATGTTGGCGAAACGCTTCTTCAAAGGGGTGAACCAGCGAAAGTCGCGATCGAAGTCCGTTTTTCGATCGAGCCACCGGTAAACGACTCCCCAGGAGCGTGGCCAGTGGTTGATGAGCGCGAGATAGCCTTTGCGCACGCATTCATTCAAGCCGCCATAGGTTTCGGCAAAGAGATCGTGACACTCTACCTGTGTGCCAGGAGCCTGGCGGGCCAACCCGGCTTCGATCCCGCGCGCCGCGCTGTTATGACCTTCGCCATAGCCGGCCGTAAGAATCAGGATTTTCTTCACTTCGTTAGGTCAGGGTGGGCGGTGCGGAGAGGCCGATCTTAATGGATATTTTGGTTCGGCAAAGTAAAGTCTGCACGATGAAAGGGGTGCGCTTGGTTTGGCGAGTGATCCGGCGGCTGGTCTGGGAGACAGCCATGGACAACACCACCGGTCTCTCCGCGCAGATGGCTTACCTCCTCCTGGTTGCTCTCGCGCCTGGTCTTCTTTTTCTCTGGCATCTTCTCGGGCTTTTCGGGACTGACCCGGCCAAATTGCACAAGATTTTTCTGGTTTTGAAGGGGTTCATGCCACCCGATGCGAAGGTGCAGGACATTCTCGATTCGGCCGTGGCCAGCGTGGTGGTGACAGGGCCCAGCGGGATGCTGGCGAATGCGGGCATTATTCTCGGCATCTATTTTGGCACGGTTTTTATCGCGACCATCTCGCGGGCGCTGAGTCATACCCACGGCGTGCAGGAAGACCGGAACTGGTGGTCGAAATACATCATCTCCTTTTTTCTTTTGTTCTGGTTCGGGATCGCACTCTTTGTCTGCTTTAGCGTGGTCGTGTTCGGCGAAACGCTCGCCGGGATGGCGGAGGTGAATTTTCAGCTGGCCATTCCGCTGCAGGAATGGGTGGCCGCCTTGAATCTCCCATTTACGGCGGTGGCCCTGGTGGCCCTGGCTTTGGCCCTCTATCTCCTGACCCCGGAAAATTATCTGACCATTCGACAGGCTTTGCCCGGTGCGATCTTTTTTTCTCTCGGGTGGATTATTGTGACGAAACTCTTCCAAGTCTATGTGGCGCGCTATGATCGCTACAATCCGACTTACCTGGCCCTCGCTTCCATCGTGGTGCTGCTGACCTGGATGTATCTGACCTGCTTTCTCCTGCTGCTGGGAGGGAAGCTGAATGCGATTTTGCGGCGCGATCGGGCCCGCCGTTCGTTGCCGGAAGAATCGCGCGACGCCGTGCAGCCTGCTTGAACGCGCGGATGGGTCTGATACGGTCCGCAGCAGTGGCGCGCATCTCGACCGGTTGGATTACTGCAATTGTGCTGAGTGCACTTGTCGTTACCCTTGTGCGCGCGCAGGTCAGCGACGAAGAGAAACGCAAGCGGGCCGAGTTTCTCCAGACCCGGCAGGAGCAGAGCGATTCCGCTGACTCGGCCGAAGAGTCGCCGACGCCAAGGCCGAAGAAAGCCAAGCCCAAGCCGACGAAGAGTCCATCTTCGACACCGCACAAGTCTCCCACGCCGAAGACGAAGAAGAAGAAAAAGCCGGTGACGGAGGACGAGGACTCCACTCCGAGAAAGAAGGAATCGGCCACACCCGAAGAAGAATCGTCCCGCTCAAACGAGGAGAAGGCGACGCCGAAACGAAAGAAGAAGGGGAGGGACAAAGAAGCGACGCCTTCCAAGAAGAAGGGAACAGCGAAAGCGACGCCGAGGAGGGATGAAGAATCCGCGGAGGAAGAGGCCAGGCCCGCGCCCAGACCCTCTGAGACACCGAGGGCGCGAGCGACTGCTCCGTTGCCACGGGCAGTAGCCGTTCCGACAGCCACTCCCCCGTCCGCGGGCCTGGTCACCCGCCCTGCCGATGCGACTACGGAAGAGCCGGCGGAGTTGACTATCGAGAAGACTGGCTCCGAAAAGCGCCCGGGCTTTTGGTACCGCTTTTTCCACGGGAGCGAGGGCGGCAAAGGAAGCGGGAGCGGAGCCGGCTACCGTTACCTGACGCGGACGGTGCGGGCGGAGATTGATCGCGCGCCGGCGGATCGTCGAAGTCCGCAATGGCAATTCGTGGTGGTGCACAACAGCGGCACGCGCCAGGGCAACGCGCGCGTCTTCGATTATTACCACCGGCACGTTCGTCACATGCAGAACGGCCTGGCCTATCATTTCGTCATCGGCAACGGGACATCGACGGGTAACGGCCAGATCGAAGTGGGCGACCGCTGGCGCCGGCAGATTAACGGAGGCCATGTGCATAGCGACAACCTGAACAATATCGCGCTCGGGATTTGCCTGGTCGGCGACTTCAACCACAGCCAGCCGACGCCAGCCCAGCTGCAATCGTGCGAAGAACTGATTCGTTACCTGCGGCAGCGCTGCGGGAAGATTGGCAATCACTACATGCTGGTCAAACCCCACCGGGAGATGAATCCGCCGCGCTGGGCGACCGATTGTCCGGGCGACGCTTTTCCCTACTCCTGGTTCCGGCGGTTCCAAGAGTGACGTGAGGGAAAGCTCTCCGTCTTCCTCCAAGACGCCCCGACCCGCCGCCGCGACGCTCTGGCGTGGCAGGCAGAGCCGGGCAGCTACAGCGCGTGCTCCCCTTTGTCGTCACGGCGCTTTGCCGCCCCTTATCTGCAGGGGAAGGCGCTGCCTTCCCTGGGAAGCTAACGGCTTCCCCTACAGGGGTGGTGATGGGCGGGGGATAGTTCTACATTTGCGCACAGGCGCCGACGGCGCGGCGCTCTCCAGAGCGCGGCCAGGATCAGTTGCGTTGCGCCACGATCAGATTGCTCTTATGGAAGTTCCACTGATAGCCGAACCCGACGGGAAAAGACGGCGGATTGCTTTTCTCGAACAATTCGTGGAGAGCCGGCTGAGAATGTTCCTTGAATAATTCAATGGGCCCGACATAAGTGCCGAAAAGGCGCAGGTTCCATTTCGAGCGGTTGAAATCGCGCAGTGGAATTCCCGAGTCGTCCTGCACGATCAACTGGCTGTGATCGAGGATGAAGTTTCGGACTTTGGCGAATCCGTTTTCGAACATGAGATAAGAGGAGGATTTGAGGAAGCTGGAGCCGACGCCGAAGTGCTGGCAGAAATTCATGAAACCAGGATTGGCGCTGATGCCGCCGTCGGAGATGTCAGTTGTAAAATAGTACAAGGTTTGGGAATGACCGAACGCGCTATCGCGGTAGTTAATGCGAACGCCCGGCGTGCCGCCGGCTCCGGGCCGGCCCTCGTGCACGCCCCCACCGTGGTCTAACGAAATGAAGGTCACATCGGTGATATTCTTGCCGGCCCGGGCGAGGAAGACATAGAGGATGGGCAGGGTGCCGTTCAGGTTCTGCTGTTGCAGATCCACCTTCATATCCTTGGTGATGAAGTAACTAGTGGTGAGCGACGAATTCATGGCACTCTCCAGGTTGTGCAGCGCGCTCGAAAGATTATTCAGGTGCAGCGGATCAGGGGGCGGCCCCATCGATTCCTTGCCACACATGATGTAGACCGACGCGCTCGGGAAGAACTGGTCAACATAAAGAAAATCCGGGCCGCTGAACATGTAGTAGGCGACCGGGATGGAGCCCCTCGATTCGGGCAGGTAGCTGCGTTGCCAGGTGCGGAGCTTCTCTAATTTCTGCGTGTTCAGCTTGGTAAACGCTTTCTCGAAAAAGGCGGAGTGTTCCTGCCAGGCCGGATCGTGCGTGAGTGGAGCGAGCGGCGAATTGGACGAGAGAGGCATTCCGGCCAGAAACCGAGCGGTATCGTTAGGCGGAGGCAGGGAAGGCTGAGGCGCCTGCTCCAGGGTTGTCTCGGAGGAGGGCGCACGATGCCGCGACCGTGCCGCGGCCGAGCCAGTAAGGGCGGACAAGGCGAGGGCAGTGATGAGCAATGGCGAAATGATTTTCATGCAGCGGAGAAAGCAGGTTTTCGTGCGAACCAGTAGAGGACGAGGCCAGCAAACATGGTAGCGACGCCGAACATTGATTCAGTTAGGTGAGAGCGCAAGAGGTAGATCATCATCCAGATGGTGACCCCGGCGAAGACGAGGGGAGGCAACGGATAAGCCCAGACGCGGTAAGGTCGCGGGAGTTCAGGCCGCCGGGCGCGCAGCACGATGACCCCGACGACGGTTAAGAGCGAACAAAGGAGAAGACTGAACTGTATGTAAATGACCACGCGCTCGAAACTGCCGGTGAGGAGCAGGAGGTTGGCGATGAATAATTGCAGTAACATGGCCGAGACGGGAATGCCTTGAGCGTTCTTGCGGGCGAGGCGCCGGAGAAGTGAATGATCCTCGCCCATGGCCATCAGGACGCGGGGCCCGATCCAGGTCATGGAACTGACGGCCGAGACGAGGCCGAGGCAAATGACGGCGCCTACGACCCGGGCGCCCTGCTCGCCAAAGATATGGCGGCCCGCGATGAGAGCGACTTCGACCTGGCCGCTCATTTCCGCGGCCGGGGTGGTGACGATGAAAATGCCGTTGAGCGCGGTGTAGATGACGAGGACGACGAGCGTTCCGAACAATAAGGAGCGCGGCACATTCCGGCCGGGCCGATCGATCTCGCTCGTGATGTAGGAGGCGGCATTCCAGCCGGAGTATGCGTACATGACGTAAACGAGGGCGACGGCGAAGGAAGCGCTAAGGATGGCGCCGGAATCGCCCGACTGGGGCAAGAGAGAGACGGGCTGCCTGGGTTGAACGAAGAAACCGGCGCCGATGAGTGCGGCGATGAGCAGGATTTTGAGCAGAGTAGAGAGGTTCTGGAATGTGCTTCCTGTTTTTAATCCGCGCAGATGCACGAAGGCATTGACCCACACGAGAATGAAGGAGAGGAGCACGGCCGCGTGAAGACCGGTGACGCCCTCGGCATATTTGCCAAAAGCCATGGCGGAGAGCGCGATAGGCGCGGAGAAACCGACCGTGGCGGAAATGAAGCCGGCCATGAACCCGAGAGCGGGATGATAAATGGCGGAGAGGAGATGGTACTCACCGCCCGATCGGGGCAGGGCCGCGCTGAGTTCGCCATAACAGAGAGCCCCGCAGAGCGCGACGATTCCGCCCACGACCCAGAGCATGACCAGCGCGAAGCCGGAATGAATGTCCGTTACCTGAAAGCCGAGGCTGGTGAAGACGCCGGTCCCGATGATGTTTGCGATGACAATCGCGCACGTCGTGAAAAGGCCAATCCGCGCGGAGGATGATGTCATGGGCAGGGGATGAAACGGCGCGACGTGCGGAATGGGGCCGGCATTCGATTGCGCTATCATAATAGATTCCGCGAAAATCGCGCAGCATAAATTCCGACGGATCATGCAGAATTGAATCGCCAAACTTGTCAGAAATTTGAGAGCGCGTCAGTCTGAGCAGCAATGAATCCGAAGCTCTCCATGGAACTTGGCGACACAACTCGCTTTTTTTCTCAGCAACAAGCCGGGCGCACTGGCGCGCGTCTGCGAGGCTTTGGCCGAAGCCGAGATCAACATTCACGCCTCGCCATTTCCGACACCGTCGATCACGCGGTTGTGCGCATGGTCGTGAGCAACCCGACGAGAGCCCTGATGTTGTTAGGGGAGCGCGGCGTGCTCGCGGTCGAGAACGATATTCTCATGATCGAGAGTGACAACGAACCGGGGACGCTGGCCCGGATCGCTCACCGGCTCGGCGACGCTTCCATCAATATCGAATATGCCTACCTCGCGACCAGTCCCAAGTCGACCAAGGGCCTGCTCATCCTGCGACCGAGCGGCGTGGGCAAGGCGCATCGGGTGTTGGCGGGGCTATAGATTTGATTAGTAGACGAACGGGATCAATCGCTTGGTGCGTCGGGTGTAATTCCGATACGGATCGCCCAGCGCGTCGGTCAAGGCGCGCTCTTCCACTTTCATCCGCCAGAGAAATGCGCCCGTGGTTGGGATGAGCAAACAAAGCAGGGCCAACCAATTCCCCAGAGCCAAACCGAACCCAAAAAAGGCCATGAGGGCGCCGGTGTAGGAAGGGTGCCGGATCAGCCGGTAAGGTCCGGAGTCGATCAACTCATGTTTCTGCGCGATGGCCACGTCCACAGTGAAGAAACGTCCGAGATAAAAAATGGACCACCAGCGCAGACCGATCCCAGCGCTGAAGAGGATCAGTCCGAGGAGCGAGCAAAGGTGAGCGTGCGGCAGTTTTCCCACCGGATAGGAGAGAGCGACTCGAGCCAGCAAAAGGCTGCCTCCGATCACGGCCCAGAGGATCAAGAGTGAGCGGCGATCGCGGGAAACGGTCTCCGACCCGGATCGGCGTGTGACGCCGAGAAAGATTTCGGATAGCGCGTAAAGAGCGCCGAGCAGCAGTGGGTTGGGTAACTGCATCAGAGCGAGCAATGGAGCGCCGGGCAGGAACGAGGGCAAGCCATTCATGGTCTGATTTCCACGATGGCACACTCGGGCGTGATACGCCATAACCGCGGGCTTAGCAGTAGAATGGGGTCGGGTCTATATATGTGACATTTGGGTTAGTGGAGTGAGAAGGAGTGGGATGGCGCGGCCGCTGCGGATTGAGTTTGAGGGGGCAATTTATCATCTTTGCGCGCGTGGCAATGAGAGGCGGAAGGTGTTTCGCGACGAGCGGGATCGGGTGCAGTTCCTGGAGTTATTGGAGGGTTCAGCCGAGCGTTATCAGGTTTCGGTGCTGGCATTTGTTTTGATGGGGAATCATTTCCATTTGGTGGCCCAGACCCGTCGCGCCAATCTGAGCCGCTGGATGCATTGGTTGATGGTGAGTTACACGGTTTACTTTAACCGGCGGCATCGTCGCAGCGGTCACCTCTTTCAAGGCCGCTACAAGGGCTTTGTGGTGGGGGCAGGCAAAGAGCATTATCTTTTGGGGTTGAGCCGCTAGGTGCATCTCAATCCAGTCCGAGGGAAAAGGCTTGGGCAAGGGACGCCGGCCCAAAGGCGAGAGAGATTGCGCAATTATCGCTGGAGCAGCTATCGAGGCTATGCTGGGGTGGAAAGAGGGTTTGGATTTGTCGAGCCGGAGCTGGTTCTGGGGGAGCTGGGCGGGCCGCACCGGGGAGAGCGATTGAGGTACCGACGCTTTGTGGAAGAAGGCCTGCTGCGCGAGATAGAGAGTCCGTGGGAGGCGGTGCAATGGCAGGCGGTCCTGGGGAGCGAATCCTTCGCGCGCCAAGTGCAGGATCGGATGCGAGGACTGAACAAGGCGCGGCTTGAGGTAACGGCGTTGAGACGCGGGGAGAATTTTCTCAACCTCCTGGAGGTGGTAAGGCGGGTGGCTCAGCGATATCGGATCCCGGTGGAACGGCTCAGGCAAAGGGGCGATTACGGCCTGGAAGCACGCAACGTGGCGATGCGGGTGGTGTGGGAGAAATGCGGGATGAGTCTGCGGGAGATGGGAGATTTTTTTGGCGGGCTGAATTATTCCGCGGTGGCGCAGCGGCTCCGTCGGCTATCGCCCGAAGGGCAAAAGAAAGCAGCCCGGTTGGTCAGGGAAATGTAAAAAATATAGATGCGACCCCGCATTCGCGCGCACGGTTCCGGGGCGCGTTTTCATATGGTTCGGCCGCGGTTTTCTTTCAGGAAAATCTCAACCGTTGCAGACACCGGCTGCGTAGTGGATAGGACGATGCGTTTTTATGACTCCAATCAAGACTTGGATGGGATATCCGTATCCTTTGGGCGCCACCTGGATGGGGAATGGCGTCAACTTTGCCGTTTTTTCCGAACACGCCACCTCCATCGATCTCTGTCTGTTTGACCGGGCGAACGCGACTCAGGAAAATATCCGAATCCCGATGACGGAGCAGACCGACCAGGTCTGGCACGTCTTTCTGCCGCAAGTGCGCCCGGGCCAGCTCTACGGGTATCGCGTGTTCGGCCCGTACGATCCGGAGAGCGGTCAGCGTTTTAACAGTTCGAAATTATTGATCGATCCCTATGCTCGCGCCATCGCGGGCACGGTGGATTGGGCCGACGAGATGTTTGGCTATGTGGTGGGGGACGACTTGGAAGACGCGGCCAGAGACTTTCGGGACGATGCCTGGGGAATGCCCAAGTCGGTCGTGATCGAGGATCAGTTCGACTGGCAAGGGGACAAGCGGCCCGAAATTCCGCTGCATCAGTCGGTCATTTACGAAGTCCACGTCAAGGGTTTCACCCAGTTGTGCCCGCAGGTGCCGGAGGGAATCCGGGGTACCTACGCCGGATTGGGGAGTGCTCCAGCGATTGAGTATCTGAAGGCCCTCGGCACGAATGCGGTGGAATTGTTGCCGGTGCACGCCCATATCGACGACAAGGTTTTGCAGGACCGTCGCCTCACGAATTACTGGGGATATAACACGATTGGATTTTTCGCACCCCATGCGGATTACGCCGCCGGCGGCGACACGGGCGAGCAGGTGACCGAGTTTAAAACGATGGTGTGGAACCTTCATGCCGCGGGGATCGAAGTGATCCTGGACGTCGTTTACAATCACACGGCCGAAGGAAATCATCTCGGACCGACGCTCAGTTTCCGCGGTTTGGACAACCGGGCTTATTACCGCCTGGTGGCGGAGACCCCGCGTTTCTACATGGATTTTACGGGCACGGGCAACACCATGGACTTAATGCACCCCCGGACTTTGCAGCTCGTCATGGACAGCTTGCGCTACTGGGTGACGGAGATGCACGTGGACGGTTTTCGCTTCGATCTGGCTTCGACCCTGGTGCGCGATCACAACGGCGTGAGCAAAACGCATCCCTTCTTCGAGGCCGTCCACCAGGATCCGGTGCTCTCCAAGGTGAAGCTGATCGCGGAACCGTGGGACGTCGGCGAAGGCGGGTATCAAGTGGGCAACTTTCCCGTTCCCTGGTCGGAATGGAACGGCAAGTATCGCGACGCCGTGCGCAGCTATTGGAAGGGGGACGAAGGCCGGATTGGAGAGATGGCCTACCGGCTGACGGGCAGCCCGGATTTATATCAGCACGACGGCCGCCGGCCTTACGCCAGCGTGAATTTCATCACGTCGCACGACGGGTTCACCTTGGATGACCTGGTCAGTTACAACGACAAGCATAACGAAGCGAACGGCGAGAATAATAACGACGGCGACAACAACAATTATTCGTGGAACTGCGGCGTGGAAGGCGCGACGGAAGATCCGGAGATCAACGCGCTGCGCCGGAAGCAGCGGCGCAATTTGCTGACCACGCTTCTTCTGTCGCAAGGGGTGCCCATGCTGTGTGGTGGCGATGAATTTGGCCGCAGTCAGAATGGGAATAACAATGCCTATTGCCAGGACAACGAAGTCGGCTGGCTCAGTTGGGAAAGGACGGGGGAACAGGAGCAATTGCTCGAGTACACACGGCGACTGATCCGGTTGCGCACGGAGCACCCGGTTTTCCGGCGCCCGAAATTTTTTCGAGGCCGTCGTATTCGCGGATCCGAGATCAAGGACGTGATGTGGTTTAACCCGGGCGGGAATGAGATGAGCGAAGAAGAATGGACGTCGCCCTTCGTGCGCTGTCTGGGGATGCTTTTGAGCGGCGATACGGTGGACGTGCTGAGCTTCGAAGGCGAGCCGGTGCGGGATGAGACGTTCCTGCTCCTGCTCAATGCGCATCATGAGCCGATCGTGTTTGTTCTGCCTGGCCTGGAGAAGCTGGAATGGGAGCTCTTGCTGGATACAGCCGAGGAAGAGGGCTTTCTCAAAAAGACGAAGGTGTTTGCCTCGGGAGACGACTTCGAACTGGGGGACCGATCGACCTGTCTTCTGCGATTGGCCGGCGGGGCGCAGGCCCAGGCCCGGCAGGAATCGTGGAAAAAGCGCCAGGTGGGCTTGCCGCCGGAGATCACCGCGGAAGAGGAACGGGGCGCGCCTAAGAAGGCGTCCGAGGACAAATAAATATGAATCGCGATAGCGCACGCTTGTGGCGGGCGGCGAATCATTATAGGAAAGTGATGCGCACCTGCGCGGGAGGCCTAAGTTGTCACTTCTTTCATTATGACACCGAGCTCACTTATCATCGTCACGGATCGCGGCAGTTTGAAGGCATACAAGGTCCATGAAACTCCGACGCGGGGTCCGAGTCTGCAGTTGGTACAGGCGTTCGATATCACGGACGCACACGGCCGCATGACTGATAAGCTGAGCGATATGGCGGGCGGCTTTCCTGTCAACGCCGGTGGCGCGGGTCGACATATGAACGGCATCGCGGAGCGGACGCAGTTGGAAACGGAGACGGACCGCCGGATTTGCAAACAGTTGGTGGATGAAATTGTCAAAGTGGTGAAGAGCGATGGCGTGGAGGGCTGGTCGTTTGCGGCCCCTTCCGCCATTCATGGCACGATCGTGGATCTTCTCCCGGCTCCCGTGCGCAATCGCATCGTCGAGCATGTGAAGTCGGACCTGGTCAAGACGGAGCCTGCCAAACTGGCGACTCATTTTCGGTCGCTTCAGCCGATCTAGGGGCAGCGATCCTGGATGACCCAGAGCCCCGCCCCTCGCACGTGGCCCGTGTTTTCTTTCGCGAAATAAGTGGAGTCGCTCTAGTATCTAACTGCTATGCAATTGCCTGTTACGATTACCTACCGCGGCCTGGAGAAAACTGAGAACATCGATGACTTGGTGACGGACTACGCCGCCCGGCTGGAGAAGTTTTGCGATCACATCAACCGGTGTGACGTGGCCATCGAGCAGCCCAACCACGCGCATCACAAGGGCAATCCTTACCGGGTGCGGATCGACGTGACGGTGGCCAAGGGGCACGAGTTAGTGGCCGACGAAAAGCAGGCGGACAGCGGCGCGCACGAGCCGCTCACGAAAGTGATTCACGACGCCTTCAAGACGATGGAGCGCCAGTTGCGTCACCTCGTGGAGAGACAGCGGCGGGAATAGAGGGGCGCGTTCGGGGCGAGGGGGACATCCGGGGAGTGGACCCCGCCGCCGCGCGGCGTCCCTACCACTGAGAGGCGGATGACGTTACGCCGGGGCGCCGCCGAGGGCGCCGGGGAGAGGAGGTCCCACGTCGGGGGCGACCACCTGTTTGGGCGGCTTCTCCGGCGTCATGCTGGGGCTGCTCGGGGGAGTGATGCTCGGGGGCGGATTCAACAACCGGCCGTGATCCACGATTTCGCGAATCTGTTTGCCATCGAGAGTTTCGTATTCGAGCAAAGCTTTAGCGATCACATCGAGGGTGTGACGGTGTCCCGTCAGGGTGTCCTTGGCGATCTGGTAAGCGTCATCGATTAAGCGCCGCACTTCGCGGTCGATCTCTTCCGCGGTTGCTTCGCTGTAATCGCGCGCCCGCGAAATATCGCGGCCGAGGAACACATAATCTTCGTGCTCGCCGTATTCGACCATGCCCATTTTCTCGCTCATGCCCCATTCGCACACCATCTTGCGAGCGATATGCGTGGCGGTCTTGATATCGCCCCGGGCGCCGTTGGTGACGTCGCCGAAAACAATTTCTTCCGCGACGCGTCCGCCCATGCCCACGGCCAGACCGGCGATGAGTTCATTTTTGCGGTTGGTGTATTTATCTTCCTCGGGCAACCACATGGTAGAGCCGAGGGAGGGGCCGCGCGGGATGATCGTCACTTTATGCAACGGCTCCGTGTGCGGCAGGAGTTCGAGCAGAAGAGCGTGACCGGCTTCGTGGTAAGCCGTGTTCTGTTTTTCCTTTTCGCTGAGAGCGAGGCTGCGGCGCTCCTTGCCCCAGCGCACTTTGTCGCGGGATTCTTCCAATTCGGAGAGGGTGATGCCTTTTAAGCCGCGGCGCGCCGCCAAGAGGGCGGCCTCATTGATGACGTTGGCCAGCTCCGCGCCGGAATATCCCGGGGTGCCGCGGGCCACCACGGCGAGATCCACGCCTTCGGCCAGTTTTACTTTCTTCGAATGGACGCGCAAAATTTCTTCGCGTCCCTTCACGTCCGGCAAATTCACGGTGATCTGGCGATCGAAGCGGCCGGGGCGCAGCAGGGCGGGGTCGAGCACATCGGGCCGATTGGTGGCCGCGATAATGATGACGCCTTCCTGGGTGTCGAATCCGTCCATCTCCACCAGCAGGGCATTCAAGGTTTGCTCGCGTTCATCATGACCGCCGCCGACGCCGTGGCCGCGATGACGACCGACCGCGTCGATTTCGTCTATGAAAATGATGCAGGGCGCTGATTTCTTGCCCTGCTCAAACATGTCGCGCACGCGGCTGGCCCCGACTCCGACAAACATTTCGACAAAGTCGGAGCCGCTGATGGAAAAGAAGGGCACATCGGCTTCACCGGCAATGGCGCGGGCGAGGAGAGTTTTGCCCGTGCCGGGAGGGCCGACCAGGAGCACTCCTTTGGGAATACGTCCTCCGAGTTTCTGGAATTTTTTCGGGTCGCGCAAAAACTCAACGAGCTCCTGCACTTCGTCCTTGGCTTCCTCGACGCCGGCGACATCCCGGAAAGTGATTTTGTTCTTATCCCGCGCGAGCATGCGGGCTTTCGATTTTCCGAAATTGAGGGCGCCCTTGCCGGCGACGCGGATTTGCTGGCGAAAGAGGAGATAAAGAATGAAAAGGAAAACGGCAATGGGAAGGAAGCCGAGAATGGTTTGGCCGATCAAGTTCGAGTCGGTCCGGATGGCGGGCTGAATGCCGGCGGAGGAAAGCTTCTCTTGCAGGTTGTTGGTGAAACTGAGGTAAATGGTTGTCTTAAAGGGGACGGTCTGGGGTTGGACGCCCTGCCGCAGGTATAAGCCGCGCAAGGTTTGAGTGGGCCGGCCTTCCTCCACCACCAGCGTGAGTGGATTGTTTTTGTCGTCTTTGACGATCTGTTTGCTGTCGAGCAGTTCGAGGAAGCGGTTATAGGGAACATCCTCGATGTTGGCATAGGCGCCGCCGCGGAAGACCACCGCCAGCCCGATTAAAGCGAAGGCGATGGCGATCAGGATGACGCCACGCCAATTGAAGTTCGGTTCGTTTCCGCGCGGTTTGTTCTCGCGCTGGGAATTGCGGTCAGATTGGGCCATGAAAGAAGGACGTTTTATCGAGCAGAAAACAGGCTAACATGAAGATCTCCCAATGCAATGAGCAGGAGCTATTCCGGTAGCTCGGATTGTGCCGTGTGGTTAATGGTGGGACGGGGAACTTGGATTGAATTTACGGGTAGAGCAACCATCGACAGTGCGAAGGGGCGAAACGTTGAAAGGTATATGCCAGTCCGGGGTAGGGACGCCGCGCTGCGGCATCCGCTCCGAGTAGCACATCGGCGGAGTGGACGCCGCAGCGCGGAGTCCCGACCCAAGCGTGTCACTGGCGCTGACACTGCAGCGCGCCGTCCCTCCCGCGTTGCGTGGCTCGCCGGATGCGGTAAGATCTTCCCCCGAGCATCCAGATGACGCAATTGGTCACAACGGTCGCCGATAAGATCGATCGCGCGGTCCAGAAAGTCACCCCGTTCGCCTATCGAATTCAGCGGAGAGGCAAACGTTGGATGCGTCGCGCCTTGCGCAAGCCGCGCAGTGTGTCGGAGGGCCCCAACCTATTGCCTCTTCTCATCCAGGTGCTGGCCAGTTTCTCCAAGGCCGATGGCGTCCTCCTGGAGGAGGAGATCGATTCCAGCCTAGGCTTTCTGCGTTACGACTATCCGGAGACGGTTTATTCCGAGCTGCGCCAATTATTTCGGCAGGCTCTTTACGAGCAGCAGGATCTCTCAGCCATGGCGCAGAAGCTCAGCGTCCAGCTGAGCACGGAGCGGAAAATCATGCTGGGGGTGCAGCTCTACGACCTGATCTCGCAGGCCGGTCTCAAGCAGGAGCAGGTCGTCGCCTTCTACTCGTTCATGTCGCAACTCGGCATGGCCGCTCAGGCCATCGACATCGTTTATCAATTGAATGCCTCGGAGGATTCGGATCCGTCCATTTATCAGCGGGGCGCCTCCCCGCTCGAATCGCTTTCCTTCGGCACGAGCGGGCGGGCCGACGTCACGATCAAGAGCCTGAACGGCAATGATCGGTTGCTCGCTTTTCGTTATCACGATTTGATCCTGCTCAAGAATTACAGCGGGCAAAGTGTTTCCGTGCGCGGCCGGCCCCTGGTCCGCGGCGGGTTCTGCCGAATTTACCCGGGCCAGCGCATCCTGGTGGGCGACCATGTGCTGACCTACCAGGAGCTGACGACTTTTTTTAACGCCAAGAAGAACGTCTCCTTGCCGCAGATTTTTGTGCGAGTTCGCAAAGACGTGGACGAAGTGGAACTGGAGCGGGCGAAGACGCGTGAAAGTTCCCTCGAGATTACCTTCGGCTTAAAAGTCCGGGTGAAGGCCCTGAAGGACGTCGACGCAGTCCTGAATGGCACGAAATTGAAAATGGGCACGCAGGTGGAGGCGGCGCTGGACGACCGGATCATTTTTCATAACGACAGCGAACTCGATTTCACGGATCTGCGGCGCCGGGCCCGTGCCCTCGGTGGCCGGTTTCAATTGAAGGCTTCGAAGTCGGAATACCTGGTTTCGAACAACCCGAGCCTGCTCGAGGCGGACGACATTTTGCTTTCGCCTGGCACGAGCGGCGATGTGTTGCTCAAAATTTTCTGCGATTACGACAAGCGGATCGGGCAACTGGAAGTCATCGAAGCGGACCGGCCCATTTTGGTGGGAGAGATGGCCGTGCGCACGACCGCGCCGTTGCAGGATGGCGATACCATTCGCATCGATATCGGGCAGTTTCTGCGCTGTAACTTTTCCGAGCGCATCATTGAAGAAGAGCGCAACATCATCCGCAGCCTCGAGCTGAGCGAGGTGACGCATCGCTTCAGCAGCGGGGACGTGGGTCTCGAGGGGATCTCGTTCCCGGTGACGCGAGGAGAGCTGGTCTGCGTGATGGGGGCGAGCGGCTCGGGCAAGAGCACGCTCATGAAAGTCATCGCGGGCCAGTTGCAGCCGTCCGGGGGGAACGTGCTCTTGAACGGTCAGTCGCTTTACCCGAACCTGGATGAGCTCAAGCGCTATGTCAGTTACATCCCGCAGGAGGATGCGTTCGACGAGCATCTCACCATTGGGGAGAACTTAAACTTTGCGGCGGCCATTCGTTCGCCGCACCTGTCGCGGCGCGATCGTAATCGCCGCCTGGAAGGCAAACTGATTGAGCTTGGGCTGGGCGAACGGCGGGACGCGGTCGTGGGGAGCGCGGTCAAGAAGACGTTGAGCGGAGGCGAACGCAAGCGTCTCAACATCGGTCTCGATATGATCGGGATGTCGGACGTTTACCTCTTTGACGAACCGACTTCCGGATTGTCTTCCAAAGATTCCGAGCACGTCATCGAGATCATCCGGAGCATGGCGCACAACAAGATCATCATCGTGACCATCCACCAGCCGAGCTCGAAGCTGTTTCAGATGTTTCACAAGGCCATCCTGCTGGACAAGGGTGGGCGCCTCGTCTTTTTCGGCACGCCCTCAGACATGTTGCGCTATTTCGCGGAGGCGGAGCATCAACATCAGTTCGGGGCGGAACTGGGGGCCTGTCCTTCCTGCGGCACGACCCGTCCCGAATTTATTTTTGATGTGCTGGAGACGCCGCTGCGCGATCTGAGCGGCGATATTATTTACGAGGAGAACAACCGGGGCCAACTGGTGCCGGCGCGGCGTTATTCGCCGGAGTTCTGGCGGGACAAGTATGAAGCGTTTCGCCTGATCCAGGATGTGAAGCAGGTGTCGCTCCGGCGCGAGCCGCCCACGGCTTTGCCGGCGCAGCCGAAGGAGAAACGGAAACGGACACCCATTCGCTGGCACGACGAGTGGACCCAATTCCGCACCCTCCTGCGGCGCTCCTTTACGAGCAAGCTGCGCAACAAGGCGAACGTTATTATCACGCTCTGCGTGGCGCCCTTTCTGGCTCTCCTTATCGCCACGATTTTGCGCTATTCCGACAGTGGGACCTACGATTTCGCCGCGGCTTATCATATCCCGACCTTTCTCTTTTTGAGCCTGATCGTGGCCATGTTCCTTGGCCTAACGAACAGTGCGGATGATATTATTCGCGACCGGGCCATCCTGCAGCGGGAACGCAACCTGAATGTGCGCCTTTCCTATTATGTCGTCTCGAAAACGCTGACGCTGGGCATCTTTGCGTTCGTCCAGTGCGTTCTGTTCGTGCTGATCGGCAATTACGTGCTGCAGATCCGCGGAATGTTTTGGATCGATCTGGCGGTCGTCTTCATGACGGCGATGGGCGGGATCGCGCTCGGCCTGCTTGTTTCGTCCCTCGTGGCAGATCCCAAGACCGCGGCCAACATCGTTCCGCTCGTCCTCATCCCGCAGATCATCATGGGTGGCGCGCTCATTAAATACGAGGACATGAATCGCAACCTCGCTCTCGTCTACGCGCTGACCCATTGGTTCAAGGAGCATCCGACCAAGGACCAGGGGAAGAAGATGGAGAGCCGATTGCAGGTGCCTTTTGTCTGCCAGTTCATCGCCATGCGCTGGTCTTATGAGGAATTAGTGGTGGCGCAGGCCAAGCTCAACCCATTGACCAAACGGCAGGATCGCGCGCAGCGGCAGATCGACGCCATCGTGGCCAGCCATAGCAAAGACCCGGTGCAGGCCAAACGGCTGGAGGATTTGAAAGAAGCGCTGGCCGTCTTGTCCGGCCTGGAGGCGAAGTCGGCGGGAGAAGTCGATCATTACCTGGGGCGCATCGATCAGGTGCTGAATAACAAGAAGCCGTTTGATCGCTCTGTTTTCAAAGATGCCACCGGCGGGGTCACGGCGGAGCAGCTTTACGTGAACCAGAAAGTCTCTGACTTGATTTCGAATGCGGAAATGGAGCAGAGCGATTACCGGCGCGGGACCCGGCCCAATGTTTTCTTTGGGGCGCAGAAGAGTTATCTGGGACTAAAGGTGGATGTGTTCGTTTGGAACACGTTTGTGCTGATTGGATCGAGCCTTGTTCTGCTCGGTTTTCTCAGTTGGATTTTGCGGCGGCAACTGCAGGTGCGGCGGAGTTGAAAGAGAAGAAGTTAAAAGAGGAATCCAGGAAGGGTACTTAAACCACTGCTTTCCTGATGACCTTTTCATTGAACACAGACAAGGATCGAAGAACCGAAGAACGGTGTCTCTCGGTTGGTGGGGCGAGACTCTGTCGATCCATTCTCCGGGTTCTGTTCTTGGAGGCATCGGGGAGACACGGCGACAGAGCGTCGTGGCTACAGGCAAAACGCGGCTTTAGGGATGGGCGACTGACCCCAATCGCCTGAGCACAGGCCACCGCGCGTTCCGATTTGTCATTTTGAACGAAGTCGATGAATCTCTCCCAGACTGTATGAAAAAGACCAAGGAGAAGATCACCCGTCTGATTGTGGCCACGAGCGAGACGGACGCGGACCTGCTTTACGCGACCCGATTTTTCGCGCCGGACCCGTTTATCTTTTTGCAACAAAAGGGAAAACGCACCCTCGTGCTGAGCGATCTGGAAATCGATCGGGCGCGTCGCACGGCCAGGGCCGATGCCTTTGTCCAGTTCAGCGATCTCGAGCGCGAGGTGCAGGGAGGCTCGCGGAAATCGCCCGCTTACGAAAAGGTGCTCGCGCATTTTCTGCGGAAACGCGGGGTCAAGTCGGCGACGGTGCCGGCGAATTTTCCACTGGGTTATGCGCGCGCCCTGGCCGCGGCCAAGATTCAGCTGCGCATCAGCGACGGCCTTTTCTGGCCGGAACGCGCCGCTAAAAGCGATCAGGAATTGGAACTGATGAGCCGGGCTTTGCGCATGACGGAAGCGGGACTGGCTCGTGCCACGGAAGTTTTGAAGGCCTCGCGGCCCGGACCAGGCAAGCGTCTGCGTTGGTCGGGCCAGCCGTTGACCTCCGAGCTTCTGCGCGCCGAGATCGATTCGGCCGTGCTGCGCGCGGGCGGACAGCCGGCCGGGACGATTGTGGCGGGCGGCGATCAGGCGTGTGATCCGCATGAACGGGGTTCGGGTCCATTGCTGGCGAACTCGTTAATCATCCTCGATATCTTTCCGCGCGATGCGAAGACGGGTTACTTCGGGGATCTGACGCGGACGGTGTTGCGTGGACGGGCCAGCGAGGAACAGCGGAAACTTTGGGACACCGTGAAGGCGGGCCAGGCTCTCGCCTTGCGCCGAATCAAGGCCGGCGTGGACGGCATGGAAATTCACACGGGCATTCAGGAGTTGTTCGCCAAGCGCGGCTACGCCACCGGGGTGCGCCAGGGCCGGCGGGTCGGGTTTTTCCATGGCACGGGTCACGGGCTGGGGCTGGAGATTCACGAATATCCGCGGCTGCAGAAAGTGACGCTGCAAGAGCGGCAGGTCGTGACGGTGGAGCCGGGATTGTATTATCCGGGCCTGGGCGGCGTTCGTCTGGAGGATGTGGTGGTGGTGACGAAGACGGGCTGCAAAGTGCTTTCCCGGTTCCCGAAGCAGCTCGAGATTTAGGGCAAGGCATCCAGCGCTGGGATCACGACCGGGTGGAGCTGACGTCACCCGCGCTGCGTGGATCACACAAGACATCTCGCGTGACGCCGTTTAAATGGGTGAGATCCTTGGCCGGCGGCGCTGGCTCCCGCCACGGCGGGCTCACTTTCGAGCACGTGGGACAAAATGAACGAACCAAGCGCGTGGGCGTCTAATGATCAGACTCACTTAAAACAGGGATGTTTTATCCAATTGGCGGTTTTCACATGGGTTCGCACTTTCTGCTCTACATCGGGTTACCCCTGGTGCTGGGCATCTGGGCGCAGTTCCGTGTCACTGGCGCATTCCGGAAATGGGGTGAAGTACGGGCGACCTCCAATATCACCGGAGCGGAATGCGCCCGCGAGATCCTGCAGGCGGCCCAAATCCACGATGTCCAGGTGATTGAGACAAATGATTTTCTGGGGGACCATTACGATCCGACGGGTAAGAAACTCTGTTTATCGACCAAGGTCTACAACACGCCGTCGGTGGCGGCGCTGGGCATTGCCGCCCACGAGACCGGGCATGCCATTCAACACGCCAAGGCTTATGCACCGCTCATGGCCAGGATGACGGTGGTGCCCGTCACCCAGGTGGCCTCGCAGCTCCTGCCTTTCGTTCTTTTTGGCGGCTTCTTTTTCCGGTTGAGCGGCCTCATCACGCTGGGCATTTATTGCTATCTCGTGCTCGTCATTTTCCAGTTAATCACGTTGCCGGTGGAGTTTGATGCATCGCGCCGGGCCAAGATCATCCTGCAACAAATGGGGATCGTTCAGCCCGGAAAGGAAGCGGCCGGGGTCAATAGCGTGCTGAACGCGGCCGCCCTCACTTATATAGCGGCCTTTATCGCCGCCCTGGGCAACCTGCTTTGGCTGCTCTCGGCCCGCGATCGCCGCTGATTGGGCGGGCCAACTTTGAAGAAGATGAGCTCCTTTTCCTTTGCTTTAGCGCCGGCGCGTCGGGTGTCGGATTTGTTATCGTCGGGCCTTGGGTCGAATGATAAGGCTAAACGGAAGGCGATGGACCAACCCCGAACGGACGAAGATCAGCAGTTGGTGGCGCGCACGCAAGCCGGTGACGCGACCGCGTTCGACCAGTTGGTCGTGAAATACACCCCCCGCCTGTATGGGCTGGTCTATAATATGACCTCTAACCACGAGGATACGAACGACCTGCTGCAGGACGTCTTCGCCAAGGCCTACAAGGCCATCCGGGGGTTCAGGGGCAAATCATCCTTTTACACCTGGATTCACTCGATCGCGGTGAACATGACACTTAATTTCCTGAAAAAGCGGGGCCGGCGCTACCAGGTCAGCCTGGATGACGTGGACGCCAGCATCCAGAATGACAAAGAGTTCCTCGAGCTGACAGCCACGAGCAGCCCGGTGCGGGAAGCCGACCTGGCCGAGCTGCAGCGAAGATTGAACGAGGCCATGATGAAATTGTCTGAAGAACACAGAGCTGTGGTCACTATGTTTCATATTCAAGGGATGCCCCATGCCGAGATCAGCAAGATCTTGGGCGTTTCCGAGGGGACGGTACGGTCCCGGCTTTTCTATGCCAATCGGCAGCTGCAGAATTATCTGGACGAATTCCGTAAAAACCCTGTCTCTTAACATTTCCGCTCATGCACGACTCTGACGATCACGATATTACGACGCTGCTCCGGCTGAAGAAGTACGAACAGCCGCCCCCGGGTTATTTCGATAACTTCCTGCATGAGTTCCATCGCCGGCAGCGGGATGAGCTTCTGCGGCAACCCCTCTGGCGCATTGTCCTCGAGCGCGCCCATGACTTCATGTTCAAACTGAACGTGCCGTCACTGACCTCCTATCCAGCTGCGGCTACCGCGCTGCTCATTTTTGCCGCGGTCATTTCCGTGAAAATTTATCAAACGCCGGAAACACCGAATATGGCAGGGAATCGGCCGGCTTTGTCTGTCCCCGCCAGTGCGGAGGGGGATTGGACGCTTGCTTCGCCGGTGGCGACGACGCGAGTTTTTAGCACGAAGCCGCTTCGGAATTCCGATCAAAGCGTGCAAACTCACCGGGCTACGCAGCCGCGCTACGTGCTCGATAGCGTTCCCGTGAGTTATGAGTCGACGCTCCGGTTTTAGCGGGTCGTCCGGGGCTTCCCGGATGATCATTTGGAAGAAGGCCGCTTTCGCGGCGTTTTCCTGCCTGGGGCTGGGTCCTGTGCTGGCCCAACAGCCGTCGGCCAGCGCCATCAGCCAGGAAGTTAAAGATGTCTTCGAAAGAAGCCGGCACGCCGTCGTCAAGATTCACGGGCGGGACGAGCACAGCGACATTTACGGGACCGGATTCTTCATCGACCCGACCGGGACCCTCTACACCTCTTACACAGTGGGGGGAGAGGCCGGAAATTTCAGCGTCGAGTTTGAGGGAAAGCAATACCCGGCGCGCGCCATCCTGTCCGATGTGCGCAGTGGTCTCGCCATGTTGAAGGTGGACGCGACCACGCCGGCTCTGCCCATCGGAAAAGCGGATGACTTGGAAGTGGCCACGCCCGTGGTCACCATTGGCTATCCGCTCGATCTCCCGCAGACGCCGAGTTTTGGGATGATTGCGGGATTCGATCGCAAGTATATGGGCCGGTTTTTTTCCACCCGGCATCTGCGCGTGAACCTGCCCACGCAACGCGGGGAAGCAGGGGCGCCCCTCTTGAATCTGAAAGGCGAAGTGGTGGGGATTTTGGTGAGCAGCCTGGAAAACAACTCCGCCTGTTACGCCTTGCCCATTGAGGCGGCCGAGAAAATCCGCAGCGATTACGTGCGGTTCGGCGAAGTGCGCCATGGCTGGATTGGCGCCACCGTGGCCGAAGCGAAGACACCGGAGGAGGGATCGCACGCCGAGATCACGGATATTACGCCTGCCCCAGAGGGGGACAGCGGAATCAAGCGGGGCGATATCTTATTGCAGGTTGGACGCATCAAGGTGCAGGAGCCAGAGGATGTTCTGGATGCCTCGTTCTTCATCACGGCGGGGGACACCATTCCGATTACGGTTCACCGCGGCAAGGAGACGATCACGTTCCATGTCCAGGCGGATTTTCATCCGGGCAGCAAACAGCCGCCTTTGATGACCGGGGACCATTTGTCGCCGATCAACCGCGCCATCCCGCTCAATTTACAGGCCCGTCCGCCGGAGAAAGAGTAGGGCTTCCGTCAGCGGGAGAGTGCGGCCAGTGGGGGTCGACTCCTTCATTGGCTCGAATCTTCGTCAGGAACCGGTGATGTCGTAGAGGCGGTTGGGCCAACTACCTGTTTATTTAGTTCGGTTCTTGGCATAAGCACCTCTACAACGTTTTTCTTGTCAGCTCACTAATGCAGATGCCCTAACTTTTGCAGGGCGAAAGGGACCAGGGCAAACGTGGTGGCGTTGCAGGTGGCCCGCGCCGAAGATTACGGCAATAAGGGTTACGGCCGCGATCTGGCCGCCTAACGAACCGAAGGCGCGCGGCTAGAGCGCGCGCAGGCCGGCCAAAGTTCCGGCGCGCCACATTTCTTCGCGCACACCGGCTACGACGAAGCTGACCAGGGTGAGGGTCAGCCAAAAGAAACTGGTCATTTTTTGCCCTGTGCTGAGAGGAACGCTCCCCATCTTTGAGGCTCGGGTCCGCTAGATCGACCGGTGAACCGTAATTACCTTATCCATGAAATCCTGGCGATCTGCGGTTAGGGTGAGCCACTCATAAAAAAAGAACACGACTTTGCCACGCGCGTGATTCACGCCGGCCAATCCCCTGATCCGAGCACCGGGGCGAAGCGGCCGGCGTCTACGGCTTGCCGCCGGCTTTCGGCATGACCCCGATCTTTTGCGCGAAGGCGATGAAGCGCGGGTCGTCCTTGTAGGCGCGCAGGAAAGGATCGCTCAGCAGCTTGGTCACACCCAAGTCGTGTGGTTGAGCCGCTCCTTCTGCTCCTCGATCAGGAGCCGGGAGTAACCGACGATGTCGATGAACAGGACATGGCCGATTTCAAACTGGGTTTCGTTCTGAGCTTCGGACATCGGATATCTACTTCGGCGCCTTCGCGGCGACGATTTTCTCGAAGCGCGGATCGCCGCGGAGCGGGTCCCAGAAAGGATCCAGCTTGAGCGCGCCGTAGTTCGCGACTGCCGAGGCGCCAGGCGTCGAACCAGCGAGGGCGAGGTACTGCAAGGCCAGATCCTTTTTGCCTACCCACGCAGCCATGATGGCGAAGTAAATCTGCATTGCCTGTTCGTTGGTGGCGTCCTTCTCCACCGACAGCAACTCCATCGCACGTTTTCCTTCCTCCAGGGCGAGCTCCTTCTTGCCCAGAGCGGCATCGATCAACCCCAGAACGCAAAGGGCGGGCCCGTAATCCTTTTGTTTTGCCACCACTTGCTCCTGCTCGACGCGGGCGGCGGCAAAAGCTTCGGCAGCTTTGGTCTCGTTGTGCATCGCGCGGGCGAGGAGGCCTTCACCAAAATTACGACCTAGGACAATGTTGTTGTCGCCCCAGACCGGATTATCACCGAGGGCAGCGAGAGCCTGCTCTGCGCCAGGCCAGTCGCGTCCCCACAGCGCGCAGTAAAACCAGTCGGGAGCCACGTCCGCGATCGACGCCGGCTGTTCTGTACGAATCCGTTCTACAAGCTGGCAGAGTAGTTTGGGATCAGCCTTCCAGAAAAAATCGCCGCGAGCTCGTTCCAGCTTAACGAGAACGTCATCGGGGGTGATCGCCAAAATACGGTCGGAAGCGGCCGCCAATTCTGGATATCGGAAAAGGTTTTGATAGCTGGCACCGAGCTGCGAGAGGAGAAAAGTATTTCGCGGATCCAGCTCCGTCGCGCGTTGCAACTCGCGCACGCCCTCCTCCTGCTTTCCCTGTCGGCGCAGGATGTAACCGGTCAGCGCGTAGACCTGTGGATCGTTGCTCAAACCGCGGCGCGCGAATTCCAATTCTGCCAGCGCGCCTTTGTAGTCCCGCAGAGCATAATAAAGGTGGTTGGCTCGGGCGAGGTGCGTCTCGGGCGCATCGGGCCGCAGCCGAGTGGCGCCTTGCAGAGCAGCTTCCGCCTGAGCCAGGCGTTCCGGGGTATGGTCACCGCCGACCGCGTAAAGCCAACTGTGAGCGTAAACAAGCTGACAGTAGGCTTCGAAAAAGGATGGATCGCGCGCGATCGCACTGTTCAGGTCGTCAATCGCTTGCCGGAAATTCTTGGCGGTAGAGGACGATCCACCATAATCCGGGGTAAGCAGGAGAGTCTTGGCCCGGCTGTATTCTTCGAAAGCGACCACGTCAGCCGTGGGCCGTGCTGCAATCGCGGCCTTCTCGCTCGGCGAGAGTTTGGCCTGCAACTGATCCGCGATCGCCCGGGCGATCTCGCTTTGGATGGCAAAGACATCATCAAGTGGCCGATCGTAAACTTGCGCCCACTGATGCGCATCGGTGCGGGCGTCGATCAACTGCGCGTTGACGCGGACTTTGCCGGCGGCGCGCTGCACGCTGCCTTCGACTAAGTAAGCGACACCAAGCTGCTGACCGATCTCGCGCACGTTGCGTTGCGCCCCCGTCTTATACTGCATGACCGAGGTGCGACTGATGACTTTGAGGTCAGCGATCTTCGCCAGGTTGGTCAGGATCTCGTCCTGCACGCCATCGGCGAAGTAGGCATTCGCTTTTTCGTCGCTCAGGTTTTCGAAGGGCAGGACCGCGATCGATTTTTCAGCAATAGCGGCACCCTTCGGCGCTTCCGGAGTGGCGACGCTCGGCGTCGCCGTTCGATGGGCACTGAAATAGTATGCAGCTCCCGCGGCGAGGATCGCCACAAGCGCGAGAGCGGCGATCAACCCGACATTTCTGCGCGACACCGACTTTGGCTTCGCCTGCTGAAACTTCTGCGGCAGCGCGGAGTTGCCCAATGGCTCGGCGTAGAGATTCACCAAATGAAGCCGGACGCCGTGCTTGACCTCGCAATCGCCCAGGTCATGCAGACGCGGCGCCCATTGCCGGTATTGCATCAGATCATCGGCCACGTGTTGCGAGAGGAGGATGTGCCCGGCGTCGCCGCAATCCATCACCCGTTGCGCCATGTTGATGCCGGCCCCGGCGATGTTGCTGCGCCCGCTCACGTCTTTCACCTCGCTCACCGGTCCGCTGTGAATGCCCATCCGCACCGGAAGTTCCGGGTGCTTCTGCAGCGCCTCGGCAATCTCGAGCGCGCACCGGGCCGGTTCCTCCGCGCTGTGGTGGAAGACCAGCGCCATCCCATCGCCGGTCGGTAGCCTAACGAGTTGTTCGTCCGTCGCCTCGCGCACCGGCGCGGTCGCGAGCACGATCGCAGTGAGCTGATTCAGCCGCTCCTTCTGCTCCTCGATCAGGAGCCGGGAGTAACCGACGATGTCGATGAACAGGACATGGCCGATCTCGAGGTGGAGGTTGTCGTCGGGCTCCGGCACAGGCTGTGTCTATCCGAAGCGATAGAGCAGCGGCGATCTATTTCGCAGCGAGGCCAGAGTCGGCCCTCCAGGCAATCTGCGGCAATCTGTGTAATCTGTGGACCTGCCGCTGGCGACGCGATTCCTGGATTACAACATTTTGCGGAAGGTTGCCTCGTCCAGGATGGAGACGCCCAATTCACGCGCTTTCTCTAATTTGCTACCGGCGGATTCGCCACTCAGCAGGTAATCGGTTTTCCGGCTGACGCTGCCACTGACGTGCCCTCCCAGGTTTTCGATCTCCGCAGTCGCTTCGTCACGGGTCATCCCGGGCAAAGTCCCAGTCAGCACAAACGTCTTGCCCGCGAGGGGAAGAGAAGCGGCCTGCGCGCGCGAAATCTTTTCACTCTTCGGCCGAATCTCGAGCTGTTTGATTCTTCGAAGGGCCCGGCGGCCGGCTTCCGACGCAAAAAAACTCAGGACGCTCTCGGCCACCACGGGTCCCACTTCCGTGATAATTCCGAGTTCCTTTTCCTGGCGGGCTTTGGAACGGGCGGCAAATCCGGTTTCGAGAAGACGCTCGGTGATCTCCGAGACCTCCTGGCGGAGTTTTTCAAAGCGGGCCGGATTTTCGCGCCGGAGGGGACGGGCCTCTTCCAGCCTGGCGTGATAATCGCGCACATCACGGAGGAGCGGAGAGCCGGCCACTTCCTCCATCGTCTGGTGAAAGGCGGCCAATTGCGCGGCCGTGGTTTTTCCCACTTCTGGAATGGCGAGAGCGAAGAGCCAGCGGGAAAGCGGAAAAGTTTTGGCCCGATCGATCGCCTGAATGGCCTTGGTGGCGTTCTTCTCCCCGAGGACACGCGGATTTTCTTCCGTGCCGAGATTGAGCGCCGCCAACGGGTTGATCTTTAGTTCAAACACGTCCAGCGGTTCGCGCACGAGACCGCGTTCCACCAGCTTGTCGGCCACGATCCCGCCCACGCCCTCGATGTCGAGGGCGCCGCGCGCGGCAAAGAATTCGAGGCGACGCGTCGTTTGGGCCGGGCAATGCAGATTCTGACATCGCCAGGCCACGAACTCCGGGTCGCGATGAATGGAGCCGCCGCAGACCGGACACTGACCGTGGATATGGTCGAAGAAATCAAAGGGCTTGGAACGACGCGGCCGCTTCGCTTTGACCACTTCCACCACCGCTGGAATCACTTCGCCCGCTTTCTCGATCACGACGGTGTCGCCGATGCGAATGTCTTTGCGCCGGATTTCATCTTCGTTGTGCAGAGTGGCCCGGGCCACGCGGCTGCCGCTGACGGTGACCGGCTCCAGGTCGGCCACGGGCGTCAGAATTCCGGTCCGACCCACCTGGACGAGGATATCGTTGAGCCGGGTCTGGACTCTGACCGCTTCGTATTTGTAAGCAATGGCCCAACGCGGCGCCTTGGCCGTGAAGCCGAGTCGTTCGCGCTGGTCGAGTGAATCCACTTTCACGACGGCGCCATCCGTTTGATAGGCAAACCCCTGGCGCACGGCGTCGAGCTGGTGAATGGCCTGCAGGATTTCGTCGACCGAGTCGGCCATCCACCACTTTTCCGCGGCGGGCAGGCCGAGCTTTTTGAGGAAAGGGAAAACCTTCGAGTGCCGCTCGAGGGTGAGCCCGTCGGTGGCGCCCGTTCCATAGAAGACCACGCCGAGCGGGCGTTGCGCGACGATTTTCGGATCGAGCTGCTTGAGCGAGCCGGCTGCGGCATTGCGCGGGTTGGCGAAGACAGGCAAACCGGCCGCGGTCCGCTGCTCGTTCAGCTGCGCGAAGCCGCGCTTGTCCATGTAAACTTCCCCTCGCACCTCCAGGAGAGCCGGCGCCGGCCCGCGCAAACGCGGAGGGACCGAGCGAATGGTTTTGATATTTTGGGTGATGTCATCGCCGACCACGCCGTCCCCGCGCGTGGCGGCATGCTGCAGCTTGCCCTCCTCGTAGGTCAGCGAGACGGCCACGCCATCGACTTTCGGCTCGATCACGACCGAGATTTTCTCGTCCGGGAGCAATCGAGTGATCCGTGCATAAAAGCTCGCTACTTCTTCTTCCGAGTAAGTATTGTCCAGACTCAACATCGGAACCCGATGCCTAACTTGCGCAAAAGCCTTGAGGGGAGTGCCGCCGACCCGCTGGGTGGGAGAATCGGCCGAGGCCAGCTCCGGGAAACGCTTTTCCAAATCGGCCAGCTCCTCGTAGAGCCGGTCGTAGTCGCGGTCGCACACGACTGGGGCAGCTTCCTCGTAGTAAAGCCGGTTATGCTCTGTAATCTCCTGCCGCAGCTCCGTCACTCGCTTTGCGGCTTGCGCCTCGTCCCCAGTCATGATGCCATGATATCGTCGTCGTAGACCTCGGCAATGCAGCCTGGCGAGAAAATTCTCGGAGTCGAAGGAGGAGGAACCAAGACCGCCTGGGTCCTGGTGGAGAGGGATGGCGATGAACTGCGCCTGCTGACCGAGGGTAAACTGCCGCCCTCGAATCTTCGCCTAACGAGTCCGGACCGGTTGCGGGAGATCTTTCGCGAGTTTCCCCGGTCTATTCAGCGCGCCGGTGTTTTCCTGGCCGGCTGTGTCACGGAGCAGGACCAGGAATCGCTTTCGCGCCTGTGCGCGGAAACTTGGCCGGGAGCCAGGATCCTGACCGGCAGTGACCGGGATTCCGGGCTGGCCGCGGCTCTTGGGCACAGCGATGGGATCGTGGTGAACGCGGGCAGCGGCTCATCCGTAACGGGACGTCGGGGTGATCGCCTGGAAAAAGCGGGGGGCTGGGGACACGTCCTGGGCGACGCTGGAGGCGCTTATTTCCTGGTCGTGCAGGCGTTGCGTTTGATTCTGCGCGAGTACGATCTGCACCGCGGTGAAGTGCAGTTCACGGCCAAAATACTGCAGGCGCTTTCCCTGAATAATCTGGATGAACTGGTGCGGTGGGCTCAAACCGCCGACAAGATGGAAATCGCGCTGCTCGCGCCGGTCGTTTTCGAGGCGGCCGCGGCGGGAGACGAACGCGTCATGCTAATCCTGGAAGCGGGCGCCCGCGTTCTGAGTGAATACACGGAGGCGGTATCGACCCGGCTTCATCTGCTCGCTCCCAAGGTCATTCTGCTGGGCGGGCTCTTTCAGAGGGACTCCATCTACGCCCACGCTTTTCGACGACGCCTGAAAAAGAATCTGCCGGACGCGCGGGTTTCGACGGTCGATCGCGCGCCGGAGTTGGGAGCGGCCTGGCTCGCCGCGGAAATTCACGAGGTGCCACCGGTTCGGGTCGAGCCGGCTCAGGAACAGATCGACGACCTGGCGGCCTCGTTAACGGAACAGCGCAATCCGCGCTCGCAGGATTTGGAACAGCTCCCGGTTCCGGAACTGGTGCGGCTTTTTGTCGATGAAGAATCGAGTGTGCAGGAGGCGCTCCGAAAAGCTTCGCCCGATCTGGCCCGTGCCATCGAGTTGGTGAAAACTTCCCTGCGTCACGGCGGACGGCTTTTTTACATCGGCGCCGGCAGTAGCGGGCGCATCGGCCTGTTGGACGCGAGCGAAATTCCGCCCACCTTCGGAGCTGCTCCGGAATTGGTTCAGGGCATCATTGCGGGAGGGGCACCCGCCATCTATCGCAGTGCGGAAGGGGCGGAAGACGAGCCGGGGGCTGGCGCGCTGGCGGTGACCGAGCGCGGTGTCCGGGGCGCCGACACCGTAGTCGGAATCAGCGCGAGCGGGCGCACGCCGTTTGTGCTCGGGGCGCTGACGCGGGCCCAGGAGCTTGGGGCTAAAACCATTCTGTTGAGTTGCAACCCGGAAGGGCGCACCAAAATCCCGTCCGATCTGCACGTGGCCCTGGGCGTGGGGCCCGAGATCCTGACTGGCTCAACCCGCTTGAAGGCGGGAACCGCGACCAAGATCGCGCTGAACATTATCAGCACCGGGACGATGGTGGCGCTGGGCAAAGTGCGTGGGAATTTGATGATCGATCTGCATACTTCGAACACGAAATTGCGGGATCGGGCCACCCGGGTGGTCGCGGAATTGACGGGGAGCGATTACGGATCGGCTCGCCGGCGATTAGAGGAGAACGACTGGAATTTGCGGACCGTCATCGACGAAGCAGGTCGGGGGAAGGCGTAATTGTTATGCTGTTTTCATAAAAAAATGCAAAGGCTTGTCGTTGAATTTTCTCTGTTCGGTAAGCGCGGCTGGGGGACCGGCCGCGATGCACTAGAAACAACTGAAAGGAATCTTCTATGCTTTGGACAATCTTCGTCATTCTCCTCGTTCTCTGGCTCCTCGGATTCATTGGTCACTTTGGAGGCTCCTTGATCCACCTGCTGCTCGTGATTGCGGTCGTGGTGTTGATCATCAATCTGATTACGGGCCGCCGTACCCTCTAGCATGAAGCCGGCTGTTCTCGTTGGGATAGTCCTGATCATCGTCGGGATCGTCGCGCTGGCTTATGGAGGTTTCTCCTACACCAAGCGCGAGAAAGTTCTCGATATCGGCCCGATTCAGGCGACCGCTGAGACAAAGGAAACGATTCCGTTTCCTCCCATTCTCGGCGGACTCTGCCTGGTTGGCGGAATCATCCTGGTAGTCGCAGGCGGTCGTAAAGCCTGAGTTGAGAGCGCGCTGGCGGGCCAGGGAGGGGCTTTGCCTTTCCCTTTACTTTGCGCTTCGAGCGCCGCGTAGAATGCGCGCGCTCGGGGCGCGATAATTGTCTTTTGCCGGCCAGCGGTTTCTGATTCGATTAGTCGGTGGCGGAATCGACTGATCTTCGCGCGATTCGCTGGCTGCGCGGTCAGCTGCCGAAACTGGTCGCTGGCGGTGTCATCAATGCGCAGAGCGCGGATGCGATTGACCGCCACTATTCGGCCGCGGCGGCGCGCTCGACCAACTTTGGCTTCGTTATCCTGGCGGCGATCGGTTCGGCTCTGGTCGGGGCCGGCATCATTCTGCTCGTGGCCCATAACTGGGACGACTTCAGCCGCACGACCCGCTGCGGCATCGCTTTTCTCCCGCTAGTCGTCGCCCAGATCCTGGGTTTCTTCGTCCTGCTGCGGCGCAACGATTCGCCGGCCTGGCGGGAAAGTGTGGCCATTCTGGACGTAGCCACCGTTGGCACGGCCATCGCGCTCGTCAGCCAGATTTTTCAGATTCAAGGGAACTTCGCGAATTTCCTGCGCGTTTGGATGCTTCTGAGCATCCCGATCGTCTACCTGTTCCGCGCAAATTTCGGAGCAGTCGCTTACCTCATCGGGAGCGCGGCCTGGGTGCTGGGCAAGGCCGGTTGGTCGTTCCATCGGCCGGGCACGATGTTTTTCTGGGTGTTGCTCCTCCTGATCATTCCGTTCTATGGCGGGATGGTCCGGCGAGGCCGGGCCGGCTGGGGCTTTCACGTCTTGTCGGTGGCCTTGATCGTGGCTGCGGCCATTGGGCTGCAGGTGACGGTTGAATTCGCCAATGGGGCAGTGGGCGCTGTAGCCTTCGCCGGATTTTTCACGACTGTCTATCTGGCTGGCATGAGATGGCAGGATGACGGGAGCCGGTCGCTCAATGTGTTGTCGCTCATCGGCGGACTTGGCATCGCTGTGACGGCGGTGGTGCTCAGCTTCGAGGACATCTGGCAGGTGCGGGCAGGATTTTTAACGACCGGGTCGAGTCTTGAACAAAAAATGGCGGTGACCATCGCGCTCCTCTTTCCGGCTGCGGCCATTGCGCTGGCCGCCTGGAGCTTCGCGCGCGGGAAGATTTTCTATTCTCTGGCCGCGGCCTGTTTCCCGTTGGTCGCTACGGTGGCCCGGCTTGTGGCGGGATGGGGGCCAGACTCGGGCGGGTCGTCCGATCGGCGATCCCCATTCGCCGCGTCGATTCTCTTGAATGTCTATGCGCTGGTGCTGGGGATCGAATTAATGGTGCGCGGAATTCGCGCGGGCAGTGTGCTGCGGGCTAACTTCGGTCTTCTCGTCATCGCCGCGCTGGCCCTCGCGCGTTTTTTCGACAGCGATCTCAGCTTTGTCACCCGCGGGGTGGGTTTCATCGTGGTGGGTGCCGGATTTTTGATCGCGAATCTGTTCTTTTTTCGCAAGCGGGGAAGCGCATGAAATCCTTCCGTCTTCTCCTCTTTGCGGTAGTGGCGCTGGCCCAGTTGGGCCTGCCGGCAGGGGCGGTCTGGATGCGGTCCCAAACTCTGAGCAAAGGCCGTCTTTGGAAATTTCGCACGGCTCCGGTGGATCCCATCGATGCGGTGAGGGGACGTTACGTGGCGCTGGCATTCACCGCTGAAAAAGTGCCGCAAGCCGAAGCGCTCCCGCCCCGTTCTACCGCCTACGCGTTTCTCAAGGAGGGGAGCGATGGCTTCGCCGTGGTCGATCATCTCAGCAACACCTCCGGGCATGGCGATAACGTGATCAAAGTGGAGCCCGGTAGCTGGTGGAAGGGTGAACAGCACGTCTCGTTTCCGTTCGATCGATTTTGGGTGACGGAAAAAATTGCACCGGCCGCGGAGCGCGCCTATGCAGCCGGGACTCGCCCGGAAAAAGAAAACGCGTATGTCACCGCGCGGGTGCATGACGGGGACGCCGCCCTCGAGCAGCTCTACATCGACGATCAGCCGCTGGTCGAATATCTGCGGAACCATCCGACGCGCTGAGGACATTTCCGAGGCGCGCGATCATAAAGCGCAGGCTCAGCTGGGGGCGTGATTGAGCGCGCGGAGCGGACGCCGCCGCGCGGCGTCCCTACCATTGGACAGGACTCTTCGTGGGGAGAGCGTCAGGAAGTTCCCGTCTTGAGCACGGCAAAGGTTTTGTTGCCTTTGCGGTCGAGGTAGAGGAGAACGCCGCGCTTGGGTTCGGCCTTGCTCAAGGCATCGCGGAACGACTGCACATTGGTGACCGGCTTGCCGTCCACTTCCGTGATCACGTCTTCGCGCTGGATGTCCTGTTGCGAGGCAATGCTGTTGTCGGCCACGTCTGTCACAATCACGCCTTGCTGCACCTCGAGATGCAGACGGTCCGCGACTTCCTTGCTCAGTTCCTGAACCTGCAGCCCGAATTTTCCGACGTCCTCGGGTTTCGGTTGGTTTGGATTGATCTGCTCGTTGGAGGCTCGCGAAATTTCGCCGGGAAGTTCACCGGTGGTCACCGGAATCTTCAGGGTCTGGCCCTTGCGCCAAACCGTGAGCTGCACGGTTTGTCCGACTTTTTTCTTCAAGATCTCATGCTGCAACTGGGAGTCGGTTGAGACGGGCGCACCGTCCACCTGGGTGATGACATCGAACGGGCGCAGCTGACTTTTGTTGGCAGGCGCGTCCGCTTCAATCGTGCGAACCACGACTCCTTTCTCCAACCCTTTGAACAATTCGCGGATGGCGGGATCGTCGCCGAGGGATTCGATCCGAATTCCGAGCCAGGGACGAATGATCTTGTGACCGGCCATCAACTCGGTCCCGATTTCCTTGATCATGTTGGCGGGAATGGCGAAGCCGAGGCCACGGTTCAGGCCGTTAATGAGAGTGTTCATGCCGATGACTTTCCCGTCGATGTCGCACAAGGGGCCGCCGCTGTTGCCCGGATTGATCGAGGCATCCGTTTGCAGATAATCGGCAATGGAGTAACCGCCCGAAGCAATGAGCTTGCTCCGCCCTTTGCCGCTTACCACCCCATAAGTGAAGGTGTAATCCAGCTTGAAGGGCGCACCGATGGCAAAGGCGAACTGCCCCACCCGGACGCTCTCGCTGTCGCCTAGCTGAACGACCGGAAGATCTTTCGCGTCGATCTTGATGACGGCGATGTCGGTCTTCTCGTCCGTGCCGACTACCTTGGCGATGAAGTCGCTGCCATCCTTCAGCTTGACCTCAATTTTGTCGGCCCCTTCGACGACGTGGTAGTTGGTGAAAATATAACCGTCCGGGCGCACGATGAATCCAGAGCCTTCGCTTTGCACCGGCAGGCTGCCATGAGGAGCGGCGTGCGGATTGCCGTTGTCCGGCGGACCTTGAAAAAACAGATCGTCGAAGGCCGAACTGTCGCTGCCGTCGTTTTTCTTGGAGACCTCAATAATGACCACGCTCGGCGCGACCGTCTCGAACACTTTGGCGAACGCGTTATTCAGCTGGTGAACGACATCCTTGCCCGCTTCTGCGGCGGCCGCGGGGACAGTCGGCGTCGGAGGAGCCTCCGGGGAGGCCGCCACGCAGAAGACCATGCCAGCGAGAAGAGAGAGACAGGTCGAAAAGATTCCGATTCGCATGGGTGGGATTTGGACAGTCTCAACGTTCCGGCGTTCAACCCCTCCTGTCCAACGGCCACCCGGCTCGAGAAGTTTCCGGAAAGAAAGCGCGGCCTGGTCCCGTATCTTCCTCGAGGGTCCGGTTTTGGCCTACCAATCGCTTGACCCCTCGTGTATGATCGGTCCCGCAGTCCTGAAAGAATGAGCACTTTGCCTCTCAAAACCGTTCTCGGCCAGATGCTGGCCGTGCTGGTTCTTCTGGCCACGACGGGCTTTGGGCCGGAACCGCTCGTGACCAGCCCCATCTCGGCGAATGAGTTCGTCAGTGCCATGGTTACGGATCGCACTCCGGTGCTCGACCTTTATTTCGGCCAACGGATGAACCCGAACGCGCGCGGCAAGCAGGATCGGCCATTGCTGCTCGCGGCTACGTTGCAGCAGGACGCGCAGACGGTGACGCGTCTGCTCGAGGCCGGGGCTTCCGCCGACCTGGCTGATGAGACCGGTTTGACCCCGCTGATGGTTGCCGCCAGGCAAGGCAACATGGACTTGATCCGCAAATTTGTGGGTGGCGTGACCAACATCAGGGCAACGGACCACAGCGGCCGCTCCGCTTTGCAGTATGCCGTGGCCGCGCAGAAACTGGAGGTGGTCGAGTTGCTCCTGCGGTTGATCCCGGATCTCGGACCGCAAGGGGGCGACATCGTGGCCGCGGCCCTCGACACCGGGAGCAAGGAGATGATCGATCTGATCTTCCATCGCGTTCCGCCTCTGTCACAATGGACTGCCAGGACTCGTCAGGCCCTCGACGCGGCCATCGCTGCCGGGAACCAGCCGCAGGTGAAATTACTCTTGAGCAAACACGCCGTCCCGCCCACGCCGCAGGACCGCAGTGTTCCTCTCCTGGCCTATGCCATCGCCTCGAATAATGAAACGCAGTTCAAGGCGTTGCTCGCAGGAGGAGTGGATGCGAACACCGTCCTCCCGGCCAAATGCGATAAGGATTTTCTGGAAATGGTGACGTCACAGTCGCTCCGCAGCTATATCGAAGAAGACAAAAATGTCACCGTCCTGATGGTGGCGGCCGGGCTCGGTCAGGCGGAGACCGTGCGGGCTTTGTTGGAAGCGGGCGCCGACCGGAATCGTTTGACCGGCCGCTACAAGATGATGGCTCTCTACCTGGCGGCGCAACAAGGCCACTGGCAGTGCACGCAAATCCTGCTCGGCGGCGGTCCCTCGCCGGACCAGTTGCGGGTCGAGATCTCACTGGCCTCGCAGCGCGCCGAAGTCTGGAAGGATGGCGTGTCCATTTTGACCACCGTCTGCTCCACGGGGCGCCAGGGTTATTCGACGCGCAAGGGAGATTACGTGATCACCGACAAGGAGCGGAGCCATCGCTCCACCATCTATAAAGTGGAGATGCCTTATTTTATGCGATTGAGCTGTCTTGATTTCGGCATGCACGAAGGAGTCGTCCCAAATTATCCCGCTTCGCACGGGTGCATCCGGCTTCCCGGAGACGTGGCGCGCCGGCTCTTTTCCGAGATCCCGGTCGGGACGCTGGTGACCGTTAAATAAGATTGTCTTGAGTGAGCGTTTGGCGGGCATTGCTCATCGTTTATCCGGAACTTGACGTCCGTCTCCCGCACGGACGTTGGCGCAAGCGACGTTTTCATCATGTCGCCACTGATGGGGAAATCCGGGACGCGATTGAATCCTTTGGCGCCTTCCCGAGCCTGGCGGCGGGACTGACGTCGGGCGCGGCCCGCGTCGAATCACACCTGGTGACGAGCGACGCGCCCTTGCGCTCGTTGTCCGAGGACGACCACCATTGTTTCTGGCCGTCGCCTCATGATACGCGGCGGCAGATCGATCAATTCGCCCCGGCTGGAACGCACGATTCCATTTTTGTGTTTTGGCCCCAGCACGATTTTGCAGCGGAGACGACCATCCCGTGTCGCGGCTGGGGACTGGGCATGGGGGCGAGCGAATGGAGCAACGACGCCACCTATGCGGTGGTGGCCAACGCGCCCGCTCAAGCGTGGCGCGGGGAAGCGCCCGGCGAAGTTTGGTTACACGAATGGCTGCACGGGGTTTGCCATCATTTCGCGGCCCAGGGGCATGTCATGCCGGCGCGCGATGCCGACGGCGCGGAGGTCCACGGTTACGCCCGTTCCGAGGCGGAAGGATGGAGTGATTACTACCGCGATCTCATGTCAGGGAAAGTGGAGGAAGATGGCCGCAAGGTCGGCATTCCACTGGCGGCGTGGGCGCGGGCGGCCTGAGGAATCGGTCTCACGACCAGGTGCGTAGCGCACGGCGAGGTACCTGCATTGACACAATAATGAAGGGTCTTAACGTTTCCGTTCACCAATCAAAAATGCTTACTCTTGCCGCAGGGAAGATGGATGGAAAAGAGTTCGTCTCGCTCGCGCCGGGCTACTGGTCCCGCGACGGTGGGATGCCGCCAGAACTCTGGAACGACTGGAAATGGCAGCTCAAAAATCGCGTGACGACGCTGGCCCAACTGGAGCGTCACCTCATCCTAAGCGAGGAGGAGCGCAGCGGCGTGTTGCTTTCGGGCGACAAGCTGGCCCTGGCCGTGACGCCGCATTTCTTTAACCTGATTCCGCGCGAGAACCCGGAGGATCCGATCCGGCGGCAGGTCATCCCGCGCATCGAAGAGACGTGGGCGTCTCCCTACGACATGGCGGACCCGTGCGGTGAAGACTCGCACATGCCGGTGCCGGGTCTGGTGCATCGGTATCCCGACCGCGTTTTATTTTTAGTGACCGATCGTTGCGCCAGTTACTGCCGTTATTGTACGCGCAGCCGCGTGGTCAGCGGCGTGGGCGAGCAGGAGTTGCACACCAACTTTGAGGAAGCGTTCCGCTACCTGGAAGCGCACACCGAGGTGCGCGATGTCCTGCTCAGCGGCGGCGATGCCTTGCTCTTCAGCGATGACCGGCTCGAGAAAATCCTGAGCCGGTTGCGCGCTATTCCGCACATTGAATTCCTGCGCATCGGCACGCGGGTCCCGATTTTTCTGCCGCAACGGATCACCCCTGAGCTCTGCGCCATGCTGCAGAAGTATCATCCTCTCTGGATGAGTGTGCATGTGAATCACCCGCGCGAGTTAACCGTTGAAGTGAAGGAAGCTTTGGAGCGTTTGGCCAACCATGGCATTCCTCTGGGCAATCAAAGCGTGCTGCTGAAGGGCGTGAACGACGACGTCGAAACGATGAAGACGCTCGTGCACAAATTACTCATGTGCCGCGTGCGTCCCTACTACGTCTACCAGTGTGATCTGATCAACGGCTCCTCTCACTTGCGCACGTCCGTGGCCAAGGGAATGGAAATCATCGAAGGCTTGCGCGGGCACACCACCGGTTACGCCGTGCCGCAGTTCGTCATCGATGCCCCGGGCGGCGGCGGCAAGGTGCCGATCAATCCTGGCTACGTCTTGTATCACGACCACGAAAAGATCGTGATCCGGAATTACGAAGGAAAAATTTTCGAATACCCCGAAACCGGAAACGAAAACGTGCAGTTCGCCCCGCAGCGCGAATATCACGACGAATATTTGTACTCGTAGGGAAAATCGACAGGATTTACGGGATTGAATTGGATTTTCAGAGGAATCTGGAAACCAGGAATCCAGGAACAAATTACAAATCGATCTACTTCTCCTTTTCCTGGTCGCCTGGCTTCCAGATTTGGATTTGAATCCTGTCAATCCTGTCTAGTTCTTCGCCGCCTCGAACACGATCTCGCCGCTCACAACGGTCATCTCGCAGTGCGTCTTCAAAATCTCCGGCGCGGGGATTTTCATGATGTCGTTCGAAAGCACGGTGAAGTCCGCCAGTTTCCCGGTTTCGATTGAGCCTTTCTCGGCTTCTTCGAAGGCAGCGTAAGCCGGCCAAAGGGTAAACATTTTCAAAGCCTGCGAGCGGGTCACGGCCTGCTCCGGATGCCATCCCTCGCCCGAAAAGCCTTTGATGCTCTTGCGTGCGACGGCCGCGTAAAATTCGATCATCGGTTCGCCGCGCTCGACCGGTGCATCCGATCCGCCGGCAATGATGGCACCCGACTGTAGTAAAGCGTTCCAGGCATAGGCGCCCGCCAGGCGTTTTAGCCCCAGGCGGCTGGGCGCAAAAAACAGATCGCTGATGGCGTGCGACGGCTGCATGGAGGGAATAACGGCGAGTTTGGCGAACCGCGGAATTTCCGCTGGGTCCAGGATCTGAGCGTGCTCGACGCGCCAGCGCGGCTCTTTCACTTTCCGTTGATCGGGCGTCACCGTCTTAAACGCGTCTTCGTACAAATCCAGAATCAAGCGGTTGGCACGGTCGCCAATGGCATGCGTCTCGACCTGGATGCCATGGCGTAGCGCTTCCGCCAGCAGCGGTTTCAAGTCTTCTTCTTTCTCGGTCAGAAATCCTGACGTCCCAGGAGCATCGCTGTAGGGCTGCAACAAAGCGGCGCCGCGCGAACCGAGCGCCCCATCGAAGACGATCTTGATGGTACGCTGCGTGAAGCGGTGATCGCAGGCATTTAGAACAGGCCCGTCGTGCAGGAGCTGCTGCGCCGCCCGGCCTGGTCCGTAGCAGGCATTGTAGATGCGGATCTTTATTTTGCCGGCCTCGCCAGCCTGGCGGAGCAGGGCCATCTCATCCGGGTTGCTGCCGGCGTTTTGAATCTCACACCAGCCCAGGCCGGCTTCGCGTTCGAGGCCACGCAGAAGCTGTTCCTCGCGTTCGCCCGGGCGCGGCCCGGCGATGTGTCTGGCCACCAATTCCTGCGCCTTGTCGAGCAGCATCCCAGTCGGTTGGCCCGTCGCCGGGTCCTTCAGAATTTCGCCGCCGAACGGGTTCGGTGTGTCCCGGTTGATCTCCGCCCATTTCAACGCCTCGCTGTTGGCGATGGCGGCGTGACCATCCGCGCGGGTCAGGAAAATCGGATTGTTTGGCGTGATTTTGTCCAGATCCTGACGGGTCGGGAATTTCGGCGGCTTCCAAAATGTTTCGATCCATCCCCGGCCCTTGATCCAGGCGCCCGGATGCGCCTGGGCCACGTGGTTTTTCACTCGGTCGAGAAAGTCCGCGGAGGAATTGGCGCCTTCCAGATTGAGGGTGATCTCGCGTTCGCCGATCTCGAAGATGTGGCAATGCGATTCCGTTAGGCCGGGCACGACCGTCTGACCGTGCAGATCGAGGAGGCGTGTCCGTTCCTGGCGGAAGGCCTGGGCCGCGTCGTTGCTTCCGACAAAAACGATGTGCCCGTTCTTGACGGCGACCGCCTCGGCCTGTGGTTGATGCTCGTTTAACGTGTAAATGCGGGCGTGGAGCAGAATGAGATCGGCCCGCTCGGCCGCCCGCGCGACACCGGCGAGACCGAGGAGGAGCAGACTTCTTCCGATGAGAATTGATAAAGACCGCGCTTTCACTTGACGCTCCCTTGAAGTTTTGACGTTATCGATTTTGCTAAGGGCTCGGTTTTCCGTATCGGATAGCTGGCTTTTATTTTTTGGCGGATCGACATGAAACACAATTGCGAATTTTCCGTTGCCGATCCGGTCCCTCTTCATAGAGTCTCGGCCAATCATTCACCTCAAACTTTTCCAAGTCTGAACCCAGCACATCCTAAACTCAATTCTGGTTCGTTTTTAGGTTGGCGGCTATGGCTGGGCAGCGATGGCGTCCGCTAAGATATGGCGAATTTCTTTCCACGCTGGACCAATTGGCTGCCGCTCAAGATAGCGGTTTGTGGGATAATCATGGTCTGCGGCCTGACCGCGGCCACCTGGTATTACGTGACGCCTAAATATACGCGGGTCGGTTATCAACCCATTCAGCCAGTGCCTTTTCCGCATAACATCCACGTCGCCCAGCTCGGTATGGATTGCCGCTATTGTCATAGCTTCGTGGACGTGGCCGCGCACTCCAACCTGCCCAACACCCAGACTTGCATGAACTGCCATCAGCAGGTCCAGAAGGACAATCCGAAACTCGAGCCGGTTCGGGCCAGCTGGAAGACGGGCCAACCGATCGAATGGGTGCAGATCCATCGCAGCCCGGATTATGTCTTTTATAACCACGCCGCCCACGTGAATCGCGGCATCAGTTGCTTCAGCTGTCACGGCGAAGTCAACAAGATGCCGGTCGTTTATCACGCCAAGCCGCATAGCATGGCCTGGTGCCTGGAATGTCATCGTCACCCCGAAAATTTTCTGCGCCCGGAAGATCAGATCTTTAATCTCGACTGGAAACCGGATGACGTGAAGCCGGCCGAGTTCGTCAGTAAGTATGGGAAGCCTCAGGGCGTGACGGACGACTGGAGCCAGAAGAAGACTTTAACGCAAAAGGAAATCGGCCAGACCTTGAAAGAACGCTGGAATATCCAGCCGCCGGTCAGTTGCCAGGGGTGTCATCGATGAAACACGTTTTCCAACACCCGCCCGAATCGGATACCGGCAAACGCTACTGGCGCGGCGTCGGAGAACTCAGTGATACACCGGAGTTTCACGACTGGTTGGAGCGCGAGTTCCCGGCCGGGACGGCCGAATTGAAAGACGACGAATGGTCGCGTCGCGGTTTCCTCAAGTTAATGGGCGGGTCCATGGCGCTGGCCGGATTTGGTTTGAACAGTTGCCGCCGGCCCGAGGCGCATCTGGTTCCTTTTACGAAGAGCGCCGAGTGGACCATCCCGGGCAAGGCACTCTATTATGCGACCGCCATGCCCCGCCGGAACGGCGCGCTTCCGCTCATCGCCACGACCGTGGATGGCCGTCCCATCAAGATGGAAGGCAACCCTCTCCATCCTTCCAGTGGCGGCGCCACGGACGTTTTTGCGCAGGCCTCGATCCTTGATTTGTACGACCCGACACGGTCCCGGAATTTCCTGAACAAGGGCAAGCCGGCCGATCGCGCCGCTTTTGATGCATATATAGAGAAGCTGCGCGGTCAGTGGGCCGTCGACGGGGGAGCGGGTCTCGCCTTTTTGGTGGAGGAGCTGCATTCGCCCACGCGAGAAAGATTGCGGACCGAATTGGAACGCACTTATCCAGCCATGCGCTGGTGCGTTTACGATGCCGCCTCGTCGGATGCTCCGCTGGTCGCCACTCAAACCGCTTTCGGTGCGAACACGCGCCTCCTGCCGCGGCTCGATCGCGCCGATGTGGTACTCGCCCTGGACAGCGATTTCCTGGATTGCGGGGAAGGGGATGTGGCCGGGGTGCGGGCCTTCACCTCGCGGCGTCGCATTACTGAAGCGAAAGAGTCGATGAACCGGCTTTATGTGGTGGAGAATCGATTCTCTCTCACCGGTTCGATGGCGGACCATCGGTTGCGTTGCCCGGCCAGTCAGATTCCGGCCTTCACGTTCGCGCTGGCGCGCCAGATCGCGGACGCCACCACCGACGCGGGCCTCTCCGCCATTCTGGCGACCTTACCTCATGCCACCGGGAGCGCCGGCTTCGACGAACAATGGATCACGGAAGCGGCCCGGGATCTCGTGGCCCGCAGCGGCACCAGCCTGGTTTTGGCCGGCGCGAACCAGCCGGTCGTGGTGCAACTGCTGGTCTACGGCATCAATTCGGCCCTCAAAAATATCGGGACGACACTGTTACTCCGGGATTTTGCGCGCAATCCGCGCACGCTCAGCCTGCTCCAGCTGGCGGCTGAGATCATGGCTGGGCGCGTCAAACAGCTTTTCATTTTTGGGGGCGACCCGGTTTACAATGCGTTGCGCGACCTGGCCCAGGATCCGGAGTCCCGGCAGCCCCTCGATTGGGCGGATCTGCAGAAGAAAGTTCCGGAGGTTATCCGGCTCGGCTACCACGAGGATGCTACCTCCGCCTTGAGTCTCTGGCATGCGCCCCTGGCCCATTATCTGGAAAGCTGGGGCGATGCGCTGACCGCGGACGGAAGTTACCTGGCCGTTCAGCCCATGATCATGCCGCTCTTCGGCGGTCTCTCCGAAATAGAGCTCATCAACATGTTGCTCGATGGCCCGAAGACCGATGGCCCCGAGCTCGTGCAGGAAACGTTTCGCGCTTCGGGCGCTCCGGGAGATTTCCAGACAGCCTGGTCCAATTTCCTGCATGATGGATTTGCCGCGCACGTGCCGGCGCACGACCGCAGCGCTGCTCTCAACACCGCTGCGGCTGGCTCCCTCGGGCAGAAATTGTGGGCGCCCGCGCCCGTTCCCACCCCGGAATCGCCCGAGATCGTTTTTGTGCGGAGTTATTCGATCGACGACGGCCGCTACAGTAATAACGGCTGGCTCCAGGAATTGCCCGATCCAGTGACCAAGCTCACCTGGGATAATGCGGCGCTCGTTAGTCCGAACATGGCGCGGCATCTCGGAGTCGAGACCGGCGACGTGCTTCGCATCTCCGTGACCGACGTGGCCAGGGATGCAAAGGGAGAACAGGCCCGGCGTGAACTCGTCATCGCGGCCTTGATCGCGCCCGGTCATGTCGACAATTCGATCACCATCTCACTCGGTTACGGCCGCAAGATGCCCGGTTTCGCTTCGTTGCCCTATGCCGGCGGCGCCGTGGAAGATTCACCCATGGCGGCGGACCAGGTTGGGTTCAACGCCTATTTCCTACGCACCGTTTTCAATCCGCATTTCATCGTGGCCGACGGGAAAGCGGTGGAAAGCGTCAAGGTTGAAAAGACCGGGGCCAAGTACGCGCTGGCCGTCACGCAGGAGCATTGGAGCATCGAAGGCCGCGGACTGGTGCGCGAGGCGACGCTCGATCGTTACCGCGAAGACAAGGATTTCGTAAAAAGGATTGCGGGCGACGACGAGTTGCCGGAAAAACTTCCGACCCTCTACACCCATCCGCCCTTGGACGCGGCGCAGCAGTGGGGCATGGCGGTGGACCTGAACGTCTGCACCGGGTGCAGCGCCTGCGTCATTGCCTGCCAGGCTGAAAACAACATCCCGGTCGTGGGCAAATTGCAGGTTGGCCACGGACGCTCCATGCACTGGATTCGGATTGACCGCTACTTTGCCAGTGAGAAGGGCTTCAATCAGGACCGGCGCGAATGGCCCGAGGATCCGGAAATGGTGCACGAGCCCATGATGTGTCAGCACTGCGAGAACGCGCCCTGCGAGACGGTCTGCCCGGTCAACGCCACCATCCATAGCGAGGATGGCCTCAACGTCATGGCCTACAACCGTTGCATCGGCACGCGCTATTGCGCGAATAACTGCCCCTTCAAGGTGCGCCGCTTCAATTTCTTTGATTACAATCAGCGCCCTGTCGGCAAAAAGAAGATCGCGGGCGCCTTCGGCACCTACCACGAGTATCTCGGACCGCTCACGACCAAGGGCGCGCCCGACATCGTGAAGTTGCAGAAGAATCCGAACGTGACCGTGCGCATGCGCGGCATCATGGAAAAATGCAGCTACTGCGTGCAGCGCATCGAGGAGGCCAAGATTGCCGCACATGTGCGGGCCGGCGCTTCCGGCGCGACCCTCATCCCGCGCGATTCCTTTACCAGCGCCTGCGCCCAGGCTTGCCCAAGCGAGGCGATTGTTTTCGGCGATATCGCCGATCCGGAAAGCCGCGTCTCCAAAATGAAGGCGCAGGATCGAAACTATCGACTTTTGCAGTATCTTAACGTCAAAACCCGCACCAGCTATCTGGCGCGCATCCGGAATCCGAATCCGAAGATGCCGGACGCGCAAAAGATTGCGGTGGCCAGCCCGGCGGAAAAAGTGAGCACCGAGAACGTGAAGCACGAATCCGAAGCGCCACCCAATCCGGGAAAGCTCGCGCCCTCCGGAGAACAACCACCGGTCCATCCCTGACTGAAGAAATGGATAGCGCTCCCACAGCTCCAGACGTGATGGCCGACGAGGCTTCCAGTTCGGTCGAGCAACCGCTCCGGCGCATTCCGCTTGTCTTAAATAAGCGGAACTTCAGCTGGTTGACCGAACGCATTTCCGGCGTGGTGGAACAGCCGGCTCCGCGCTGGTGGTGGGTCACATTTGCCATCACCGCCACCATTGCCGCCATCGGCCTGTTCTGTCTCGGGTATCAAATCTCGACCGGCGTCGGCACGTGGGGATTGAATCACCCGGTCGGCTGGGCCTGGGACATTACCAACTTCGTTTTCTGGATCGGTATCGGCCACGCCGGCACCCTCATCTCTGCCATCTTGTTTCTGCTCCACCAGAAATGGCGCACCTCCATCAATCGCGCCGCCGAAGCCATGACGCTCTGCGCGGTAATGTGCGCCGCCATTTTCCCTGGCATTCACGTGGGCCGCGTCTGGATGGCCTGGTTCCTCGCGCCCATCCCGAATAACTACGGGATCTGGCCGAACTTCCGCAGCCCCCTCATGTGGGACGTGTTCGCGGTCTCGACCTATTTCGCCGTCTCCGTGCTTTTCTGGTACACCGGGCTGGTACCGGACCTGGCCACGTTGCGCGATCGCGCCACCACCAAGATCAAGAAATTCCTCTTCGGGATTTTCGCGCTGGGCTGGCGCGGATCGAACCGCAACTGGCGCCATTACGAAATGGCCTATCTGCTTCTGGCTGGTCTTTCCACCCCGCTCGTCTTGTCCGTGCACAGCGTGGTTTCGTTCGACTTCGCCACCTCCGTCATTCCCACCTGGCACAGCACCATCTTCCCGCCCTACTTCGTGGCCGGCGCGATCTTCGGCGGGTTCGCCATGGTTCTGACCCTGATGTTGCCGGCCCGCGCCATCTTCAAGTTGCACGACATCATTACGCCGCAGCACGTCGACAAGATGGCCAAGATCATTTTGTTGACCGGTTCCTTTGTCACCTACGCCTACGCCATGGAATTTTTCGTGGCCTGGTACAGCGGGAATCAGTACGAGAAGTTTGCCTTCTACAATCGCATCCTCGGTCCCTACTGGTGGTACTGGTGGGTCGGCATGTTTTTCTGCAATTTCGTGACGCCGCAACTCTTCTGGTTCAAATGGTCGCGCCGCAATGTCTACGTTGTTTACTTCGTCTGCATGTGCGTGAACGCCGGCCTGTGGTACGAGCGTTTCATTTTTATCGTGGGCGGTTTGCATCGCGATTTCCTGCCGTCCTCGTGGGGAATTTTTCACGCCACCTGGGTCGATATCTGGACCTTTATCGGCACGTTCGGGATCTTTACTTCCCTCTTTCTCCTCTTCATCCGCTTTCTCCCGATGATCGCCATGAGTGAGATCAAGATCGTTCTGCCCGAGGCGGACCCGCATCATCACGGCACGGCCGCGGACCATCATCCCGTGGCGGCCGGCGGAGAGGAGCGCACATGAGAACGCCCTCCGGTCACAAGGTTTACGCCATGGCGGCGGAGTATCCGAGTCCCGCGGCGCTCTACGAAGCGGCCAAGATTGTGCGCGACGCTGGGTTCAAGCGCTGGGATGTGTATTCGCCTTTCCCCATTCATGGAATGGACGAAGCCATGGGCCTCGGCAAATCGTGGCTCAGCGCGGTCGTGCTCATCGGCGGCATCACCGGGCTGCTCACCGCCGCCGTGCTCGAGTTCGGCCCATCCTGGATCATTTACCCGATGATCGTGCACGGGAAGCCGTATGACTGGCGCACCGTGCCGGCGTTTTTCCCAATCATGTTCGAGATGACCGTACTTTTCTCCGCCTTCGCGGCCTTCTTTGCCTGGATCATCATGAACGGTTTGCCGCGTTGGCATCATCCCATCTTCAACTGGGAGAGGTTCAGCCGCGCTACCAACGACGGATTTTTCCTGGCCATTGAAGCGCGCGATTCGCGTTTCACCGAGATGGAGGCCCGCGAAATTCTCGAGCGCAGCGGCGGCCAGCATATCACCATCGTGCACGAAGACTGATTATGTTGCGCGGCTTCTTTCTCATTTTTATCCTCGGTGGCGTCGCCCTCGTCGCCATCTTTGGCTTCCGCGGGCAAAAAAGCACCGGAAGCCCGATCGAAGTTTTCCCGGACATGGTGCGCCAGCCCAAGGTCCGGGCTCAGGCTCCATCTGGTTTCTTTGCTGATGGCCGCGGCGCTCGTTCGCCCATCACCGGCACGGTGCCGATCGGCTACGAAATGCCGAAACCGGAAACGATGGCTGCTCCGGCCGCACCGATGGAGGTCCCGGCGCCGCGCCAGCGCCTCGCCTTCAGTGAAGGGACTGATTACTACAATACCGGCAAGATGACCCAGCAGTGGGGGGCCGGTCTGCCGGTCGAGGTCACGCCCGCCTTGATGCAGCGGGGGCGCGAGCGCTTCAATATCACCTGTGCCATGTGCCACGGGGCCACCGCCGCCGGCAACGGAGTCACTAAACAGTACGGCCTAACGACAATTGTAACCCTACAGGACGATCGCATTCGCAAAATGGCCGACGGCGAAATTTTTAACACCATCACCAACGGCAAGAACACGATGATGCCGTACGGCTCCAACCTTTCGGTGAATGACCGTTGGGCCATTATCGCGTATCTGCGCGCTTTGCAGCGCAGCCAGAACGCCACCCTTGCCGATGTGCCGGAGGAGCAGCGCGCCGCGTTGGACAAGAAATGAGCGAACGTTCTCAATCATTGCCGCGCCCGGAAGGCGAATATTTTGAGAGTACTCGTTTCGCCGGTCTGTCCGTCCTCCTGGGCGGGGTCGCTTTTGTCGCCCTCGTTCTCTCGGTGGTGGGCGCTTATGTTGAGCCGCAGCAGTTCGCTTTCTCCTGGCTCTTTGCCTTTGCTGTTTTCTTCACCCTCTGCGCCGGTTGTTTCTTCTGGACGCTGGTGCACCACGCCACCGACGCGGAATGGTCGGTCGTCGTGCGCCGCCAGTTGGAGAACATTGCGTCGCTCCTGGCCGCCCTGGCCTTGTTGTTCATTCCCGTCCTGCTGCTTCGCCATCATCTTTACGGGTGGATGACCGTCCCGGTCGGGCAGGACCCGGTGCTGGATGCCAAGCGGGCGTATCTGAACTGGGATTTCTTCCTCGCCCGCGCGCTCATCACTTTTCTCTTCTTCATCGTCGCGTCGCAATTGCTGCGGCGTTATTCCATCCGGCAGGACAGCGATGGCAACCCGCGCTTCACCTTGAAGATGCGCAAGGTCACTTTTATCAGCCTCCCGCTTTTTGCCCTCTGCCTGAGCTTTGGCGCGTGTGACTGGCTCATGAGCCTGAACTACAAATGGTTCTCCACCATGTGGGCCGTTTACATTTTCGCGGGCGCCGCCGGAAGTTCCATGTCGTTGCTTGTCCTCGTCATCACGGCCTTGCGCCGGGCCGGTTATCTGAAAGATCTCGTCACGCTCGAGCATTACCACGTCATGGGAAAATGGATGCTCGCCTTCAGCGTGTTCTGGGCCTACATCGGCTTCAGCCAGTACATGCTCATCTGGTACGCGAACATTCCGGAAGAGACGCAATACTTCCTGGCCCGGAATACCGAGAGCTGGTGGACCCTCAGCATGATTCTCGTCTTCGGACGATTCTTCGGGCCGTTCGGAATTCTGCTTCTCCGCTCGATCAAGAAACGGCCGCACCAGCTTTGCTGGCTGGCTGGCTGGATCGTTGGCATGCAGACCCTCGACATGTACGTCATCGTCATGCCCGCCTTCCACGGCAGCGGCGTGCATGTCAGCATCTGGGATTTCGTCTCGCTCATCGCCATCGGCGCCACCCTCGCTTTCTTGTACCTGCGCGTGGTCCGGCGCCCATCGCTCTTCCCCGTGCGCGACCCGCGCCTGATGGAGTCGCTCAAACTGGTGAATTAAATGGCCGAAGCACAATCACTTCGACAGGTTGCTCAATCGCGCGCGCCGCTCTCGGCCTGGCTCGGAATCCTTCTCTTGTTCATGCTCTTCGGAGTCATCGTCCTGGCGGTCGTTGGCCCATCCGTCCGGACGGATCAGTACGAACAGACCCGCGCGAAGAAACGTGCCGATATTCTGAAGGGATTACGCGAAGAAGATGCCAAAACGTTGACCTCCTATAGCTGGGTGGATAAAGCCAAGGGCTCGGCTCACATCCCGATCGAACGCGCCATGCGGTTGACCATGGCGGAGCTGGCTCAAAAAAAACCGGCGGCCGCCTATCCGATCGCCACGCCGCCGCCAGCACCCGCGGCCCCGGCCGCCGCGGCCACGAATCCGCCCGGAGCGAAACCAGCCACGCCGCCCGTGGCTGCCTCGACTCCTCCGGCCGCCCCCGCGCCGCCCAGTGCCAAGCCCGCGGCCAGCCCGCCGGGCCCGCCTAACCAATCCGCGCCTGGCACTCCGCTGCCGGTCGCGGGTAAATCGCCCACCCCTTGATGGATCGCCTCGACATGACGCCGATGTTGCTCACACCTTATGGATGCCGCTGAAGTTCCACTAAAGGCGCCGGCGTTTTCTGCGGATGTCCCGACCAGTGAGGTCGAGCAGGTGGAGCGCGCCTTGATCGATGCTTCCACGCGTCTGCCCGTGTTGATGTTCTACACGTCCGCTCTTGTCTGGCTCCTCATCGGCACGTTCGCGGCCGTGCTCGATTCGTTAAAACTGCACTCTCCAGATTTGTTAGGCAACGTGAGCTTTCTCACGTGGGGTCGTGTCCATCCCGCGCACATGAACATCATGGTTTATGGCTGGGCCTCCATGGCCGGCATGGGCACCGCCATCTGGTTGATGGCTCGCCTCTGTCGCACCGTTTTGCGTTATCCACTTCTTCTCGTGGTCGGAGCCGCTTTCTGGAATCTGGGTGTCCTTCTGGGGGTCGGCGCGATCATGGCCGGCGATAGCACCGGCTATGCGTGGCTCGAGTTTCCACCCTACGCTTCCCTCATTCTTTTCGTGGCCTACTCGATGATTATGTCGTGGGCCGTGCTCATGTTCCGTTTTCGGCGCGGGGAGCAGATCTACATCACGCAATGGTATTTGATCGGCGCTTTCTTGTGGTTCCCCTGGCTCTACAGCGCCGCGCAATTAATGCTTTTCGCTGTGCCGGTGCAGGGGGTGATGCAGGCTGCGGTTAACTGGTGGTTCGCCAATAATCTTCTCTTTCTCTGGTTCGGCGCCATCGCCTTGGGAACGGCTTATTACATGATCCCGAAAGTGATCGGGCGCCCGGTTTACAGTTATCACCTGGCCACCATCGGTTTCTGGACCTACGCGCTCTTTTCCAGTTGGACCGGCATGCAACGCCTGATCGACGGACCGTTCCCAGCCTGGATGATTACGGCCAGCATCGCGGCCACGATCCTCACGATTATCCCGGTCGCGACGGTCGGACTGAACCATCACATGACCATGGCGGGCAATTTCCAACTGATGCGGTATAGCCCCACCTTGCGCTTCACCGTCTTCGGCGCCATGTCCTACACGGTATTCAGCGCCGTCGGCCTGTTGATTTCATTGCGCTCGGTGGCGCGCTACGTCCACTTCACCGAAGCGAGCGCGGCCTATACGCAGCTCGGACTTTATGCTTTCTACAGCATGATCATTTTCGGCTCGATGTACTATATCGTCCCGCGCCTGGTTGGCCTTGAGTGGCGATATGGTTCGCTCATTAAGCTCCATTTCTGGGCGGCGGCTTATGGCATCGGACTGATGACTTTGATGCTGCTGGGCGGTGGTTTTGTGCAGGGATCGAATATGAATGATCCATCGATTGCCTTTATCGAGAGCAACCAATCCATCCTGCCCTATCTGCGCGGCGCTACCCTCGCCGAGCTGCTCCTGCTGGTCGCACACGGCGTTTTCGCGTTTCATTTTGGCCTCATGCTCTTCGGCTTGGGCCGGACGGCGAGCGTGCCCACATTTTTGAATCCCATGGAAGAGGAAGAGGCAGAGCCGGTCTTATGAAAGGATTGAAGCCACTTTTCTTCGCTCTCTTCACCACCTTCGCCTTTTCCTGGCTGGGCCTGGCGCTTGTGCCGAACTTCCAAATTGGACAGCTCGATCCGCAATCGGACGAGGATGGGACAGACATCTATCCAATGCCACCCTCCGGCATGGCGCAACGCGGGGCCAAGGTCTACGCCGCGAACGGCTGCTTTTATTGTCACACCCAGCAGGTGCGCCCCGATTCTGATTCGTCCGACATCGACCGGAAATGGGGGAAGCGTCGCAGCGCCCCGCGCGACTATATTTTTAGCCGACCCGTCATGTTGGGCAGAGCGCGCATGGGCCCGGATCTGTCCAACGTCGGTAAACGCGCGCCAGCCGACGATCAAAAGGAACCGGCGCAGGCAGCAAACCCGGCCGGCTCGCCCAGCGCGTCACCGGCCGTTGTATCTGCTTCCCCGACAGCTGCGCCTGCCGTTGCATCGCAGGCGACGTCACTCGACTCACCGCCGGATACGAACGGTGCGCCGCCTCCATATTCCGCAGCCTGGCACCATCAGCATCTTTACGCGCCCCGCGCGATTAATCTCGATTCGAATATGCCTTCCTATCGCTTTCTTTATCAGGAACGCCGCATCAGTGGTCAGCCTGCGGCCGACGCCTTGAATCTGAAAGGCGAAGACGCTCCTGCCGCCGGTTGGGAGGTCGTTCCCACTTACGAAGCGAAATGTCTGGTCGCGTATTTGATGTCGCTCGATCAGTCGCATCCGCTCAAAGAAGTGAAATCGGCCGTCCCACCTTCGCCGCCGGCGCCTGGAAAGGCGGCTGCCAAATGAACGAGAACGTTCCTCATCCCGCTCCGCGCGCGCGCCAGGGCACGGACTATTCCGAACACGCCGATGTCCAGCAGGTGCATGCCGCGATTCAACGCGAAAAACAGGAACCGCGCGTGGGCCTCGAGCCGCTTTCCATTTGGTTGATTGTCGTTTACGGGCTCGCGCTGTTTTTTGGAGGCGCCTACTTGGGCCGCTATTCGGGGAACTTTTCGGGCGACAGCCTCAGCATCGGCTTCGAGCCGCCGAAAGGGCATGGACCGGGCGGACCGGGAGGCGCTGCCGAACAGGCAGGGCTTTCACCGGCGGATCGCGGCAAAAAGATTTTCTCAGCAAACTGCGCCACCTGTCACCAGATGACGGGCCAGGGCGTGGCCGGTCAATATCCGCCGCTGGCGGCATCCGAGTATGTGAATGGCGGCACCCGGCGGCTTGGCATGATTTTGTTGAAAGGTCTGCAAGGCCCGCTCAAAGTGAAGGGTGCGCAATACGGCACCGCCGTGATGCAACCCTGGGAAACGACGCTGAACGATCAGAAGATCGCCGATGTCCTGACCTATATCCGGCAGGAGTGGGGCAACACGGGTGGGCCGGTTGCTCCGGAAAGCCTCTCCGCGCTGCGCAAGGAGGTCGCCTCGCACAAGGAATCCTGGACGGAGCCGGATTTGCTGGCCGTTCCGGCGGATGCCAATCTTCCGGGCGGCGAATCCGCCGCGGCCAAGCCGGGAGCACCGGCCGGGGCGCAGGGCACTCCGGCTCCGGCCGCTTCGCCCAAGGGCTGAAGAAGAAGCGGCATCTTTGCCGCTTTTTAGCAAGCGAGAACCGACTGGAAGCCGCTTCTACTTCGCCGGAGATCATGGCACGCAACTAGCGGCATTTCCCTGGTGTGACTTTCAAATCTCGCTCTTTGCGCCAAGAGCTCGATCAATTGACGGACGAGCAACAGCTCCCAGTTCTGCTGATCATGTTCGCCTTTTGGATTGTCTGTGCCGTGGAATGGACTCAGCGATGGCTCGGGAGCATTCCCGATCCGCGCTTCTGGACTGTGCTCTCGCTCGTTATCACCCTCTACGGTGGTGTCCGGGTCTTCCACCTGCGCTTGCGCTCTCATTCTTCTACTCCACGAGTTTCCGGCGAGAAAGAAGTCGCCCGGATTCTCCACCAGATTCGCGGGAAAGGCTTCGTTGCGTTTCATAATCTGCCGGGAGCGGAACGAAATATCGATCACTTGGTGATTGGTCCGAGCGGCGTTTACGCGATCGAGACCAAAGCGCGGAGCGGGTCGGGTACGATCGATTATCGCAGTGACGACGAACTGATTTTCGGAGGCCGCATCAAGGATGGCTGGCCTTTGCGTCATGCCCGCGCTTCCGCCAGCGCGGTGCAGACGCGATTGAATCATGGATTGCCGGAGGCCTACGCGGTCAAGCCGCTCCTGGTTTTTCTGGGTGATTGGGACATCCACCGGCACGGGGAAAATCTGGCCGTCGACGTCATGACTTTGGATCAACTCGCAGAATATTTCGACCAGCAGAAACCGGCGTTGACGGGCCAGGAGATCGCCGCGATTTCATCGTGCTTTGAAGCGGCGGCGGCCGCTTAACGAAGCGCGGCCGTCAAACATCCGGGGAGCGCACGCGCCCTCGCGTGCTCGTTTCGGCGCCCTCGCCGAAACGAACCTTCCGCGGTGATTGCGCTGTATTCCCGAGAGAGCGAAAGTTCGCGGTGGCGAGGGCGCCCTTCCCAGCACGCGAGGGCACGTGCGCTCCCCGATCCGAGGCAGTTGGTTAATCGATCGCGTCGGCGATCAATTCCGCCATGTGCCTGGGGTGAACCGAGGTCAGGTCCGCGATCTGATGTCGGCAACTGGTGCCGGAAGCGACGATCTGGCTGTGAGCCGGCTGTTCCTTGATCAGGCGGACGAGCGGTTCTGCCACTTGCAGCGATAGGTCGTATTTCGAGGCGAGGGCCCCGAACGCCCCGGCCATGCCGCAACAACCGGTCTCCAGCAGCGTCGCTTTGTGACCCGGCAACCTTTCCACCAGTCGCGGCATAAAAGCCGGCTTGAGCAGAGACTTGGCATGACAATGCGCGTGGATCGCGACGTGGACTGGCTCTGCGGCGGCATGGCCATTACGGAAGTGCAGCGCTGTCGGCTGCGCCGCGAGCTGTTCGTCCACGAATGTTTCGAAAAGGAAACAACGGAGGCTCAAGTCCGCGGCGCCGGCGATTTTGAGTTCGCGATAATCCTCCGCAAACATGGAGTAGCAAGACGGTTCCAGAAAAATGATCGGGACCGATCCCGGCATCCTGCTCAGAAGATCGACGTTGTGCTGTCCAGATTGTGCGGCGGCGTCGAGGTGCCCCTGGCTGAAGGCGGGCCGTCCACAGCAACTCCGGTTCGTTGGAAGCAGCACTTCGAATCCGAGGGCCTCGAGAACTTTGACAGCGGCGATTCCAATGTGCGGCTCGTGATATCGCACAAACGTGTCGTCCCACAAAATGACCTTGCCCCTGGCAGGGACGCCGCGCTGCGGCGTCCGCTCCGCGCGCTGCTTAAACCACTTGTCGAATCGTTCGTGCGCATAATGCGGCAACGATCTCTTCGCCGACAACCCCAGCACCTTCTCCATCAGCGCGCGCATTGGCCCAAACTCCAGCATGGCATTGGAAACGGCCGGCATCGTGCAGCCGAGTCGCCCGAGCAGATCCACCTGGCTCAGGATGCGCTCGCGCAGGGGCAACCCGTCGCGCCGATGTCTCGCATAAGTCAGCTCCGCCTTGAGCAAAGCAAGGTTTACATTCGACGGACATTCCGGCGTGCAACCCTTGCACGACAGACAATTGCTCAGAGCGACATCCAGTTCATCGGAACGCAGCGGATCGTGCCTATTGCAGCGCATTTCCAAAGCCGCCCGAATGATGTTGGCGCGCCCGCGGGTTGACATGACTTCGTCTCCGGTGGCCAGGAAGGTCGGACACATCATCGGTGCATCCTTGCGGCAACCGCCGCAGCCGTTGCATTGCTCAAGGTTCCCGATGAAGGAGCGATCCTTGAAAGCGAAGGCGAGCCGCGGCTCGAAAGGAAGCTCGATCGGACGAACGAAATTGTCCCGTAAATGATCATCAATCCGGTGCCGCCCATCCGACAAAATCTTGCCGGGATTGAAAACGTTTTTGGGATCGAACGTTTTTTTGATTTCCTGCATGACGGCGAGCAACTCGTCCCCCAGCTGCTCGCGCATGTACTCGGTGCGGGCGATGCCGACACCATGCTCAGCCGAGAGAGAGCCTTTGAATTGCCTAACGAGAATCGACGTTTGGTCGGCCACTTGGCGAAACTTTTTCAGATCGGCCGGGCTGTGCAAATCGAGGACTGGCCGCACATGGAGAAGGCCGGTGGCGGCGTGTCCGTAGTAGGAGGCGTCGAGGCCGAGAGGCTTCATGATCGCCTGCAGGCCCGCCACATAGGCGGGCAGTTGGGCCGGGCGAACCGCCGCATCCTCGATAAAAGCGACCGGTTTGGCTGGCCCGATGCAGCCAGTCAGGAGGGAAAGGCCAGCCTTGCGGACAGCCCACACCAGATTCATCTCGTGCGCCGAGCGCAGGACTTTACAACGCAATCCGAGACCGCGTGCTTGCATGGCAGCGAGCCGTTCCCCGACCTGTTCGTCATAGAACTCAACGAGCAGGATCGCCTCGCACGGTTTGGCATCGAGCTCGAGCAGGTCGCGCGCAGCCTGGAAGTGGAGCTGTCCTTTGGTCTGATCCAGTAGTGGCCGGTCGATGTGCTCGATGGCCACGGGCTTCAGATCGAGCAGCTCCACGGTGGCTTGCATGGCCTCGCCGATGGAAGCGAAGAAAAGCAGCCCAAGACCTTTTTCGCGCGGCAGCGGAGAGATTTTGAGCTCCGCCGAAAAAATGGCGGCGAGCGTGCCTTCACTGCCGGACAGGATCTCAGCCAGGTTATGGGGCGTGCGGCTGAAACGCTCCAGGCCGTATCCGGGCCAGCGTTTGAGCAGGCCGGGCGGCATTCGTTCCGCTATTTCCGCGGCGCGCGCGCGAACCAGGTGATTAATCCGTGTTCTTTCCTGGCCTAACGAATCGTGTCCCGGTCCGATTCGCTCGACCCGTCCGTCCGCCAGGACGATTTCGAGCGAGAGAACATGCTCCGCCGTGGTGCCGTAAATGGGGACCCGCGCCCCGGATGAATTATTAGCAATCATTCCTCCGAGGGTGGCCCGCGAACTGGTGGCCACATCCGGCCCGAAACAGAAGCCGTGCGGTTTCAGAAAAGCGTTGAGCTGATCGAGGACGACACCCGCTCCCACGCAGACGCTTCGATTCTCGATGTGGAGGTCGAAGATTTGCCGGTTGTGCCGCGAGAAATCGACGATCAATCCTTCGCCAATCGCGCCGCCCGAAAGACTGGTGCCGGCGCCGCGCGGGGTAATTGAAATATCCGCGTCGGCCGCCGCGTGAATGACCGCACTCGCCTGCCGGGAATCGCGCGGAAAAGCCACGCCCGCGGGTTGAATTTGATAGATCGACGCGTCCGTGGCGTAGAGCTGTCGGGTCAGGTCGTCCGAGCGCACTTCGCAGCCCGTGGCGGCGATCTGTTTGGGCAGCGAGGTCATGCGGCGGAATTTTACCACATCGGCTTTAAAGCAGAGATAATTGCGCTTCCATCTGGTCCCGCTCCTCCGCGAAACGGACGCCGACTCCGATCAGGCGGACCGCTTTTCCGGTGCGCGCAAAGCCTTCCGCCAGTAAAGCCTGATACGATTCGAGCGACAGACGCAGGCCGGCGCGCTCCACCGTGGTGCGGGTGAAATCGCTGAATTTCAGTTTCAAGAAAGTTTTGGTGACAGCGCGTTTCGGTTCCTTTTGGGCCAGTTCGGCCATGAGTTCTTCGAATAATTGCCCAACCTGTTGGGCGCACTGGGGCAGGGTCTGCAGGTCCGTCGCAAAAGTTTCCTCCGTGCTGAGAGATTTGCGTGGGCGGTCCGGTTCGACTGGCCGGGTATCGATCCCGCGAGTCAAATCATACAGCTCGATTCCGAACCGGCCGATGAGCTGCTGCAGATCGATGCGCGAGAAGCGCTGCAATTCGCCACAGGTCTTGACTCCGAGTTGTGCGAGCTTTCCCTCCAGGGCAGGCCCTATTCCCCAAACCTTGCGCACGGGCAGGCCGGACATGAAGGCCGGCACTTCTTCCGGCGTCACTTCGAGTTGTCCGTTTGGCTTGTTTAGCTCGCTCGCGATCTTCGCGATTAATTTGTTCGGACCGATCCCGGCTGACGAGGTCAACCTCGTCTTGCGCAGGATCCTAGCGCGGATGACCTCGGCCAGCGGGGCGGCGGCCCCCGGATGATCCGTCACATCGAGATAGGCTTCATCGAGCGAAAGCGGCTCCACCAATGGGGTGAAGCGATGCAGAATGGCGCGAATAACGGCGGCTTCACGACGGTAAACATCGAATCTCGTCGGGACCACGATGAGGCTGGGGCAACGTTGCAGCGCCAGGAAGGTCGGCATGGCGGAATGGATCCCGAAGGCGCGCGCCTCGTAATTGCAGGTGGTCAGAACACCGCGACGGTCGCGCGCGCCGCCCACTCCGATTGGTTTTCCGCGGAGCGCGGGGCGATCCCGCATTTCGATCGCGGCATAGAAGCAATCCATGTCGAGATGGATGACGCGCCGGGCCTTGGAGGAGAGGGAGGAAGAGGACATGCCGTCGGCAAAAGTCGCCTCTTGCATCGGAAGGCGTCAACCTCACGTCGTCGGGTCTAAAAGCGCATAAACGAGAAGTCCAGATCGACCTACAAAATCGAATGTTAGGTACTGCCGCAACCAGGGATTTACCTTTCGAGGTGTGCAACGCTTCGAATCGGTCAATTTCTGGTGCGATTTCAGCAGGGGACAGCAACAAGAAAGGTTAGTTCTATGAAAATATTACTTGGTTTTATCTGCGCCACGGCCCTTTTCGTCGTCAGCGCGCACGCTCAAACATCGAGCTCCTCCTCCACTACGACCACGTCGGCGGGGGGAACGACTGAGAGCACGACGACCACCACGGAAAGCACCGGGACCATCACGGAGTACTCTCCGGGTGCTTCCATTGTCCTGAATACGGGATCCGGTGAGCCCGTTCACTACAAGTTCAGCAAGAGCGTAACCTACGTGACGCCAGACGGAAAAGTGATCGAGTCTTCCAAGGTCAGGAAGGACTCCAAGGTCCGTGTCCACTACGTCAAGGAAGGCGACGACATGCTCGTGGACAAGGTCATTGTGACCGACAACGATTAGAAATTGGATCGCAGGCCAGTTCGTTGCCTGACGTGGCCGGGATGGCCAGAGAAATGAGGCGGCAGCCGGAGGGATGCCTCCGGCTGCCGCAATTTTCTTGTTCCTTTGAGCCTGCGGCCAGGGGCGTGGCAGGTGACCTGCTTTAAGAGGACGTGGCGACGTGAACATAAACGTCAAAACAAAGATTCGGTTCAACGGGCAAGAGTATTCGAGCCAGGATGAACTCCCGCCGGAAGCGCAGGCTGCCTGCCGGAAAGCGTTCATGAACGGTTCGGTTTCCCTGAATAAGTGCCTCGATAAAATTATCCTGAATGGGCAGGAAATTCCGCGTGGTCGCGAGGACGGCCGCCGGCTTTACGAAGACATTATGAGCCTGGTCGAAAACAACGGCTCCGTTACTCTCCCCATCTCATCCGAGCCATGGTTGAGCCGGCGCCAGGTCAAGCTGGTCTTGGCGGTCGCCGCTGCGGCCGCGGCGGTCGCATTCGCGGTGGTGGCCAGAACGATCAGCTGAGCCTCGCGCGGGGCGCGTGCTTTACCCTTCAGCGGGGCCGATTTGCTGATAAAACTTGAAGCTATGATAATTTTCAGCCATCATTGGCGAAAATGTCTCTCATCCCGAGCGAATCTGCCAGTTTCCCGGATCTGTTGGGCCGCGGCCTAGGCGCGTCCAAGAATTCGAAGTGGCGTGCGCCCTTCGCTGAGGACGCTGCGCCTCGCGATAAAAACAAAGCCCGCACCGCCGCCAGACCGTCGCCATCGTCGAATTCCATCGCCCCGGTCCCGATCCAACGAACCGTGGCGGAACCGCAGCCGGTCGCGCCTCCGGCAGCAGTCGCGCCGAAGCCGATGGAGAAGGCTCTCTCTTTTCCCGGACCGGCTGCCCGCATGGCGCGATTGCCCGTGAATGGCCTGACCGGTTTGACTCCTGCCAAGCCATCCGTGAGCAAGGCGGCGCCGGTGCCTGCCGGGGCAACCGCGCCAGATGCGCTCCGCCCTCTGCACTTTGAACCCGCCACGGCCGCGGGTGAGCCGGAAGAGTTTGGCTTTCCCGAAGCCCTGGCTCCTTGGCCCAGTATCAAACGGCGGCGCCGGGCCAGGTTGATTCGATTCGTCGTCTACGAAGTTTTCGCCATCGCACTTCTCGCCGCCTCGGTCATGACCGGTCTGTCGCATCGTGCCACGGAAGATCCTCTTTCGGTTGTGGCCAAAATCCTGACGATTGTTTCCGCCATCGTGGTCGCCGCGGTTCCAATCCTTTTCTACGGAATACCGGAGACGCTGCCTCGAAGCCGGCGTTAGGTGAGGATCGCCCGCATGAGCGGGGTTGCCTTTTTCATCGATTTCCGTCATCACCTTACGGATGGCGTCGAATGTGACCCGTATATTCATGGTGCGCCACGGAGCCACCGTGTTGAGTGCGGAGGATCGTTTTGCCGGGGCTACGGATGTAGCTCTTTCAGATGAAGGGCGGCGACAAACGCAGCGTCTTTCGGAAAGGTTGGCCTCCGAAAAAATCACGGCCGTGTTTGCCTCGCCCCTTGGACGGACCGTGGAAACGGCCGGCATCCTGGCCGCGCCGCATCACTTGGAGGTCCAGAGGCGCGACGGTCTGCGCGAGATTTCGCATGGGCGCTGGGAGCAGATGACGCGCCGCGAAGTGGAACAGCAATTTCCCGCGGAAGCGGCGGAGTGGGAAAAGGATCCGTACACTTTCGCGCCGGAAGGCGGAGAAAGCGGGTTGGCCGTGACGGCGCGCGCTTTGCCGGTGTTGATTGATGTGGTGCGCGCGCACCCGGGTAAAACGGTGCTGGTGGTCTCGCATAAGGCGACCATCCGGCTTTTGCTCAGCTCGCTGCTGGGATTCGATCCGCGCCGTTATCGGGACAACCTGGATCAAAAGCCGGCGGCCTTGAACGTTGTCGATTTCCGCGATGCCACCCGCGCGCGCTTGACCTTGTTCAACGACACCTCGCATTACGATGCCGGGGGCAGTGCCATCCCGGAAACGCCCAAGGCGAGTCTATCGAAGTGGTGGGACGATGGAACGAAATCCGAGGACGATCGGCCGGCTGGTGGAAGTTAGCGGGTTTGGCAATTGAATCCCTTCCGAACGGTTGGCCGGACCCGACGAAGATGTCCAAGCGCGAACGGCCAGCCGCCACGATTTAGGATAGGGCTTTATGGATCAAAACGAAGTCATTGTGGTCGGCGGCGGCATCGCTGGATTGTCCGCTGCCATTTATTTGGGGCGCGCGCAGCGCGACACCCTCGTCATCGATGCGGGCCACTCCATGGCCAGGTGGGAACCGAAGGTCGAGAATTATCTCGGCTTTCCCACCGGGGTCGATGGCAACGACCTCTTGAAATTTGGCCGCCAGCAAGCCGAGAAGCATGAGGCTGTTTTTGCCGAGGATCAGGTCGAAGAGCTTTCGACGAGCAACGGCGGGTTTACTTTAAAGGGAAAGAACCGCACTTACTCCTGTGCCCGGCTGCTTCTCGCCACCGGCATTTTTCACATCCCACCAGACATCCCCGGAGTGAAGGAATGCCTCGGTCACAGCATGTTTTTCTGCAAAGATTGCGATGGGTTCCGCGTCCGGGGCAAGGCGATCGCCATCATCGGCCCGAACAATGAAGCGGTTGAGTATGCCCTGGGTATGTTGCATTACTCCGCCTGTGTCGTGGTCGCCACCAACGGGGAGAAAATCAGCTGGGACGATCAACACGCCGAATGGCTGAAGGAATACGAGATCCCGGTCTACACCGATCGCATCAGCGATTGTGATCGTCAGGATTGCCAGGTGCGCGGCCTTCTCTTCGCCGATGGGCGCGAAGTGAAGATCGATAGTATTTTCGCGACGCGCGGCGATATTTTTCACACGAGGCTGGCCGAGAGCCTGGGTGCGGAGCTGGATGGAGATGGGCAGATCAAGGTCGATCATTGCATGCGCACATCGGTCCCGCGTCTTTACTCAGCCGGCTGCGTCACGCCGGCCAATTGTCAGATGATTATCGCAGCTGGGCAGGGAGCGGCGGCGGCGCAGGCGATCAACCGCGATCTTTTCGAGGAAAGCCTGAGCAATCACAAACTCCGCCGGTTTCGCGAAGAACAGCTCAAAACCGAAGAGACGGAGCCGAAAGAAGTCTAGCTGTTCAGGCCGCCGTAGATGGAGAGGCGCCTGTGTCAGCCGCAAATTAACCAGATGTGGCCGGCACGGCCGCCTCTCCATGATCGGTTGGGTGATGAGAGCGTCCAGCGTCAAAACGCTGGAATGGGCGTTTTGCGCGGGTTGCTAAGACCGCGGAGCAGGCTGGCCCCCGTTTTCACGATAGCAACGGTATGTTTTTCCTCTCAAAAACCGGCGAACGTCCTAATTTCTGACTTTGCAATGAGGCTTTGTTTCTCGATATTGGAACGATAACTTTTTGCTGAAAATGGACGCATCCGCTTCTCCCGTTACAACTCACGATTCGCATTCGCACGACGCCGACCACGGCCACCACGAACTCGGTTTCTGGCGAAAGTACGTCTTTTCGACGGATCATAAGGTGATCGGGATCCAGTACGGCATTTGCGGGCTCATTTTTCTCTTCATTGGCTTCAGCCTCATGATGCTGATGCGCTTTCAGTTGGCTTATCCGGGGCACGCTTTGCCCCTGATCGGCTCCGCTCTCGGCCACTTCTTCGGGCCCGGCAGCATGCCGGACGGCAAAATTGCGCCCGAATTCTATAACTCGCTGGGCGCCATGCACGGCACCATCATGATCTTCCTCGGGGTTGTGCCAGTGGCCTTTGCGGCTTTTGGGAATTTTGTCGTGCCTCTGCAAATCGGCGCGCCTGACATGACCTTTCCCAAGATCAATGCGGCCAGTTTCTGGGCCTTCGTCGCCGGGGCCATTATCATGGTCACCAGTTTTTTCGTGCCGGGCGGCGCGGCCAAGGGCGGTTGGACCTCCTACACGCCGCTGGCCGATATCGCGGACAAAGGGCCCGGATTTCACCCCATCTTCAATGGCCAGACGATGTGGCTTCTGGGCTTCATTTTCTTGATCACCTCGTCCTTGCTCGGGGCGGTCAACTTTATCACCACCATCATCCAGTTGCGGGCCAAGGGACTGACCTGGATGCGCCTGCCCTTTTTCGTCTGGTGCCAGTTCGTGACCGCGTTCCTTTTGCTCCTCGCTTTTCCCCCGCTGGAAGCCGCGATCGTCATGCAGTTGATGGATCGGCTGGCGGCCACCAGCTTTTTTCTGCCGACTGGATTAGTGGTCAACGGCGCCGCCGTTCACATCAGCGGCGGAGGCAGTTCTCTTCTTTGGCAGCACCTTTTCTGGTTCCTCGGTCACCCCGAAGTGTATGTGCTGGTCCTGCCTGCCTTCGGCATCGTCAGCGAAATTCTGGCCAACAATTCCCGCAAACCGCTTTGGGGCTACAAGTCCCTCGTTTTCTCGGTGCTGGTGCTCGGTTTTCTCTCCTTCATTGTTTGGGCGCACCACATGTGGCTGACGGGCATGGGCTCCACCGTCAGCGCCTTTTTCCAGACGACCACCGTGCTCATTTCCATTCCGTCGGTCATCATTCTGAGCGCCTTCTTTATTTCACTCTGGGGCGGCTCTATTCGCTTCAATGTGCCGATGCTCTTCGCCACGGCCTTTCTGCCCATGTTCGGCATCGGCGGTCTCACCGGCATTCCGCTCGCCTTCAACTCCGCCGATCTTTATCTGCACGACACCTATTACGTCATCGCTCACTTCCATTATATCGTGGCGCCCGGAACCATCTTCGCTCTGTTCGCCGGGGTCTATTATTGGTTCCCTAAAGCGACCGGTCGCAGCATGAACGAATTCTGGGGCAAGGTGCATTTCTGGCCCTCGTTCGTCTGCATGAACATCATTTTCCTGCCCATGTTTTTGCAGGGCATGCTCAGCATGCATCGCCGCTGGTACGACGGCGGACAGGGATGGAACCTGGCTGGCGAAAAAGTCTGGGGACTCAGCGGATTTGAGTGGAACACCCCGATTTCGTGGGCCGCCTGGACCATGGGCGTGGCCCAGATCCCCTTCATCATTAATTTCTTTTGGAGCATAAAGTACGGAAAGAAAGTGGGCGACAATCCATGGCAGGCCACCACCCTGGAATGGCTCGCGCCTTCGCCGCCGCCTCATGGCAATTTCCTGGAGGCCCCCGTGGCCTACCGCGGTCCCTACGAATACAGCCTGCCGGGAGCCAGCAAGGATTTCACCATGCAAAATGAGCCGGTCGAGTCCACCGAGCGCACCCGCCGTAAAGTGGAGGGAGAGCCGGTCCTGGCTTAGTCGCGCATGGAAATTCCCTACACCATCTCGAACCGGCCAGATACCGGCCTGTGGAACGCGAAGATCGGCATTTGGCTTTTCCTCGCTTCCGAGGTGATGCTTTTCGGCGGTCTTTTTTCCGCTTACATTTTCCTGCGCCTGGATGCGCCTCCCGGGCTTTGGCCGCACGGGCTCCTCAATGTGCCCGTCGGAACGATGAACACGGCCGTTCTCATCCTGTCATCGGTCACGGTCGTGCTGGCCTGGGCCGCGCTGAAGATGCGGCGCTACCGGGCTTACTGGTGGTACATGCTTGTGACCATCCTTTGCGGCATCATCTTTCTCGTGGTCAAACTGGCTTACGAATGGCCCCAGAAGTTCGATCACTTCGGCGCTTACATTAAGCCGGAGGCGCTCGGGAAATATGAGCAATATCTCGGGAATGCCCGCCTGGCCGAGAAAGGCCTCCCCCAGCGGCTTGAAATCACCGGGCATTTGCACAATCGCGAAGCGCTCAACGATCCGAGCGTCAAGGAATACGAAATCGGTTTGGATCCGGTCAATGCCGACCCGAACAACCCGTCCATGGATCGCCCGCATTTCCTTTATGTTCCGCCGACGGACAAGATCGCGAAGATCGAGAAGGAAGACGTGGAGCGCGCCACCATGTTTCTGCCCACGCACAGCACCTATTTCGCGACTTATTTTACGATCACCGGGTTACACGGATTGCATGTGCTCGGCGGCGTTTTGGTGTTCATTTACATGTGGCTGCCCGTCAGCAAAAAAGTGTATCAGCGCAACCCGGAGCATTTGGCCAATCGCGTGGAAGTGTGCGGCTTGTTCTGGCACTTCGTCGACTTGGTTTGGATCTTTGTCTTCCCGCTCTTCTATCTGCTCTGAGCTATGAATAATCCGCCTGACGTCTCACCCGATCCTGCCGAGCACGAAGAGTATGCCCACAACGTGCAGAAGCACGTGAAAGGCTATCTCGTGGTGGGCGCGGCCTTGCTCATTTGCACAGGCATCACGGTGGCCCTTTCCTATGTCGACTTCGGGACGCGCAAGGCCAATGTCGCCGTGGCCATGCTGGTCGCGACTTTCAAGGCCGGATTGGTGGGCGCGATTTTTATGCACCTGGCCGCGGAGAAACGCCTGATCTATCGGGTCCTCCTTTTTACTGGATTCTTTGTTGTAGCTCTTTTCTGGCTCATTTACCTGGCTTGGTACAACCCGATCGCGCGCTGATGTCTCTTAAAGCTTTTCATTTTGTTTTTATCTTTTTTTCGACGCTGCTGGCGCTCGCCTTGGGCGGGTGGTGCATCTGGGTCGATCTCGTGGAAGGCAATTCCATGTACCTGGGCGGCGCCATCGCATCTTTTGCCGCGGCCGTTGCTTTGGTCGTTTACGGGGTATGGTTCTATCGGAAAATGAAGCGACTCGGCATCCTCACATGAAAATTAAAATCTGGTCCGTTTTACTCCTGGCCGTTTTTTCGCCACTCGGTCAGGCCATGGCTTGCGCTTTTTGCTACGGTGCCAAGGACGGAAAAGAAACGGAACACATGGCCGTGGCCATCTGGTTCTTGTTCGCCGCGGTTCTCTCGGTCCTAAGCGGGATCGGCGCGTTCAGCCTGCACCTTTATCGTCATGCCCAGATGCCACTCGAGCCGCACCAGGCCCTGACCGAAGAAGATTTGGACAAATATGAATAGGCTCGCTCTCATCAACGAGTTCCTCGGGCAGCCCCCCAATGCCTCCGAGCATGGCTTCGAGGTCGATCACATCATCGAGTTCAGTCATTGGTTCATGGCCGCGTTGTTCTTCGGGTGGTCCGCCTACTTCATCTATGTTCTAATTCGATTCAGTAGGCGCAAAAACCCGGTGGCCGATCACGAAGGCGTGAAGAGCGGGATCTCCACTCACTTGGAATTTTCCGTCGTGCTGATCGACGCCGTTCTCTTAATCGGGTTCGCCATTCCTCTTTGGGCCAAGCGCGTGAACCAGTTTCCAGACACGAAAGACGCCGTGCTCGTCCACGCCGTCGGCCAGCAGTTTAATTGGAACTTCCATATGCCCGGGCCGGATGGTCAGTTCGGCCGGCGCGAGATCGGCCTGGTCTCCAATAGTAATCCGCTCGGTCTCGATCCGAATGATATCGCAGGCAAGGACGACCTGATCGTGACCGGCGAGCTGCACCTACCGGTAAACCAGCCTGTCATCATAGAAGTCTCCTCCAAGGACGTTATTCATAACTTTGCTCTGCCCCACATGCGCATTGCCCAGGACGCCATTCCCGGATCTGTCATCCCGATGTGGTTCAAGCCGATCAAGCCCGGGACATACGAAATCGTCTGCGGCCAGCTTTGCGGCCTGGGCCATTACGGCATGAAAGGGACGGTGGTAGTGGACACACCAGCGGATTACCAGGCATGGCTGAAGGAGCGGTTGGAACTTTCCGGAAATCAGGCACCAGTCGAAGCGCCGCCCGCGACGGCGCGTCCTCCGGGAGAGCCCGTTATCGGCCCGACGCCGGGTAGCATCCCGCCGGCAGGGGCGCCCAAGAACGCCAATCCCGCCAACTCCGAAGCGCCCGCCCCGGCCGCCTCGCCCAACGCGGCGAAACCACCCCAGGCTCTGTAGTCAGTAGGGTTGCTCGAATTCCGCCCGGCTGCAGGGGCCATGGTTGGCTGGCTGGCGCAGTGAGTGAAATCGGCGGAATCCGGGATTAACTTGGCTAGTATGAAGTGTATGCGGCCCCCATCCCACCATCCCTGGCTGAATCGCTTCACCTGGTTCACGGCGTGCGCCACCCTTTTGCTTATTTCCAGTGGCGGGATGGTGACGAGCAAAGGCGTGGGCTTGGCCGTGCCGGATTGGCCCACCACCTTCGGTTACAACATGTTCTTGTTTCCCGTCTCGCAATGGGTGGGAGGTATTTTTTTCGAGCACACCCACCGGCTGATCGCTTCGACGGTCGGACTCCTGACCCTCATTCTTGCCGTCTGGCTCTGGCGCGCCGACGACCGGCTCTGGGTGCGGCGGCTTGGTCTTCTGGCGGTCGCGGGCGTTGTTTTGCAGGGCGTGCTGGGCGGTCTGCGGGTCACTCTTCTGAAAGACGAGATCGGAATGTTTCACGCCTGCCTGGCCCAAGCCTTCCTCGGCCTGCTCGTTTTGATCGCAGTGGTTCGAACGAATTGCTGGCGCTCCCTTTCGGCCGGCAAAGGTGCGAGCCGCCTTCGGCCCTTGGCCACTCTCGCCCTCCTAATCACGCTGGCGATTTATCTTCAACTGGGGCTCGGCGCGACCATGCGGCACCAGCATCGCGATCTTTCCATCCTCGATTTCCCGACAGCTTATGGCTCCTGGCTGCCGGATACGAGCCCGGGCAGAATTTCTGAAATCAATGCGCGGCGCGAAAAACTTGCGCTCTCCGACGTCACCGCCTTTCAGGTTTGGCTGCAAATGACGCATCGTTTCGGCGCTGTTCTGATCACGATCGGCGTCGTGGCCTGGGCGGTTCGGGTGTGGCGAGACGCGTCCGACATTGTGGTCCTGCGAAGGCTCGCCTTCCTTTGGCCGGCTCTTCTCGCCGGTCAGCTTTTGCTCGGAGCCTGGACCATCTGGAGCAATAAAGCCGCCGATATCGCCACGACGCATGTTGCGGTCGGCGCCGCCATGTTATCCTTGGGCGTGAGCATCACCGCCATCACCCGGCGCCTGATGTTCTGCGGCCGTGAGCATGAAGAAGCACGCTCCCGTATTCAAACCAGCCGATTGGTGACAACGTGAAAACTGGGATAAGCGAAATACTGACGGAGACGGGCCAGGATTTCGGCCTAACGAATTCGCCGCGCGCGCGCCGGGCGGGCGATTATCCCGAGTTGCTCAAGGCGAGGCTGACTCTGCTCGTTCTCCTCACCACGGCGGTGGGCTATTACCTCGGGGCGGCTTCGCCTGTGAATTATCTTCTTTTGTTTCACGTCGTGCTCGGCACGTCCGGGGCCGCGGCGGGTGCGGCCGCTCTCAACCAGTGGTGGGAAAGGAAAGTGGACGCGCTCATGCATCGGACAAAGCATCGCCCCGTCCCGGGCGGCCGGATGCGTCCGGCCGAGGCCCTTGTCGTGGGCGGCGTCCTTTCTGCCGGCGGCGTGGCCTATCTCGTCTTCACCTGCAATGGCCTCAGCGCCGCCCTCGCTGCCGTCACGATCGGCATTTATATTTTTGCCTACACACCGCTCAAACGGATCAGTAGCTTTAACACGCTGGTTGGAACCATCCCGGGCGCGCTCCCTCCCGTGATCGGGTGGGTGGCGGCGCGCGGGCGCATCGACCCGGGCGCCTGGAGCCTTTTTACCATCATGGTCCTCTGGCAGTTGCCGCATTTTTTTGCCATCTCCTGGATGTATCGCGAGGACTATTCGCGCGCCGGCTTTCAAATGATTTCGAACGATGACGCGAAGGGCGATCGGAGCGCCAGCCAAAGCGTCTTCTTCGCCATGCTGCTTCTGGTGGTGGCCGGGCTTCCCGCCTTTGTCGGAGTAGTCTCGGAGATTTACGTGCCGATCGCGTTGCTGCTGGGAGGCTGGTATGTGGCCATGGCTATGCGTTTTCTCCAGAAGCGCACGGCGCGGGCCGCGCGGCTTCTCTTCATTACTTCCATTCTTTATCTGCCGCTCCTGCTCGGCGCGCTGGCCCTCACGAAATTATGAATGCCGCTCCGACTGCTGTGCCTCCTTCTCCTCCATCGGTGGCGGCCCGGACCTGGCGATGGATTCTGCTTCTCTTTCCGATCTTCATTGCGGCCGGCCTGGTTCTCCTGCGGCAGTTTGAGGCAGGCGCGCTGGCGCGCCGGCCCCTCGGCCGCTACGGAGTAGTGCCTCCCTTTCGCCTAACGAATCAGGAAGGACAGACCTTCGGCAGCGCCCAGTTAGCCGGTCGGATCTGGATTGCCGATTTCGTGTTTACATCCTGCGCCGGTCCCTGCCCGATGATCAGCACCCGCATGAGTGAATTGCAAAAACCGTTGCGCAAAAGCGACGTGCATCTCCTCTCGTTTACGGTCGACCCCGACAAGGATACGCCCGCCGTGCTGCGCATTTACGCCGGTAAATTGCATGCGGAACCGGGTCGCTGGGATTTCCTGACCGGCTCCAAGGCGGCCCTTTACGATCTTTCGCGGAACGGATTCAAGCTCGGCGTTTCCGACGGCAGTGAGGAGGCAGGCGTGCCCGTGCACAGCACACGCATGGTCCTGGTCGATCGGAGAGGGGTTATTCGCGGTTATTACGACGCGCTCGCGCCCGACGCCGTCACGAAGGTGCTGGCGGATGCCAGTCATTTATTGCGGGAACAGCCGCGTTAGCGCGTGATCGTTAGCGAGATGTGCCAAAATGGGTGGCCGGACCCTCTTGACAGACCATCTGCAGATAGTCGCGGTATTCGCCTTTGGGCAAAGGATCGATCAGCGCACTGAGCTCTGCTTGATTAATAAAGCCCATGCGCAAGGCCACCTCTTCCAGGCAGGCGACCTTTAGTCCCTGCCGGTGCTCGATCGTGGCGATGTAATTGCCCGCTTCGAGGAGGCTGGTCTGAGTGCCGGTATCGAGCCAGGCCATGCCGCGGCTCAGTAGCTTCACATGCAGTTCGTTTTTCTTGAGATAAACGAGGTTGAGATCGGTGATCTCCAGTTCCCCCCGGGCGGATGGACGCAGTTCCCGGCAGAATTCCACCACGCGATGATCGTAGACATATAAACCGGGCACGGCGTATTGGCTTTTCGGCTGCTTCGGTTTTTCCTCCAGGCTAAGGGCGCGCCCATCCGGTCCGAACTCAACCACCCCGTAGCGCTCCGGGTCGCGCACTTGATACCCGAAAATGCAGGCGCCCCGCGCCGTAGCCAGCGCCTCCCTGTAAAAGTCGAGTTTTCCGTAGAAAATATTGTCGCCCAGGATGAGAGAGGCGCCGGCATCGCCGATAAATTTTGCTCCGATCAGGAAGGCCTGCGCGATCCCTTCCGGTTTTGGTTGCTCTGCGTATTCGATTCGAATCCCGAGACGGCGGCCGTCTCCCAGAAAATCGCGCAGCATCGGCACATCCTTGGGCGTGGAGATGATCAGGATCTCCCGCAGGCCGCCCAGCATGAGCGTGGCCAGCGGATAGCAGATCATCGGCTTGTCATAAACCGGTAGCAGCTGCTTGCAGACGATCTTCGTCAGGGGAAACAGCCGGGTGCCCGCGCCCCCCGCCAGCAAAATGGCTTTCTTATTCATGCGCCGACTGGAGCTGTCAGCATTTTCGAAACCGGAAAAGGAAAAAGCAAAGGCAGATCAGGAAAATCGCACGTCTTTCCCGGGGTCCATCTCGAAATCCAGAGTGAGCGAGTCCGTCGTGTTCGGCTTGATCACTTCCTCCATGAATTTCACATGGACCGGGTCTTCGCGAAAAATGGCGTACTTGTCCATGGACTCGAAATCGATGGCAATAAAGAAGGGCCAGGGCAGCTCGGGATCGATTCGCTTCCCGCATTTGATGCTCAAGACCTCCTGGATCTTCAGAAGTTGCATGCGGGTGTTCATCATCATCTCTTCGACCCGCGCCGGAGTCACTTCCGACTTAAGTTTATAGAGAACGATATGGTGAATCATGAAGCTAAAGGTATTAGGCGGTTCCGGTGAGGGGCGCAAGCGGGAATCCAGCGCCGCGAGGGCGCATTTATTTTGTGGTCATTTCGCCGCCGGAAAAAGATAAGTAGACGCCCATGGTCCCTTCCGAACGCTTTCTTTTGCCATGACAGAATCCCCGGAGATTCATCCGCTCAGTAACGAGGCCTTGCTCGCCCCCTTCCGCCGCCTTCCCAGGGAAGACTGGCTGGTCATCGGATGGGCCCTGGCCATCAAGGTTCTGCTCTTCGTTTTCGGGGCGAAAGCTTTCATGATCCTGGACGACAAACGTCTCCAGAGCGTGTCCGAGTGGCTGAGTCTCTGGAACCGGTGGGATGCGCAGCACTTTTTGCAGGTGGCGCAGGTCGGCTACAGCAAGGGCCCCCACCTCGTCATTTACCCGCTCTTTCCCTTCCTCATTCGGATCGTCGCCGTCGCCATCGGCAATTTTCAGGTGAGCGCCCTTCTCGTTTCCACGGCGGCTTTGATCGCGGTGGTCGTTCTCCTGCGCCGGTTAGTGCAGCTCGATTATTCCCCGCTCCTGGCGCAGCGCGCTGTCTGGTTCCTCCTAATTTTTCCGACGGCTTACTTTTTGCAGATCGGCTACAGCGAAAGCCTCTTTCTCGCTCTCGTTCTGGGCGCTCTTCTGGCGGCCCGGCGCGACTGCTGGTGGTTGGCCGGCTTGCTCGGCGGATTATCAGCCATGACCCGGGCCAATGGGATTGGACTCCTTCCGACGCTCCTGGTTGAGGCAATGCACCAATGTTATCTCGATCGGAAATGGCGGTGGCGCTGGCTTTGGCTCGCCCTCGTCCCCGCAGGGCTCGTGGTCTTTCTGCTCATCAATGTGCGAGTCGGCGGTAGTTGGGTGGCCTTCCTCGAAACGCGCCGCGAAATCTTCCGCACGTCACCCGCCTGGCCCTGGGTCGGAATTCACGAGGCCATCAACAATATGTCCCGCCTTCCCAACCAGGCCGAGATGGTGGGTGCCCAGGAATTGTACTTTGTTATTCTCACCTTCGTTTGCGCCATCATCAGTTGGTTTAAGCTCCGCCCCGTTTATGCCATGTGGATAACGGTCAACTGGATCGGGTTCGCCAGCCTCAGCTTCATCCAGAGCGCGCCGCGTTACACGGTCGTCTGTTTCCCCATTTTTATCCTGTTCGCTTTGCTCGGCCAAAGCCGCTTTTGGATCGGCCTCATCACGGCCTGGTCGCTCTTGTTCCTCGGCCTTTTCGCCGCTCTTTTCGCGCGAGGTTGGTGGGCCTTTTAAACGGACGCATCAGCCGGTTTCTTCCGGCCCCGCCATCTGAAGCGATCCCAGTTTGCCAGGATCAGGCTGCCCGCCATGCCCACCAAACAGAGCAAGGTCCCGATGTAATCGGTCCACCTGCGCCGGAAATGAAAATGATAGGTGCCCGGCGCCAGCTCCGTCTGCATGAATCCCGAATTCGGAATGCCAGGCAGACTGATGGGAGTGATCGCGACTGGAACGTGGTCGCGCGTCGCCTGCCATTTTGGGAAATAAGAGACATTCAAACGGAGCAAGCCATGCGCGCCGTTCTCCGCCCGCAGGACGATGTCTTCGTCCTGGAAATCGAGTAATTGAACAGTCCCTTCGCCCTCGACCTGAAAAGGCTTTGGATTCCAATCGCGAAATTGGTAGAGCCAGAGCTGTTGGTCGAAAATCTTGAGCAGGGTGAAATCGGGTCGCCCCGTCAGGGCATGCTTAAGCAGGGCAAAGCGCACATTGGTGGCGCGCAGGGCTGCGTTCGTATTCCAGCCGATATCGTATTTGAAATGACCGGTCGGCATGTGCCAGATCTTGTAGAGGGGGTAGGGCACCTCCATCCCTAGATCCGTTAGGTCGTGATCGTCATAGTCGAAGCCATGGGCGATGCGAAAAAACTGGCCGGGCGGGATTTCTTTTTGGAGCCAGGCGGTGAATTGCTTGCGTGCTTTCAGGTCGCGGCGTTCCGAATGCCAGATGCTGGGCCGGCGGATTTCGTTGTGATAAAAAATGGCCGCGGCCCGGCCGAGAATGGGGGCGAGGAACAGGCAGACGAGCGCTCCGAGAACGATGCGCCGGACGAATTGCGGGCGCCGCGGACCGGAGTGCACGGGAGAGTCGCCCGGGCGATCGAGAAAGTGATCCACTGCTTTCCAGGAACTGACCAGGAGAAATCCGGCCGCCCCGTACCAGAACGGCTTAACGAGCATGAGGAGCCGCTCCGCGATGATGTGATTGCGCACCCAGAGCGCGATCGAATTTCCAAAGAGCGCGGCGAAACTGGAACTCGACCCGACCATGGTCACGAAAATAAACAAGGCCATGAAGAGCGGCAGGGTGCGCCGGGATCGCCACAGGCAGATCGCCCCGACCAATCCGAAGGAGACGGCCAGCGGATGCATGCGCGGGAAGAAAGTGCCCGCGGCGAGGGCGTCACTGATGTGCGCGATATCGTTGCCACGGCCGCCCACCTCCGAGGCATAAGGCAGAGCCGCGAAGTAGGGGACGAGCCAGAAACTGGCGAGAAGAAGGCCGGTGCCGAGACTGGCCGCGAGCAGAGGAAGAGCGCGGCGCCAATCGGTTTCCGCGGCGGACAGATACCGGCTCAGGCAAAGAAGGGGCACTGCCATTCCGAAGTAGATGAGCTGAATCTGATGAAGCATCAGGGCCAGACCCAGACAGAGCGCGATGGCCGCGGCGGTGCGCGGCTTGGGCGCCTCCAGCAACGACGCCATCCAGACCGTCCCCAGCAATGCCGGCACCAGGCTGAACGCACTGGTCCAGACACCCACGTCGACGGTCCAGAACCAGCCGCCAATGTCATTGCTCCCCGGATCGGTCAGCAGGAACACAACCGCGATGAGGCCGGCCAGTCGCGACCGCACCGCGCGGCTGACGAAAAAGAAAGCGGCGTAACCATAAAGGAAATAAAACAGCCAGAAAGCGATTCCATAAGCGCGGCCCAAACTGAGCGTGCCGAAAGAGAGAGCCTGGATGGCGAGCACGAAGAAATCGGCGCCGACGGCGTAGACGACATTTTGCGGATAGCCGGCAAACCAGCGATGACTCCATCCCCAGGGGAGGCCCTGATGCAACAAGGTTTCGCGCAGTTGCCAGATGCGAAAGAGGTGAACGGGATGATCGTGCCCAATCGGCCAGTCGCCGCGGAAGACCGGGAAAAGCATGGTCGTCGCGAGAGCGAGGACCAAGGCCACACAACTGAGTTCGCGGAACCGTTCCGAGGATAGGAGAGCGCTCGCTCTTTGCCCCCATCCGTTTCCGGCCGCGCTCACCTCGTTCGCCACGCGGTCACCATCGCCTTAACGAAAAGGCCGGAACAAGGCTAAAGTCACGTCAAACACGAAACGCCTGACGTGGGTTATCAGCGATTGGTTATCAGTTATCAGAAAAATAGGAAACCGGGCAAGGCGCAACGCCACATCAGGCAGGGGCGATTGCCCTCAATCGCCTGGGCCAAAAGGAATCGCCCACGCTCCGCTCACTCAGCCCGTCACTACTTCTTGAAATCGAGCGCGCCTTTTTTCAAGGCATAGACGTAGCCCACCATCAGGATGCTGACGAAACTTAGCATGCTCCAGAAAATGGTGCTGCCATGCGCGATCATTTCTTTAAAGACGACCGCCCATGGATACATGAACACGATCTCCAGATCGAAAAGAATGAAGAGCATCGCCACCAGATAGAACTTCACGCTGAAACGGGGCTGGGCCTCGCCTTGCGGGATCATGCCGCACTCGTAGGCCATGTCCTTGGCCGCGCTGCGTCTCCCGGTCTTGCCCACGATCACGCTGACGAGCAGCGCTGATCCGGCAAAAATCATCGCCACGATAATCTGCAAGAGAACCGGCAGATAATCCCGTAACATGTCGGGATCCTAAACGACGCGCGTCCCGCGCGCGACCGTTACCTTTGGAATCCGGCCAGGTGGCCGTTTTGCGGAGCGATGGCGTTGGCCAAAGCCGAGGGCAATCCTTTGTACTTCTTGCCGTTCTTCTTGACCGCACCGCGAGCCACCAGATTTTGCAGTTTCTCGTAGGCTCGGAGTCGGAGCATCTCTTCACCGCCGCTGGCTGCGTTTCGAGCACGAAGATTCTCGTGCACAGTCTCGAAGAGTTGCTTGAATTCGAACGATGCACGCCGCGACAGTATCGCCACCAGTTCCTCTGTCACCAGATCGGGAACTCGACGCGAGAATGCATTTTTCTTAAGGATAGCCATAGGTCATGGAGGATAACATATTCGAGCTGGACCGCAGTAGTTTTTCTCGCAGAAACGATAGCTTTTGGCACAGAATGCGCCGAAATGGCGCAGTTCCGCTTGGTCAGCCTGTAGGGAAAGCTGTTAGCTTCCTTATCCATCCGCCCTACGGCGTCTCACTTGGTGTAGGCGAAGGCCTGGGAGCCGGTGTCGGAGCCAGCCTTGGCTGGATTAATCCGGGCCAGCCGAGGCTTCCCCCCAGCACGTTCAAACCGGTGTGCTGATATCCAAAAACACCGGCGCCGCCGATGAGCAACGCGCCCAATCCGGTCTGGCTCAGCGTGACGGGCCCGATCGATTCGGCCAGGTAGCCATTGTGATGGTAACGCTGGGACGAGACGATCGGCGTAAGGTGTTTGGCGATGATCTCGGGCGGCGGGAGCTTGCTCACATCGACGTAATCATTCATGGCCGGCATGAAGGCAGCGCCCATCAGAAGCATCGGCCTCAGCGTATTATCCAGGCGCGTGTAGAGCAGGCCCAAATCGAGATACGTAAACATGTGGGTCGGGTCGGGCAGGGCATGCGCGGCGCGTTTGTAACCGGCCGTGCTCGACAGATTCAACGCGTTTGCCCCGGCGCGCCCCATGGCCTGTTCGACCGAGGCCGTGTCGAGCCCTGCGACCATGAACCGTTCCGAAACAGCCAGGGTCGGGCGCAGCGCGAAAAACCCCGCGCTGTAAGGCGTCGCGATATAATGGACGCCGTTCTTGTCCGTCTCGACCCATGCGCCGTCGTCATCCAGCACCCGGGCCAGCACGTTTGCCATCTTCTTGGCCTTGGCGAAATCCTTGACCGGGAAGGCGACGAGCGCGGCGGGCCAATGCTCGTCCTGGCGCCAGTCGGCCACGGCGCCGACCTCCGAGCCAAAGGCCGCCTTCCATTGCTCGGCTGTAATTCCAGCGGCGGCCAGGCCCTGGCCAATCTTTTGCAGGCGCACTTCCAGGTATCCTGCGCCGGGGGCCGGATCGACCAGGGACAATTGCTTTGAGATATTCAGCAGGCTCGCGAGGTAGAGAAAAGTGTCGGCGCTGGCCAGGGAAAGAGAGTTTCGCGTTAGCTCGGCATCCCCCGTTTGTTCCGGCATGCCGATAAAAAAAACGTCGTGCATTTTTGCGCCGTCAAAACGCGTGGTGGCGCAAATGCTCCGAATCTGGTGCAGCAGACTCGACGGATCGGGTTTCACCGGCGGTCCGGCCGAGGCCCGCCACGCCGCCAGTTTTTCGGAGAAAACCTTTGGCTGCAGATAAAGACAGACCGCGTAGCTGGGCGGCATGTTCGACATGGTATCGCGGAAATCCGGCTCGGCGCTGAGCAGCGTCTGCAGGTCGGTCGCGCGCCCGTCCGCGCGATCCAGCAGGGCCTTCAGTTCGTCCACATTGTTCGCTGCGAAAAACCAGTGATCGTCATAGACCGTGCAGACGATCGTCGAAGCCACCCGGTAAACCTGGAGCTTGTGCTGCTGGTATTCGACTGTTTCGGGCGCTGCGCCGGCCTTCTGCTGGCCCAGCAGTTTTACGCGCCAGCGGCTGATGATCTTCTCCGCTTCTTCCGCGGTGCCGCCAAAGCGAAATCCGGCCACGATCTTCGGCTGATCATTCTCCGCGGAGATGACTGCAAAAAACGCGTCTTTCGGATCGAGCTGTTCCAGCTCCCGCGTTTTTTGGGATAGGGAACTCGCGCTGGGCACGCGGCTGAGCGGTTTGCGCAGGAAATCCTGCACGGCCGGCTCGGTATAGAGTTGGTAGAGATCGGAGCGATGCCATTCATCACGGGTCCGCTGCAAATCTGGCAAGTGAACCAGGGCAACGGTGCCACGGGGGAGGAGCGCGGTGACAGCGGCGTTCGAGGTCTTGTGCGAGCTGCGCACGCCGTAGCCGACCGCCAGCGCCAGCGCCACCGCCGTCACGATAATGAGAAAGATTCGATACATGGTTCAGGATGCTCGATACGCGATGGGTGATCTCAGAGCAACTGGAGGGGCGGCCATGCCGGCCGCAGGGGAGGGGGGACAGGAGGTTTGAGACAGGATTAACAGGATTATCTGGATTTGGGGAAAAGAGATTCTGAACTCCCTTCTTCAATCAAGTGAATCCTGTAAATCCTGTCTAACCTCTTCCTTCCTATTTCAGCTTTTTCGTTGTCCGCTTTTCCTCTTTTCTTTTCGTCCTACGCGCGCGGATGAAACTGCCGGTGCACCGCCTTCAGTCGTTGCTGGTCCACATGCGTATAAACCTGCGTGGTCGAGATGTCCGCGTGTCCGAGCATCTCCTGGATAATGCGCAGATCCGCCCCGTTACTGAGCAGGTGAGTGGCGAAACTGTGCCGGAGCAGATGGGGATAAATATTCGTTTCCAGCCCGGAATGGCGCGCGTGCTTTTTTACGATCTGCCAGATCCGGGAAGTGGTCAGTTTAGTCCCGCGCGCGGAGAGAAAAATCTCACTGCTACTGCGCGGTTTTACCAGCTTGATGCGCTCGGCCGACAAGTAGGAGGCCAGCGCTTCGCACGCCTTGCGTCCTACCGGGACCAGCCGCGTCTTGTTGCCTTTGCCCGTCACGCGCAGGATGCCTTCCTCGGTTGAAAAGTTTTCGAGACGCGCATTGGCCAGTTCCGAAATACGCAGCCCGCTGGCATAGAGCAGCTCGATCATGGCGCGATCGCGCAATCCAAGGGCGACTTTTGTGTCGATGCTTTCGATCAACTGTTGCACCTGCAACTCGTTGAGCGTTTCGGGGAGATAACGTTCGATCCGTGGCAAGGTCAGCGCCTCCGTGGGGTCGCGCCGCAAGGCTCCGCGGTTGGCCAGATGGCGGAAGAAAATCTTGAGCGCCACGACGATTAATTTGATGGAGGAGGCCGAGAGCCCGCCCCGTTTTCGGTCGCCCAGGTATTCGCTGATCAGGTCCAGCTCGACCGCTTGCGGGGCCACGATCTTTCTGCGGGAGGCGCACCAGTGAGCGAACTCCTCGAGCGATCGGCGGGTGGAAAGCTGGTAGTTGTCAGAAAGCCCCCGTTCCACCGCAAGGAAACGAATGAACGAGTCGATGGCCGGCTGCATCTGGAAAGTAGAAGGTAGAAAGGAGAAATTAGAAAGTCGAATACGGCCCCACGGGCCGAAGTTGGAAGTTAGGAGCTGGGAGTTGGGGGCGATTGACCTCAATCGCCTTCCCCATCCTTCGGAGGGACGAGGTTCTCTCGTCCCACTCTGCCCAGGCCAGGATAGGGATTAAACCGACTGTTTTCCCCTCCAAAAAGAACCGAACAAAACGGCGGCCTCCCCGGTCTAATATGCGTGATTTACCTCCCCAACCCCTTTGACAGAACCGCGACCTTATTGACAAACGAAGGTTAAATGTTCGATGCTTTCTTATAACATGAGTTTGGACCTCAACACGATTTTGAAGGATTGGCCGCATGAAACGGGCGCGATCAAGGTGCGCAAGATCCTCGGGCTCGATGGTCGTGAAAAGTTACAGCTCCGAATTGATCTCGGAGTTTTGCAGATGGAAATGTCGGGCCGGCCGGATGGAGTTCGTCCGAACGGATGCGAATCACTGCTGGCCTATCATCAGCAACGGGCCGGGCGCGCGGAGGAGCGCGGCCAGGAGTACGGTCTGAGCCCGGAGCAATGCGCCGAGCTCCAGCAGGAGGGGATTCAGTATTATCACCGCTACCTCAGCCTCTTTCAAATCAACGAATTCGCCGGGGTCGTGCGCGATACGCAACGGAATCTCGATTTGTTCAGCTTCGTGACGGAACACACCGACCGGGACGAGTTGTCCTGGACCATGCAGCAATTTCGTCCCTACGTGTTGATGATGAACACGCGGGCCAAAGCCTCCATTCTGCTGGCTCAGGGCAAGTTCGCCGACGCCATGCTGCAGATTCAATATGGGCGCGATGCCATTGCCGATTTCTTCCAGCGCTCGAGCGCGCCGGAGTTGGTGGCCAAGAGTTCAGAGATCGCGTTTCTCGATGAATGGCTGGAGGAAGTAAAAGCGAAACGACCGCTCTCCAAGATGGAGATCATGCAGCGCGAGATGGAACGAGCGGTGGCGGGCGAGTTGTATGAGCGCGCCGCTGAACTGCGCGACGCCATCAACCAGCTCAAGACGCAAACGCACTAGGCGGAAAAAGCTGAAAACCGGACAGCGGAAACGCTGAAATTGTTTTACCGCGGATTACGCGGATGACACGGATATGGGAGGGATGAGTCCCATGAATCCGACCTCCGTCGTCCGGTTCTACCTTCCGATCACCCGTAGGCGACGGCGGTGCCGAGTTTGACTCGACCTTGCCTAAGCGCCCCGGACCAATCTGCGGTTCTTGCGTCTGAGGGTCCCTTCCTTCTCTTCGGCAATGCCTGAAAGAATCACCGGTGCGGTATCAGGGAACTCGGCGACGAGCGACAAACTGCCGCCCATCGCCTCGACGTAAGCGCGCAACGTTGAAATCAATAGATCGGCGCGTTGTTCCAAGCGTGATACGCTATCCTGTTTGATACAAAGAGCTTTGGCGACCTCGACCTGTGTGCGCTTGCGAGCCCGCCGCAGCTCCCGTCGAGTCATTTCTTCAGCAATCAACCGACCCGCCCGGCTTTCGACTTTCTTGCGCTGGGCTGGGCTTAAGCTTCGGATAATCCGGTTTACATTTTTAGACATGACTTATTTCCTCGTTTTCTTCAATTGAGCCAAATGAGCGTCGTAGCGAACGTCGGCCTTTCGGATCAGATCACGATAAAAGCGTTTTTCACTGCCTCCCGATTTGTCGCCTGCGACAAGAAGAATGGCCTGGCGCTTCGGATCGAAGGCGAAAGCGACTCTCCACACGCCGTTGGCGGCGTGAAAGCGCAACTCTTTCATGTTGGCGTGGCGAGAACCTTTCAAAGTATCAGCGTGTGGTCGTCTAAGTTGTGGGCCAAACGCTTACAGGAGGCGGCTCATGGCGAGTAATTCAATCTGAACATCTCCGTCTAATTTCTCAAATTCGGGCTCGAACTCATCGGTGATTTCAACCGCCCATTTCACGCGATAGTATTGCCTGGAAGACATATGGAGTCAAGTCCATATGTATTTCCTGGATTGTCTGCGGTCAAAAGTTGTTTTAGAGCATCTGCCGGGCCTGTTTTTCTTTTGCTGTCTGCTCTGATGATCCGTGTTATCCGCGTAACTTGTCGCGCCGTAGCCCCGCTCAGCGGGGCGGAGGTGGATCCGCGGTTGAATGGCTGCTGTCCGTATTCCAGAAGCTGCCGCCGACGTCCGATCCGCCAAAGGACGGATTCGCCGTGGCGAACGTCTGGACTTACCTTCCCACGACGGCGTAGGCGACGGCGGCGCCGAGGCTGGCCAGGCGCAGCAAAAACACGCCCAGGCGCAGAACGTCATCCCGTGAAACTCGAGGTGCAAAACCGGTAATCAGGATCCCGCGTACGAATGGAAAAGTTGCAAAAGACTGCGCTTCATTTGGACCATTCAGATCGCGGATTTCAGAATCCGAAAAAAACGCTAATTCCAAACGAAGCGACCTCAGGCGACGTCATCCGATGGGCAAAACGCGCTTGCCTTTTGCCAGCCTCTTTAGGGTTTCTCGATTGATTCATCGAGCGTAAGCGGATTACGCTCAAAGGAAATGATCCACCCACACAAATTGCAGCCGAGCGTGCAGAGGTATTTGGCGTACATCGGATCGCGTGGCGGGTCGGTCAGCCGGCGGGAGCTCAGCCAGGCGCACGCCAAACAGATGGTGGTGATTCGCGAGGCCATGCGCGCCGCCCGGAAAGAGAGTCGGACATTATCCGCCAGAGAGCGAAAGCGGCTCGCCTTGCGTCCGGAAGGCAAGTCTCCGATCCGCCGCCGCCGTCGGGATCGGCGGCAAACATTCTTTCATCCCTACTTTAGCTAGACTGAACGGGTCAGGCGTCCCTCGCCCTTGTCCCCGAAAGAGGCCTCTCCGCGGCGGTGGCAAAGCTCTTTCATCCAGCGTAAAGCGCCGGGCGCGTTGCTCTAAGTGTTTTTCGGAAGTGTTTGGTCCATGTTCCATCTGTCTGCATCGAGCGTAAGTCGCTTACGGTTAATGAAAGGAACCGTCGAAAATGACGAGGGATGGCTTGGTTGAACGAAGCGCTGGGGACAGGCGGGCCAAATGGGGACGAGGCCCCTGGTTCCGGAGCGATTTTCAGAAAAAAACCGGGGCCACCGGAGCATCAATCGCCTACCCGGCTTCGGACGATCTTTTCTTCAAACCTTTCCAAGCCTGTTCGCACCTATCGTAATCCGCTTACGCTCAATGCGAGAGACGACGATGGAGAGGAGGTGGCGGCGCGCAGAAAAAGCACGCTCAGGCGCAGCAAATAGCCTCGGGAAATTTGAGGGGATCAAAACCGGAAACTCAGAAATCTCGCCATCGGGATGAACGAAACAGAAAATTACGCGCTTACCTCATGCATCGTAAGCCGCTTACGATGCATGAATAGGAAGACTGAGGGAAGAGAGTGGAACGGGGAAAAGTGATCGATCGCCGAAAAGGGGCGAGACGGGCGGGCCAATTTTCAGCGCCCGACGACGATGGAGGTGGCGGCGCGCAGAAAAAACACGCTCAGGCGCAGAGCGTTATCCCGTGAAATTCGAGGGGCAAAACCGAAAGCTCAGAAATCTCGCCATTCGAGATGAACGAAACAGAAAATGACGCGCTTACCTCATGCATCGTAAGCTGCTTACGATGCATGAATAGGACGACTGAGGGAAGCGAGTGGAACGGGGAAAAGTGATCGATCGCCGAAAAGGGGCGAGACGGGCGGGCGAATTTCAGCGCTCGACGACGGCGTAAGCGACGGCCGCGCCGAGGCTGGTTACGCGCAGAAGGAAAAGACAAAAACGCAACAGGCGAACCCCCGAAACTCGGGGACAAAAGCCGGTGTTCATGATGGCCGAGAAGGCAGTCTCGCCTGTAGCGTAAGCCGCTTACGCTACATGAAAATGGACTTTAAGTCTGAGAGAGGGCAGAAAAAAAGA
>JBBRDU010000003.1:0-76899 GCA_038203615.1 Chthoniobacterales bacterium
AAGCGCACTTCGCTGAAACCGAGCCAGTGATCGAGATAAAGCTCGCGCGCTTTTTCAAATTGATGACTGAGCAGATCGAGGATCACGACGCGCCCGTTCTTTTTTAAAATCCGATGCGCTGCGGCCATGGCCCGCTCCGGCCGGATGGCGTGATGCAGGGCCTGGCTGAAAATGGCCAGGTCCACGCTGTTCTTGGCAATGGGCGGATCCTGGATGTCGCCCAGCCGGTACTCGAGATTCTTGAAGCCGTGTTTTTTGGCGAGGCTGGAGCCGAACTCGACCATCTTCGGGGAGTTGTCGATGGCGATGACCTTGCGCGCGTGGCGAGCGAGCAGCTGGGAAAGCGTCCCTTCGCCGGCCCCCAGATCGGCCACGGTCACGGGTGGAAGCAGGGCGATGAGGGTATGAGCCAGCGCCTGCCAGGATCGGCCTGGCACGTAACTTCTCCCGAAGCGGCCGGCCAATTCGTCGAAATACTCGCGCGCTTTATCCTGTCGTTTGCGCAAAACGACTTTCAGCGCGGTGCGATCATGCGCCGTTTCGGGCAACTCGGGCGCGAGCGTCCGCACAATCTCATGGACTCGGGCATGAGCCCCGTTCTGATGGGGACGCCGGCCCGGGCCGTAGTAAACATTTTTGCCGGAGCGGCGATTGTCCACCACGCCGGCCCGTTTCAACTGGGCGAGATGACTGGAAATGCGGGATTGCCCCATGCCGAGAATCTCCTGGAGTTCGGCCACGGAAAGCTCTTCCTCCTCGAGCAGGAGGAGGAGGCGGAGGCGGGTCGGATCGGCCAGCAAGCGCAGTAAATTAATCGTTGACTCCATCGGGACCCCGAACGATACATCTACGTATCATGATCCGTCAATATGATCGAATGGATTAACCCGCCCAAACCGTTCCGTTTCTTACTCTAGACCCAACCCTTTTCGTTTTTTATCCATGCTTCGTCGCTTCATTTTTGCTTCCGAATCCGTGGGCGAAGGCCACCCGGATAAAGTTTGTGACACCATTTCCGACGCCGTCCTCGACGCCTGCCTGACGCGCGACCGCACCAGCCGCGTCGCCTGCGAGACCTACGCCAAAAGCAACGTGGTCGTCGTCGGCGGCGAGATCACGGTTCCTAATTTGCCGAAAGACGCCCATCTTGAGGACGTCATTCCGATCAATCAGATCGTGCGCGAAACCGTGCGTGAGATTGGCTACATCCACGACGACGACGTTTTTCATGCCCGGAAAATTTTCGTCAACATCCTCATCACCGATCAGTCGCACGACATCGCGCAGGGCGTAGACGCGAAGAAGGCGAAAGGCAAGAAATCCTCTGAGCAAGGGGCCGGCGATCAGGGCCTCATGTTTGGGTTCGCCTGCGACGACACGCCCGAATTGATGCCGGCGCCGATCATGTTCGCGCATCGGCTCGGTCGCGAGCTCACCCGGATCCGCAAGAGCGGGAAGGCCGAGTGGCTGCGGCCCGATGCCAAATCGCAGGTCTCCGTCATTTATGAAAAGGGAAAACCGGTCGGTATTTCCAATGTCGTCATCTCCACTCAGCACACCGAGGACATCGAGCACAAAGGGATCGAAAAATTCATCATCGAGAAGGTCATCCGCAAGGTCCTGCCCAAGTCGATGCTGAACGGCAACACCAGGTTTCTGGTGAACCCGACGGGGCGCTTCGTCATCGGTGGACCGCAAGGGGACACCGGCCTAACCGGCCGCAAGATCATCGTTGACAGCTACGGCGGTTGGGGCCGGCACGGCGGCGGCGCTTTCTCGGGCAAAGATCCGAGCAAAGTGGACCGCAGCGCCGCCTATATGGGACGCTGGGTGGCCAAGAATGTGGTCGCCGCGGGTCTGGCCAGCCGCTGCGAAGTGCAATTCGCCTATGCCATCGGCTATCCCGATCCCGTCAGCATGAACATTAACACTTTTGAGACCAATACCGTCTCCGAAGAAGCCATCGAGCGGGCCGTTAACCGCACTTTTTCTTTCAAACCCGCCGACATTATCGAGCAGCTCGACCTCCTGCGCCCGATTTACGGCAAGACCACGAATTACGGTCACTTCGGAAAGATCGACGATCCCGACATCACGTGGGAGAGCACCAAAATCTCCAGCAAACTGAAGAAAGCAGCCAAATAGATTTATGAGCACCGCAAAAACCCAGACAGAAACGAAACAGGATTATAAGGTCGCCGACATTTCGTTGGCGGATTTTGGACGCAAAGAACTTTCCATTGCGGAAAAGGAGATGCCGGGGTTGATGGCGATCCGCGAAAAATACGCCAAGGAAAAACCGCTCCAGGACGTGCGCGTGACCGGATCGCTCCATATGACGATCCAGACAGCCGTCCTTATCGAAACACTGGTCGATCTCGGTGCCATCGTGCGCTGGGCCAGCTGCAATATTTTCTCGACCCAGGACCACGCCGCCGCCGCCATCGCCCAGGCGGGCGTGCCCGTCTTCGCCTGGAAGGGCGAGAGCCTGGAGGAATACTGGTGGTGCACCTACCAGGCGCTCTCTTTCCCGGGGGGCCAGGGCCCTCAGCTCATTGTGGACGACGGCGGCGACGCCACGCTCCTCATTCACAAAGGCTACGAGTTGGAAGAAGGCGCCGCGTGGGTCAAAACCAAATCGGCCAACAAGGAAGAGCAGGTCATCAAAGATCTGCTCATCGAAGTGCAGCGCGAAAATCCCTTCCGCTGGCACGAACTGGTCAAGGAATGGCGTGGGGTTTCCGAGGAAACAACCACCGGTGTGCATCGCCTCTACAAGATGCACCAGGATCACAAGCTGCTCGTCCCGGCCATTAACGTGAACGATTCCGTCACCAAATCGAAGTTCGACAATCTCTACGGCTGCCGGCACTCGTTAGTCGACGGGCTGAACCGCGCCCTCGACGTCATGATCGCTGGCAAAGTGGCGGTCGTGTGCGGCTACGGCGACGTCGGCAAAGGCTGCGCCCAATCCCTCCGCGGACAGGGCGCGCGTGTCGTCATCACGGAGATCGATCCGATCAACGCGCTCCAGGCCGCCATGGAAGGCTACGAAGTTACCACCATCGAAGACACCCTCGGCTGGGGGAACATCTATATTAGTACCACCGGCAACGTGGACATCATCACACTCGAACACATGGAGAAGATGAAAGATCAGGCGATCGTGGCCAACATTGGTCACTTCGATAATGAAATTCAGGTCGATCGCTTGAACGAAGCGAAGGGCGTCAAGCGGACGAACATCAAGCCGCAGGTGGATAAGTACACCTTTGCCGACGGCCACGAGATTTTCATGCTGGCCGAGGGTCGGCTGATGAACCTGGGCTGCGCCACGGGACACCCCAGTTTTGTCATGTCGAACTCCTTTTCCAATCAGGTCCTGGCCCAGCTCGATCTCTGGAACAATCGCGAAACCTACAAGGCTGGCGTCTACGTGCTCTCCAAGAAACTCGACGAAGAAGTGGCGCGTCTTCACCTGGAAAAAATCGGCGTCAAGCTGACCAAACTGACCAGGGAACAGGCCGATTACCTCGGCGTAGCCGTGGAAGGCCCCTTCAAGTCAGAGCATTACCGCTACTAAACAACGATTCGCAGGAGAGAGGATTGCCAGGAACGGCGCGCTGCGCCGTCCACTCCGGGCGTGAATTCTTATTTCTGTGCCCTAAAGACCAGAAAATTTTCGCCACAGATTGACACAGATGAAGGAGGCTTCCCCCTCTGTGAAATCCGGGTTCATCTGTGGCTAACCGGCTTCCTCATTCGGCGGTCACAGACCGCCGCTACAGGTTCATCGGTGATTTGATTTCCTAAGGCGAAACGGCCATTTTAGCAGAAGTCGTTCGGCTTACCCATGTGTCTGCAAATGCATCTTACGGGGCCGCTTGTGAATTGATCCGCCTACGCAGGAATAATCAGGAATCCTCTATTTTTACACCGCTAGGTTACACACCGGGTGACACAAAAATTCACTTACTCCCGTCGCAGTCACAGAGCAAAGCGCGACCGATAGTGAATGCTCCCATCCCCTGAATATGCCTCGCGTGAGTAAACTGGTCGTAAAAGCCGCGATACTTTGCGCGGCTCAATTTGCCTACGGGCAAGGCGGACCGCCCATGATCACAGATGATCCCGGCACACCCGGGAACGGTAAGTGGGAGATCAACCTCGCGACCGCTTTCGAACATCGTTCGGGAGAAACGTCCTTGGATATTCCAGCCGTGGACCTCAACTATGGCGTTGGAGAACACATCCAACTGACCCTCCAGACAACGCCGGCCCTCCTTTTTCGATCCGACCACGGACCGGTCGGCGGCATCGGGGGTACGGAGGCCGCATTGAAGTGGCGTTTCTTTGATGAGGAAAAGTCCGGCTTCGACGTATCGGCCTTTCCGCGCGTTCTATTCAACGTGGCCCAGTCATCCGTCCGCAGGGGCCTTGCGGAAGACGGCACCCGTTTTCAACTACCGATACAGATCGCCCGACATTGCGGCCCGCTCCAGGCCGATTTCGAATTCGGCTCACTCATCTCGACGGTCGGTCGCAGTGAATGGCTTTACGGCATGGTTGGGGGCGTCGATTTGAGCAAGAAAACTAGAGTCATGGCGGAATTGCACGGCACTTCACGCTCCAATTTCTCGCGTGATGTCCTGACCGTGAACCTTGGTTTACGACAGGAGATCACTCCGGCCTGCATTCTCATTGCCTCACTGGGACATCAAGTGCGATCGGCCGAGCAGGATCACCTCGCCCTGATCGGTTATTTGGGCGTGCAGCTGCTCTACTGAGAGTCCGCCGGTCGCTCTTCTTTTGGTAACAGTTAACCCGTTTTTGAAGCCGGCTTTTGCGGGAAAATCAGGATCAACGCGACGATCACCACGAGGAGCGCTAGAGACGCGGTATAACGGCTCAGAGACAACCCTCCTTTGGCGAGAGGCTTATCGAGAAAATCGCCGACGACGGCTCCGAGCGGGCGAGTCAAGATGAATGCGGCCCAAAACAAAATAACGCGCGAAAGGCTCGTGAAGGAGTAGAGAAGAGCGGTCACCAGGAGTAAACCACCGACCACCGCGGCAGCCCCGAGATAGCCCATCTGATTGGTATCCGCTACCCAGTCGCCGAGTGCTGTACCCAGCGTCTGCGAGAACATGATTGTGACCCAATAGAAGATCTCGACCTTCGGCGTATTCACGGTTTCGATAGAGATGCTCCCGGTTGACCAACGCCAGGTCAAAAGCGACGCAATGACCAGGATCAGCAATATGGTAGAACCGCCGGTGTAGCCGATGCCGAGCGATCTGGTGCAATAATCGGCCAGCGTGGTCCCGACCGTCGTCGTTGCGACGATAGTCAGCCAGTAGAGGAACGGGTGAAATTTCTTCGCCTTGATCTGCACGAGGACCGCGGCCACAAAAATAACGCCGAATATTGCCGTTCCGATAAGATAGCCGGTGCCAGTGGCCGCGGCGGTCGTTTCGCCAAGCCACGACATGGTGACGGCGTCGCCGCCGGTCTCGCCCAGCGTGGTCGCCAGGATCTTAACGATCCAGAATACAAACGTTACCAGTGGTACCTTGGCAACGACCTCCGATGTCCTTTCGTCCATTTTTGTCCTCTCACAATCATTGTTGGCTGCTGGCCCGCTGCCGTAATCTTGTCGGCAATATAACCGAACTCAAACGGTATTGACGGCATTGCGATGTGGATCGTCAGAAACAGGATCACCTCGCGCTGATTGGCATCTAGGCGTGCAGTTGCTCTACTGAGCGTCGCCGGTCGAATGGAGTCTTCCTAACTCTTGATCCGCTTGCGCAGTTTCAGGTTCAGTATCTCCACGGCTAACGAGAAGGCCATGGCGAAGTAGGTGTAACCTTTCGGGATGTGAAATCCGCAGCCGTCGGCGATCAGATTCATGCCGATGAGCAGGAGGAAACTGAGCGCGAGCATCTTGATGGTGGGATGTTTCTCGATAAATCCGCTCACCCTTTCGGCGAACACCATCATGACGCCCACGGCCAGGATGATGGCAATGATCATGACCGCTATTTCGTCAACCATGCCGACCGCGGTTATGACGGAATCGAGCGAGAAGATGACGTCGAGCAGCAGGATCTGGATGAGAACCGCGGCCAAGGAAGGAAAAGCCCGCGCGGCGCTGTGCTCATCTTCATCCTCCAGCCGGTGATGGATCTCGCGCGTGCTCTTGGCCAGCAGAAACAAGCCGCCCGCCACCAGGATGAGGGCACGGCCGGTTAAACTAAAAGTGCCGAACGAGAAGAGCGGATGGGTCAACCGCATGATCCAGGAAAGGGAGAGGAGCAACAGGATGCGCATGATCATGGCCAGGGCCAGTCCGCAGAGCCGCGCGCGCCCCTGGCTCGCCTTGGGGAGGCGGCCGGACAGGATGGAAATGAAGACGATATTATCGATCCCGAGAACGATCTCGAGAATCGTCAGGGTCAGGAGGCCGATCCAGGCATTCGGATTTGAGAACCAGTCCACGTGCTAGCCGCTTCCCTCAGGTTACTCTTGCGCGGCGGTCGCCACCTCCACGTAACCGCAGCCTTTCTCGCGTCCGTGCCGCCAGACCCCGGAAACATGGACCCGCCGGCTGCGGCGCGCCGCGTCTGTGAGCAGCCTCGATTCGTTGAAGCGCGCGGCCAGCCAGACCGGGCTTCGCGAGTTGCGCGGTTGAAAGTTGAACATCACTTGCGGCGCACAGGGCTGCCCCTGGTGCATGGTGACGCGACCTACGCCATCAAATTTGCCTCCGACCGGCGCAGCCTTGACCGGTGGGCGCGCCTCCGTTTGCGCGCAACTGGCCAAGACGATGGAAACGGCCGCACCCAGCATCGATTTGAAGATTGGTTTCATTTTCAACAAATTCCCTTCGTCAGGTTTTGATCATCTTTGCGCGCGCGCCTCAATTTTTTTCGCGAGGTAGGCGGAAAAGTATCCGGCATAACGTTGCTGCAATTCGCGGCGTTGCCAGTCTTTCCCGCGGAGGGTGCCCCGGCAATTCGCGGCGCCGCAATGACATTCTACGGAATAATCATCGTCATCGGTCAGGGCCCAGTCGTGCGTCAGTTCCTCGTTTTCTGAAATATCGCGCATGGCCACGAAAGTAATCTCGCCGCGCAGGCCGAGGTTCGGCTCACAGGAGTGGTTGCTATAAAGCATGGAGCCGTCCCGCTCGTCCGCCGTGAGAGGCGCGATAAAAAAATCATCGCCCACCTGAATCTCGACCGGACCCAGTTGGGGAGTGATTGCCCGAAGCTGCGCATGTGAAATAATATGTCCGCCCTTCACGGCGACGACTTCGCCCTGCGCGATTGCGTCTTTGGCGAACAAACCGTGCCCATGGATCGGGCTCGGGCGCACTTCCGTCTTGGGAGAGCGATAGGACAGGGGAGCTGCCAGCATCGGAAAGGAGATAACATAGACTGCGCCCTCCACGAAATGTCCGCGTGCTCCGTGAGCAAAGGGGGATCGGCCGCTCCTCGGGCACACCCTAGCCTTGGTGAAGGCGGCGATGACGATGCCCACATGGGCGGCGAAGCCGCCCATGAATAACAACGCGCTCGGAAATCGCGTTCCACCTGATTGCCGCGTGATCCCAAGCCAAAGGTGGATCGGCCTCTCCGAGGACGATGCCTAAAACAAAGCGGCGGATGCCGCTCATGATGGGCGCCCCAGGGCGCCCACATATTAGCAACGCGCTCGCCGCCTTCGCCAAGGCTATGGCGTGCCAGGGAAATAGCGCCCCACCTGATTGCCGACATCACAGCCTCGTTAGGCTATGGTACGATTTTGTAAACCGAGCCGTTCCCGATATCCGTGATGTAGAGCTCGCCATTGGCGTCTTCCCCGAAGGATGACGGATTCAACAGAGGAAAGCCGCCCGAGCGTGTGGGAAACAACATCGCAGTGATGTCCTGGAAATTGGAAGCCGTCGTCCCGTCGTAATCGGCCGCGAAAATCTTCCCGACCACGTAATCGCCAAAGATGTATTTGCCCTGCAGCGCCGGAATCTGCGAGCCGCGATAGACGTACCCGCCAATGATGGTCTCTCCCACCGAATGATCGTAGTCGAGAATCGGTTCCACACTGCCCGCGGGAGCCGGACCACCCACCACCGGGTTTCCCCCGGGTGTGGCAATCGCCCCCTCGCGCAAACGCCACCCGTAATTTTCGCCGCCGCCGGGATTGGTCGCCTCCTGCACATCAATCTCCTCGCGCGTGTCCTGGCCGACATCCCCGATGAACAGGCGGCCCGTTTGCCGATCAAAGCTGGCCCGAAATGGATTACGCAGACCGTCAGCCCAGATCTCGCGCCGAAAAGTGCCGGAGGAAAAAAACGGATTGTTTGCCGGAATCGTGACCGCGGCCGTAGCCGGATCGACATGGATCCGGAGCATCTTTCCCAAGATGGTGGTGTTACTCTGCGCGTTGCCGCCCGGCTCGAGATGGCCGGTCCCCTGGTCGTTACTGCTGCCTCCATCGCCCGTGGCGACGTAAAGATTATTGGAGTCTCCCGGGCGCGGGCTGAAACCGATCCAACCGCCATTGTGATTAGGCAGAGGATGATCAAACGTGAGCAGGATTTTCTCGGTCGATCTGTTCCTCTTTTTCTTCTTTCGACCGGCCGGGAGCTGAAATTGCGAAATGTGGGTCACGCCGTTTCCAAAGGCGCCGCCCGGAACGGTGAAATCGAGATAGAACTTCCCGTTGCTCGCATAATTCGGATCGAAAGCCAGGCCGAGCAGGCCCTGTTCGCCGTTCGTGCTCGTTAGACCAAGCACGGTGAAAAACGTGCTGATCCCGCTGGTCTGCAAATCGAGCGAAAGAATCGGCCCGGTCTGCTCCACGATATAGATATGGTTGGCGTCTCCCGGCGCGAACGTGACGAAGAGGGGCTGGCTCAACCCGCTGGCCAGGCGTTGCGCGGTGAAGCTGGTCGTCACCGCCTGAGAGGCGGCCTCCGCGGAGGGCTGCGCTGCCTGCGCTTCGAGCGGCGCGACCCAGAAAAAAGCCGCCAGACAAAAGAGAAAATACGATCGACCTCCGTCCGTGGCCCGCCGGCGCTCGCCCATCAATCTATTTAAAGTCGGCCCACCGAAAGGCAAACCATCTTCCTTCATCCCTCTCTGACGCAGCAGAGTCTGGGCCGGAAAGAAGAACGATCTCGGCTGCGGTTCTGGCTTTGCTCCGGCCCTATTCGCCATTACAAATCTCCCGGTGAAGTCACGCAAGGCCGGAATCATCTTCATTCTCGTTACGGTCACGCTCGACATCCTGGCGATGGGATTGATCATCCCCGTTTTGCCGAAACTGATTCTCGATTTCCTCGGGGGTCAAATGACCAGCGCCGCCAATTGGAATGGCTGGTTCGCCCTCGTCTTCGCCCTCATGCAGTTTTTTTGTTCGCCCATCCTCGGCGTCCTTTCCGATCGTTTCGGACGGCGGCCCATTATTCTTTTGTCGAACCTTGGCCTCGGACTCGACTACGTGGTCATGGCGCTCGCGCCCAGTATTGGCTGGCTCTTCATCGGACGCATCATCTCCGGGATCACCACGTCCAGTATTCCAACGGCCATGGCCTACATCTCCGACGTTGTGCCGAAGGAAAAGCGGGCCGGCGCCTTCGGCATGATCGGGGTGGCGTTCGGGCTTGGCTTCACCATCGGTCCCGCCCTCGGCGGTTTCCTCAGCAATTCCAATCCGCGCCTCGCCTTCTGGGTGGCCGCCGGATTCAGTCTGGCCAACTGGCTCTGGGGATATTTTTTCGTCCCCGAGTCGCTCCTGCCTGCGCAAAGAAAAGCCTTCGCCCTGCGCCGGGCCAATCCCGTAGGGGCGCTCGTCCTGCTTCGTTCCCATCCGGAACTCTGGCGGCTCGCCACCATCCAGTTTTTGGCCTACGTCGCGCACAATGTGTTCAGTGTCTGGGCGCTTTACGCCATCTATCGATTTGCCTGGAACCAGAAGTCGATCGGCATTTCTCTCATGGTCGTCGGCATTTGCGCCGCCATCATTTCGGGCGGGCTCACCGGGCGAATGGTGAAACGATTTGGAGAACGCCGCACCCTCTACATCGGGCAGTTCTTCGGGGCGGCCGGGATGTTCATGGCCGGATGGGTCCGGACCGGCGGGCTTTTCCTCGCCTCCATCCCGATTATCTCCACCTGGAACATCTCGATGCCGGCGGCCCAGGCCATGATGACGCATCGGGTCAGCGAACGCGAGCAAGGCGAACTGCAGGGCGCTTTGCAAAGCATGCGATCGATTACCTTCATCATCGGTCCGGTTTTATTTTCGCAAACGTTCAGTTGGTTCATCAACCCGAACAATCCGGTGCACTTGCCAGGCGCACCTTACTTCCTGGCCGCGCTTCTCCTTTTCATCGCCATGATCATGTCTACCCGGATTAAGCAGCCCGAAATGGCTGCGTCGGGTATCGGTGCTCCGCCCGCAGACGGCGAGGATCTTCCGCCAGCCACCACCACCGGGGTCGTCGGGCCGGAATTATAGCCCATCGCCGAAAGGCCGTAGAGATTGAGAACCTGCCCACGATGTGCAGCATGGCCGGTGGGGGCGAGACTCTGTCGAGCCGACGATAGCGCGGAAAGTCAATCAATAGGAGCCCGGTCGGCCGGACTACAGGCTCTTCGTCATTCGGACGACGGTGAGGCTTAAGCAGGTCGGCAAGGGAACTTCCCTTTCCTCCTCGGAGGCATAGCCAAGTGCCCGGTAAAACGGCACTCCCGGCAAGGTCGCGGCCAACTCAATCGACCGAAAGCCGGCTGCCCGTAGCGCCGCTTCGCACTCCTGCAGAATAGCCCTGGCTATTCCACGGCGTGCCCACTCCGGATGAACAAAGAAAGCCCGAATCCGCGCCGGTTCGCGCGCTGGATCCAGCTCCGCGTCGTCGCGGGTGGCCTCATGGTGATCGCTCCCGAAGAGTGTGCGGCGTTTGCTCCAGCCGCCGCATCCGACGAGGCACGGCGGCGTTCCTGCTTCGACCACGAAATACGTGCCATCCCGGATCAGTTGGCGATCGACGCCGAAGACCGAGCCGAGGGCGGCTTCCACTTGCGCGTCGGAATAATAGTTCGCCTGCAATCCGCGCACGGAAAGCGGGATCAATTCCGCCATGGCCGCGATATCTTTGTCCTGCGCCCGGCGCAACGACCAGTTCATCTTCGCGCGGAACGGCTGCCGCTTCCTTTCAGCTGCGGCTGAACCGTTCGATCAGAATATCGATGATGCGAGCCAGCGCGAGCAACGCCACCGGGCAGAAAATCCCCTTGGCCAGGATGTACCAGGTGATGGCCTCATTCTCGAACTTGCCTTCGAACACCTTGTTCCCAAGCAGGAACGAATAGACACACATGAGCAGGACAACGACAGCGGAAACCGTGGCCAGCGGGCGTATTGATTTCATAGGGCCTGACTTCTAAGCGGAACAGGCCCCGTTGCCCAGCACATTGCGCGGTCCACCAGCGCCGCCTCCATTTTTGCTCGCCCTACCGGATTCAACGCGAACACAATGCCTCCCCACCCACTCGAAAATGAAAACTCTGATCCTCCTGAACGCGCTTCTCGTCTCCGGCACCGGGCTTCTATTCGCCAACGGCGGTGCCTGGCAGCAGGGAATTCCCGGAACAGGCAGCGCCAGCGCCTCGCATAAGAATCGCAAGACAGACGTCACGATCGAAGAGGAGACGCTCAAGATTGATCTTCGTCCCGAAGTGGCCGCGGTCGAAGTGCATTACCGGATGCACAACACCGGGCCGAAAGTGCAGCAGGATTTCTTTTTCCCGGTGGAACACTGGGGCACGCCAGCGGGGGAAGAGACGCGGACTCCGGCCGAGCTCGATCAATATAGAATCACAGTAGACGGCAAGGAGTTGAAATGGACCGATGCGCGTGGCCCGACAGAGGAAGCGGAGCCGGTTAAGTCAGGCTCGATCTGGGAGGAAAAAGCGTCGGTGATCAAGAGCTGGAAAAAATCTGTCATCCCGTTCGAGAAGAATCAATCGCGCGAGATCACGATTCAGTACCACGCTCGCTATTCCGAAAACGACGAGTCCGTTTCCGACGACGAACACATCGGCGACGCCACCTTTGCCTATTCCCTCTCGCCCGCGGCAACCTGGAAAGGACCGATCAAGAAAGGACAAATCGACATCACCATTTCGCACCCAGAGCCGGAAGACGTCTCCATTGAAAAGCCGAAGGATCGCTTCCAAAAGGTGAGTGAAACGCATTACCATTGGAATTTTGAGAATCTGAGGCCCTCGCTGGCCGATGACATTCGGATCATCGCGCATTCGAAGTACGACAGATATCCGACCGGTTATTCCGAAGCAGACCTGGCGCGCCACAATTCCTATGTCCTGCGCAATCATCAGTACTTTCTCGATCACACCGATTATGACGCCTCGGCCAGTTCCACGCTGGCGCCGCAAGGCCAGCACCATTACGACGCCATCAATCTCAAGGGAGATCCGCAACGGGAAGTCGCCTCTCCGTGGGCCGAAGGCGTGGAAGGCGACGGGATCGGAGAAAGTATTACGCTGGAGGTGAAGCGGCCGCTCCCGCTTTACGGAATCCTCATTCGAGCCGGCTACTACGATTCCGACGAGAAGGCGTCATGGTTGAAAAATAATCGAGTGGCGGCTCTCGAGATTACTCTGAACGACGAACATACGTTTACCGAAAATATTCCGGATGAACGGTCCGAAGATCCCTGCCTGCTGCGCGTGCGCGACTACAACAAGCCGGTGCACAAAGTGAAACTGGTGATCAAGGGAGTTCATCGCGGCACGCAATTTCACGATACCTGTATCTCGCTCGTCCGGCTCCGCGCCGCGCTCTCGCAAAAGCCGGAGGTCCAGCCGGCCCGATGAAGGCGCGCGCGGCCGCGCTCTTCTTTCTGGCCCTCAGCGCGCCCGAAGCCGTGGCGCGCGCGCTGCCCATTTACATCGAGGATAGTCACGCCGGCACATTCTATTGGCTGGCGCCGCATCTCGATCTCGATGAGCCCTGCACCCTGATCCACTTCGACGCCCACAGCGACGCGTCTGGCATCTTCGATTCGGACAAGATTCGCGCCGCCCTGCGCGCGGTCGCTTCGCCCGACGAACGAGAGAAGTTACTCCAGCAATGGCGGCGGCAGGGCGCCATTCAATGTTTCAACTGGATCGAACCCCTCATGCCGGCCCCGATCGCGCGAGTGGTCTGGGTGGCGGGCGAAAAGGCCTCGCCGCAGAAACTGGAAGAGCAAACGCGCGAAGCAACCGCCCTGCTGGATGGTCATCTCGAGGCGGCGCCTCGCCAGGCGGGATCGTTTCGGGACCGTTACCTGGTCTCCGACCTCGCGCACTTGCCGGAGAAACTCCGCGCCAATGAGCCGCTCGTCATCACGATCGATCTCGATTATTTCTCCGGGCTGCCCGCGGCCCAACAGCCGGCCGCGTTCGAGCGCGTCTGGAATTTCGTCGTGCAGCAAACAAACTTGCGCGCCGTCACCTTCGCCATCTCGCGTCTGTATCTAAGCGATGATGCCGAAGCCGATCGATTGCTCACCATTGCTATCACCGCCGCGCGCCTGCTCCCCATGGCACAGATTTATTTTGAACCATTTGCGTCGGCCGGGCCCGATCGATCGATCCGCGCGCGGCCGTGGCAGACCGCCGGGCAGCCCTTGCCTGTTTACGATCCGGCGCGCGCTTCCCCGCAATTACGGTCCATCATTCTGGCTGAGTCCGATCGGATTTTTGTGCAACAAGATGAGGCCCGCTGGAATTCTTTGCTGCGCGCTTGGCGGAATGAAACAGCGTATCTGCACCTTGAACTAAAGAATGTTCAACCATGCACGGATGGAGCCTGGCGCGTCGCGGCAAGCGCAAGCACGGCCATAGAATTAGTGGCCCAACCATGCACGGCGAAGTTGGAGCGCATTGGGTGGTTCGCGCTCGAACCGGCCCATCCTTCCTGTAACGTCTCGGACCTGAACTCGGAGCAGGTCGGATTTGTCGCGCAAGCCGCCCCCCGACCGCAATGGCAGGAAAGGACCATCGCGGCGGCAGAGGCGACCCTGCCCATCGAAAAACTTAACGCCTTCTTCGATCCAAAATCACACTGTGGCTCGCTGCGCGTGCGTGCTCGCGCCTTGATCGACGGCAAAATCCGCGAAACTCCGATCATCGAAGTGCGGCGCTTCGCCGGGACCGGTTTTCGCGCCGCCCTCACTGAGCAGTTCGGCCTGCCTTATCTTTTCGGCAGCGGTGCCTTGGAGAACCAATCGGACACCGGAGCCGAGATGAATCTCGGCAGCGATTGCGCAAATTTTCTCGTTTACGCCATGCGACGTCAAGGGCTCCGAATTCCCTGGTCCGATCCGAAGCATCTCCGTCCGTACCTGGAAGGGGTCGGCGCAGCCATCGCTCCCGGTGCCGCGCAAATGTCCGCAGACGAACTGGAGCGGGGCTTAATTGTGCATCTCGGAAACCACGTCGCCGCGGTCATGGAGGATCGTCCGCCCCTGGGCCTCCTGGACGAAGGCGACCTGGTCGCGCATCAGCTGAAGGGTTTTCCGGAAACACTGACGTTAGGTGAACTGCTGCGCCAGCGGCACACCGGCGTTTTTGATCTCTGCCGTGTCCCTTCCGCAAATCGGTCAACGACTCTCACGTTCGGAGGAGACATCATGCTCGGCCGATCGTGCGCGACCAAAATAACAAATGGCGTCGATCCCTTCGCTGGGATCCGCGATCTCCTGGCACGCTCATTTTTCGCGGCGGCCAATCTCGAATGCGTCCTTTCGTCGGAGAAAGAAACACCGCGCGCGCCCGGATATTCCTTTCCGGCCCCGCCGAGTTCCGCGGCCCTGCTGCACCGAGCCGGCTTCCGCGCCGTCAGTTTGGCAAACAATCACGCGCTCGATCTCGGCCCGGATGCGCTGCGGCGCTGCGCCCAAATACTGACAGAGGAAAATGTCGCAGCACTGGGAGTCGCGGGAACGAACGGAGATCCCTACGCGCCGCGAATCTTCGAGCTACCGGAGGGCCACCAGTTCGCCTTGCTCGCCATCTCCGATCTGCCGGTGGGGCGAGATTCTACAGCTTACCCGCCGCGGCGGGAGCCGACCAACTGCTCAATGGCGCGGTCATCGGACCGCGCCCGCCTCGGCGCCGCGATCAACACGGCCCGAACCAAGGCCGACCTTGTCGCCTGCATGGTTCATTGGGGCATCGAGAACACCCCTCTCGTCACCGATCAACAGCGCGAACTGGCCCGCTGGTTGATCGATCATGGCGTCGACGTGGTCGTCGGCTCGCATCCGCATTGTCTGCAACCGCTCGATTTTTATCACGGCCGTCCCATCGCCTATTCGTTGGGCAATCTGGTCTTCGACGGCGCGCCCACCGTCTCCTCCTGGAATCACGGCGCCTTCCTGCAGCTGACCCTCTCCACCAGTGGAAAGGTGCAGTCGGCCGATTTCATTCCGGTCCATTTAGAGAACGGCTTGCCGAAATGCGAACAGGCGGAGCACCACGTGATCGTCCAGGTCAGACAAGGGAATCCCTGGTAGGGGGAAGCTGTTAGCTTCCCGTGGGAAGACAACGCCTTCCCCTCCAGATGAACGCAATCACGCTGGTCCGCGCGTTCACCAGCGGCCTTGTCATTCGGCGCGGCCTGCATGAATCTAAACGTTTCGTATGCCGCGGCTGCCCAAACAGAATTATCCCGACATCGAACGCATCATTGAGTTCGATTTTGTTCGCGCCACGGAAGCAGCCGCCCTCAACTCCCTGCGCTGGCTCGGGCGCGGTGACAAGGAAAAGGCCGACGCAGCCGCCTGCGACGCCATGCGCGGCATGTTCGACCTCATGAACATTTGCGGCGAAGTGGTCATCGGCGAAGGCATCAAAGACGGCGCTCCCGGCATCTTCAAAGGCGAGCAACTCGGCACCTGGTTGCCCGGCTCGCCGCCCTTCGACATCGCGATCGATCCGATCGATGGCACAACCAACATCTCGAAGGGCGCGCCCAACTCGATCAGTTGTATCGCGGCCGCCAGTCCCGAGACGGGCATCAAAGTGGCGCTGCTGGATGTGCCCTCTTTCTATATGTCGAAGCTGGCCTACGGCCCGCGCGTCGTGCAGTACATGCAAAAGCGGGGCGACACTCTCAGTGTCGATAGCCCCATCGCCGAAACCCTCGCCATCGTGGCGCGCGCCGTGGAAAAACGGGTGCAGGACGTCGTCATCATGCTCCTGGATCGGCCGCGGCACAAAGAGCTCGTGGCGGAAGTTCGCGCGACCGGGGCTTCGCTGCGCATGATCGGGGACGGAGACATCGCGGCGGCCATGGCTCCCTCGTTGCCCGAGACGGAGATCGATTTGTACCTCGGCATCGGCGGTTCGCCCGAGGCCGTCCTGGCGGCGGCCGGCATCAAATGCCTCGGCGGAGACATGCAATGCAAAATGTGGCCGCGCGATCAGAAAGAGCGCCAGAGTTTGATCGACGCCGGGTGCGAAAAAGACCTGGACCGCGTTTTTTCCGCCGACGATCTGGCCAACGGCAAGAACATCATTTTTTGCGCGACCGGGATCAGCGACAGCGCCCTGTTGCGCGGCGTCAAAACCAAAGGAGCGGCCATGGCCGTGACCCACTCCATCCTGATGCGCGCCAAAAGTAAAACCGTCCGGTTCGTGCGCACCGTGCACAACCTTCAGATCAAGACGATCCGGCTGCGGTCGGACCAGCGGGAGCATCGTCTTTAAAAGAGTGGTCCGGCTCGCGCTCTAACCTGGCCTCGCCCAACGCGTTAAAATCTCAGGCTCGACAGGCCCTTTTTCCTCTGTTCCAATCAGAAAAACTTCGCCGCTTATGAGACAAATACCAAAAACAGATCTTTCACCAACCAACGGCTGCATCATCGACACGAAATGGAAACTCGGCACGCTCGGCTACCATCCCACGGCCGCCGGTGGCGAAGAGCCCAAAACCGGGGATGTGACTCGATTGCCCGAACTGGTGATTTACGATCACATTTGTTTCGGAGGCGCTTACGCACGGACCAACCTGAGCTTCCATTTCATTGGAGATTTTTGGAACGATCGCATCAGTTCACTCATCGTGGTGAGCGGCGTCTGGCGGTTTTATCGCGATGAATATTACAAGGGCGACCATTGGGACCTCGGCCCGGGCTACTACGAAAGCTTCTTTACGGCGAAAGGCCCGGACGACGTGGTCAGTTCGTTCCAGGCCATCGCGCTGACGTAGAACTGCCCGCCTAGAAAAACCGCCCGCCTAGAGTCCGCCAAGGCGAGCGCCTGCTCACGCCCAAATCACGGCGATAGAGCACCCTGCCTACAGCGTCAGGGCAAAAGTTCAACGACGACCCGGGCACAACCCCACGAAAGGGTGAAGCCGGAGCCGCCGTGGCCGTAATTATGAATGATGGCGCGTCCATCGCGGCCTCGGTCCCGCGCCACCCGCACGCCTGATTTACGGAACGGGCGAATCCCGACGTGCTCGGCCAGGACCTGCGGCGCGTCCATCTTCAGAACGCGGCTGCACTCCGTGACGATGCGGGCCGTGTCGGCGGCGTTGACGGTGCGGCTAAAACTCACTTCGTTGCTACCGCCAAACAGACAGTCCTTGGCCCGCGGGATGGCATACATGAGCGGCGCATCATGGCAGACCACGGCGTAGGGAAGATCCATTTTCGGAACGATTGCCACCTGCCCGCGATGCGGCTCAAGGTCGTTGTCGCCGGCGAGGTCACGCGCACCGATGCCGGCGCAATGGACGATCGAATCAAAATCAGCCGGCGCCTCCTCCAGGGTCTCGAGGTGCGCGCTCCCGCGCACCACTCCGCCGGCCGCCTCCAAACGGCGCGCCAGATAATCGAGATAGATGGTGGTATCCATCAGCGGAACCGTCAGGGCGAAACCACTCGCGCCCCGACTCGTTAGGGAAATCTCTTCCAGCTCGGGCGGCGCCAACGGCCGCGCCCCTAATTTCAAGGCCCAGAGCGGGATCTCCATTTTGTGACCGCGCGAAAAGGTACGGAGTTCCAGCATGGAAACGCCGCCGGCCTGATCTTCACTGAGACGGGCCAGCACGTCATACGTCTCCAGCGCCCAGGACATGACGGCGTCCGCCGGCTCGGCGTCATAAGGATACCAAATGGCGCCCGCCGCCGCGGAGGTGGTGCGCGTACCGGTTTTATCGGCCAAAATGGTCACGCCATCCCCGCGCTCGGCCAACAGGACGCCACAAGTAAGTCCCGAAACCCCGGCTCCGACAATGGCAATATTTCTCGGCATCTGTATTATTTTAAGCCCCAAAACAACTCTCGCAAAGCGCTCGAAAGAGGCCCGGTCATAAGGTAGATTGCCGGAATGGTCTCAATCAATCGCGATGCGCTAACCGAAAAGGTCTTGGCCGGCGAAAGGATCACGTCGGAAAACGCTCTTGTGCTGGCGCGCTGGCCCCTCGAAGAACTCGGGGGACTGGCCAATGCCCGGCGCGACCTGGCCAAGGCCGCCGCCTACGATGGGAGAGGCCGCCAGATCGTAACCTACATCGTCGATCGCAACATCAATTACACCAACGTCTGCAACGTCTACTGCAAGTTCTGCGCATTCTATCGCACCGAAAAAGATGACGATCATTACGTTCTCTCGTTCGAGCAGATCGATCAAAAACTCGACGAACTTTCCGCTGCCGGCGGGGTTCAAATCCTGATGCAAGGCGGGCACCATCCCAAACTTTCCTTCTCCTGGTACCTCGATCTACTGCACCACATCCGCGAAAAATATCCGCACCTCAACATCCACGGATTCAGCCCGCCCGAGTTTCAACATTTTGCCGAGACCTTCCGCATGCCGCTGCGCGAAGTGATCGCGCAGTTCCAAGCCGCGGGGCTCGGATCGATTCCAGGCGGAGGCGGCGAGATCCTGGTCGACCGCGTGCGTAAAAAAATCGCACCGCTCAAGTGCGGCTCGGACCAGTGGCTTGAAGTCATGCAAATCGCGCACGAACTCGGATTGAACTCGAGCGCGACCATGATGTTCGGCCATGTCGAGACCATGGAAGATCGGATCGAACATCTGCAGCGCGTGCGCGATCAACAGGATCGCAGCGGAGGTTTCACCGCCTTCATTTGCTGGACATTTCAGCCGCAGCACACTGTTTTGAAAATCGCGCAGCCCACCGGCGTGGCCGAATATCTCCGGACGCAGGCGCTCGCCCGCATCTTTCTGGATAACATCGAAAATATTCAAAGCTCGTGGGTGACGCAGGGGCCAGGCATCGGACAGGTCGCCCTAAAATACGGCGCCAATGATTTCGGCTCGGTCATGATGGAAGAGAACGTCGTGAGTAGTGCCGGCACCACCTTCCGCATGAATGCGTCTCAAATTGAGTCCCTCATTCGCGCTGCCGGCTATGAACCGCGCCGACGCAACAATTGGTATAAGCTGCTGAACTAAAGGGCTCTGGAGTTGTCTGTGCCTAGGCGCCCCGGGCGCTTCTGAAAAAACCTTCCTTGACGATTGCCTTCTTATTCCCCATATAGCCGCCTGTCCCGCGTGGTGTTCTCCGCGGGACTCGCCATCTTTAATCCTTACTTATGATACTATTCTCCGGACCGAGCCGTCGCCCAGCCTTCGCCGTTTTGCTGGCGTCGTTTCTGGCGGTGTTCGGCCCCATTTTGGCGCACGGGCAACAAGGACCGCCCACCGTTCGGTCGATCGACGTGGAGTACACCGGACCAGCCACCGTCAGTAAGGAACGAATTCTCGCCCAATTGCGTACCACCGTGGGCCAGCCCTATTCCGACGCCGTCGTGGAGCAGGATATTCGCCAGCTTTATTCCACCGGTTCCGTGCGCAACGTTCGTATCTTCGCGCAACCCGCCGGCGACGGCGTGAAAGTCATCGTGGCCGTGCAAACCCGCTCGGTCGTGCGCGAAATTGAAATCGACGGCGCGCAAAAAGTCAGCGCCAAGCGACTGCGCAAAGAAATCGCTCTCAAAATCAACAGCCCGGTCAACGAGGAGCAGTTGGAACAGGGACGTCAAAAGATCATCGAGGCCTACAAGGGCCGCGGCTACAACGACATCAGCGTGCAATTCCGAGTGGACCCGATCGAGGAAAATCGCGGCACTTCCCGCGTGGTTTACACGGTGAACGAAGGGATCAAGGGAGCCGTGCGCAGCGTCCACTTCGAAGGCAACGGGCATTACAGCGGCAAGGTTCTGCGGAAGCAAATGAAGACCAAGGGCAAGACGCTGATTGCCTTCATCGACAAGTCCGGCCGGCTCGACGAAGTGCAACTCCAGCAGGATCTCGATAGCATCAAGGAATTTTACCAGAACCATGGCTACATCGATGCCGAAGTAAAAGACGTGCGCAAAGAGCGCGAGAGCGGTCCGATCATCATCACCATCGCCGTCGTGGAAGGCCAGCAGTATCACACCGGCAAGATTACTTTTACCGGCTACAAGATGACGACGGAGGAAAAACTCCGGGCCATCGTAAAAATGAAGGAAGGCGGAATCTACTCGCCCAAGGGCCTGCATGATGATGCCAAGGCCATCGCCGACGCCTACGGCACGGGCGGCTACGTCGATCTCGTGGTGTTGCCGGAAGGTTCGCCGGCCGGCCCTGAACGGATCGATGTCCATTACAAGATCGAGGAAGGCAACCGGTCTTTCGTGCAACGCATTAACGTCGTGGGCAACACCCGCACCAGGGACAAGGTCATTCGGCGCGAAGTATTGATCGCCCCGGGCGATGTCTTTAACACCGTCCGGGTCGACGTGACCAAGAAGCGGCTCGAGAACCTCGGTTACTTCGCCAAAGTCGAGACGTATCCGGAGGATACCGGCGTGCCGGGCCGCAAGGATTTGACCGTCCAAGTGGAAGAGAAGCGCACCGGCTCTTTGAGCTTTGGCGGAGGTTTCAGCACGATCGATCAACTGGTCGTTTTTGCCGAACTGACCCAGGGAAATTTTGATTTGAGGAGCTGGCCCGGATTCACCGGCGGCGGTCAAAAATTCCGGATCCGCGCCCAGGTCGGCACCCAGCGCAAGGATTTCATTCTCGCTTTGACCGAGCCTTACTTCCTGGATCGCCGTTTGTCCCTGGGCGGTCAGGTATTCTATACCGAGGCGAACTATCTCAGCTCCGTTTACGATCAGCGCAACTACGGCGTCGCCTTTGAGCTGCGCAAACCGCTCACCCAATACCTCTACGGAACGCTCGGCTATCGACTCGAAGATATTGAAATCTTTAACGTCAATACCAGTGCTTCGGATCAGATCCAGGCGGAAGCCGGCGCAACCGTCAAGAGCGAGGTCCTGAGCAGTCTTGTTTTTGATCGGCGCGATAACCCGATACTGACCCGCAAAGGGACGCGCGTGACGTTCGCGCCGTATGTGGCCGGTGGGCCGCTGGGCGGCGACGTTCAGATTTACGGCGGCGACCTGGAAGCCTCGCAATACTTTCATCTGCCTCTGGATATGGTTCTCCTGTTCAATGCCGAGGCCGCGGTGGTGGATGTTTGGGATCGGTCAGAGACAAACACCATCCAGGTGCAGGTGAAATCGCGAAACCCCGATGGCACCCCGATGCTGGACGGGATGGGTAATCCCATTTTAGTGCCGGCGGACGAGCAAATTTCGGCGGTGCCTATTTACGATCGCCTTTATCTGGGTGGTTCGAACAACCTGCGCGGCTTTGCTTTCCGCGACGTGGGCCCCAGAGATAAACAAGGCCAGCCGTTGGGCGGCCAGTCCATGGCCCGGGCCACCGCCGAGCTGACCTTTCCTATTATTGAGAAGGCGCGGGGCGCCCTTTTCTACGATACGGGGTTCGTCAACGCCAATCCCTATGATTTCGGCACGAACAGTGTCGCTTCCGACGTAGGTTTTGGGTTACGGCTCGATTTGCCAATTGGTCCGTTGCGGATTGATTATGGCTTTCCGATCCAGACTGATGGCCGGGGCAACAAGGGACATTTCAACTTCAATGTCGGCTATCAATTTTGAACGAATATTGACAACCTCGGTCTAATGCGGTCCAACCTATACTGTCCATCTCCTTTATGAAGAAAATCCTAACTATCGCCCTTGGCACCATGCTGGCGCTCCCCCTCGCGGGCTTCGCCCAGGGCACGCTCAAAGTCGGAACGGTCGACATGAACCGTGCCTTCAAAGAATTTAACAAAACCAAAGACGCCGAAGCCAAGATTAATGAGGCGAAAAACGCGGCCAAAAAAGAATACGACGATCGCGCCGATGCTTACAAAAAGGCGCTCGATGAGATCAATAATCTGAATAAGCAGCTCGACTCCAACGCTCTCAGCGCCGATGCCAAGACGGCCAAGGCGAAAGATCGCGACGATAAGATTACGAACATCAAAAACTTGGAGCGCGAGATCAACGAGTTCCGCCAGACGCGCGAGCGTCAGTTGCAGGAGCAGGCGCTCCGCATGCGCGAAGGCATCGTCAAGGAGATCACGGACGTGGTCATGGAAAAGGTCAAAGCGCAGAGTCTCGATCTCGTTTTTGACAAGTCCGGCATGAGTTTGAACGGCGTGCCGCTCTTGATGTATTCCCGCGAGAACGTCGATTTCACCAATGATGTGGTGGCTGTCTTGAACAAGCCGGGCCGCGCCACCAGCGCCACCACCGAGAAGGCGACCGGCGCCACTTCCACCAGCGCAACCAGCTCTGCCAGTCCGGCCAAGGCGACCAAGCCCTGACTTAACTTTCAACAAATTGGAACACACGCGGGTCCAACACCCGCGTGTGTTTTTTGTACCGAGAATGAAGCCAGCGGTATTCTTCCGCGCCGCCGCTGAATCGGGCACGCCCGCTTGGCCCAGGCTTTCCTTGTTGTGAGACCACTCCTTCCCTTCGCTTTCCTCATCGGGTCCGCCCTGCTCGCGCGCGGGGCGGCTCCCAATTGGCAGGCCAGCCTGACCCGGGATCCCCCGGGAGATTTCGCGGCGTTGCGGCCGCTGCGCGCCATCTACAATTTCGGGTGGTCGGGGCTCACTGCGGCCACGGCGGAAGCTCAACTCACCAAATCATCGGACAACCGCTATCTGCTGGAGGCCAACGGCCGGACCGTCGGCCTGGCCCGGGCCCTTTGGCGATATGACGTGAACTTCCGCGCGGTGGACGATGCCAGCACCCTGCTCCCGGTGGAGACCAACCAGAATGAGACGGTGCGTTCCAAGAAAATGGCCACGCACCTCACCTTCAGTAACACCGGCGTCAATCGCTCCCGCATCGAGAATGGAGTGGTCGCCAAGGGTAAGGGTTTTTCCTTTCCGAACCTTTACGACCTGCACTCCGCCATGCTTTACCTGCGCAGCCAGCCGCTGAAGGATCGCGCCGTTTATCGCGTCGTGGTTTATCCGACCACCTCCGCCTACCTCGCCACCCTCACGGTGACCGGGCGCGAAAAGCTCAGTGTGCGGGCCGGTAATTACAACGCCATCAAGATGGATCTACAGCTGAGCAAGGTGGGCAAGGAACTGGAGTTGCAACCACACCGTAAATTTCGCAAAGCCACTATCTGGCTGTCGGATGATTCGGATCGGATGATTCTGCGCGTCGAGGCGCAGATTTTTCTGGGGAGCATTTTCGCCGAGCTCCAATCCGTAAAGTTCGAAACTCCGAAACAGTAACCGTTCCTGAGAGACCACCTGGCACAACGTTTACCAAGGACACGGCGTCACACCATGCCTTGTTTACTTGGGCGCTGAACATTGAGCGTTTGACGTTGAGAGTTCTTCTTCCAGGTAAGGAGGTTTCTCCGAGACGTCCGGTGCGCGTTTTCGTTCATCAGCTGCCCACGGACACCCCGGAGGTGCCTCCCCTGAAGGCCCTGGCCGCTTACGGCCGGATCCACTCGCCGCGGACCGGGGGCTGCGCCCAGGGCGGAAAGCTGCGCCGGGGCGTGTAAACCCGCTCGTGCGAGCCGGGCAGCAGCTCGAGCGCCGCCAGCGTCTCCAAATCAAGGCGACCGGTCGGCCGCAATCCAACGCGCGCTTGATAGGCGCGCAGGGAAAATTCCATGTCCGGACTAAAAACTCCATCGGCCTGGTATTTAAAAAGGCCACGACGGGCCAGAACCTTCTGCGCATCCAGAATGACCTTGCTCTGCACCTCCGGAGGCGCAGTCTCGAAGGGAGTGCCCGCGAACATTGCACCACTCCGGGGCACCACCCGGCCTGGGTAAACGCGGGGAGGCTCGCGATCCTGCGGGGCTCCGGCAAGTGGCGCGCCAGGTCCCGGATTGACGGGGCCGTTGTCCCTGGCGTTGTCATCCGGCAGATCCGAAGTGCCCTCCTCCGATCGGGACGGAGCTGGCACGGTCGTCACAGGAGCCCTTGTCGCCGCCGGCACCGGCGTGGCGGCGGGCCCTTTGCGCAAGGCCTGCAACGTCTCCTCGTTCAGCTCGCCCGTTATCTCCAGGCCGTTGCGGATCTGATACCTCCGGATGGCCGCGCTGGAATCGGCATTCTTCTCCCCCGTGATCTGCCCGTAATAGAAACCCTGGTCTTTTAAGGCCTGTTGCGCCTTGGCCACCGCCTCGTCCGCGCGCAGGGTCGTGAGGAAAACCAAGAATAATGCCGCGATCAGGAATCTCATGGTGATATGGCTGATTGGACGCTCCGCCCGGCAAGTTATTCGGTAGAAGGCAATCCCGTCAGGACCAGCATCGATTGTCGCTGCCGCAAAGCGTCGCGATAGTGAAAAATTCCTTCCGTGATCGCACCCGCCACGCTCTCGCGGTAATCGGGACTGGACAGTTTCGATGTTTCATCCTTGTTCGAAAGGAATCCGCCCTCCACCAAAACGGCGGGATGACGCACGTTCGCGATCACGAAAAATTGTTGCGCCCTGGTCCCTCGATTGTTCGCATGCGTGCGGGTGACGAGTGCCTCCTGCAGGCAATTGGCCAGATCCTGGCTCTCCGCGTTGAGCAATGGCAGGGCGGTTCGTTGCAGGAAGGGCAGCCACGCGATCAGCGGGACACCCGCCGTCATTTGATGATCGGGATAATACGTCTCGATTCCACTCGAAACCGCCTTGCTTCCTTCATTGAAGTGAATACTGACCAGGATGCAATCAGGAATCCTATTCGTTAGGGCAGCGCGTTCCGCGAGGGAGATATAGGCGTCCCCCGCCCTCGTCATAACCGTCGCCATCCCCTGCGCCTGGAGAAGGCGGTCCACTCGTCGCCCAATATCGAGCGTCAATTCTTTCTCTACGGTATGGCCGACAATCGCGCCCGAGTCCTGCCCACCGTGACCGGGATCGATCACGACCACGTTAAACGGCTCGTGCCGGCGGGATTGAACCGTCCACCCGCTCTCCCGTGGCGTGGTCCATTGCAGCCAGGCGAAGCAAATCGCCATGAGAAGGACACCCGCCCAGGCCAGAACTCTGTCGGTCACTCGCGCCCGGCGCCCGGATCGTAAAAACATGAAATGGCTCCGCTAAACCTGAACAGCCGATCGAACCTGATCGTCTGAAAGAGAACGATACCGGATGGCCGTTTTACCCCGGCGCTCCAGGATGGCCGCTTCGATCCCGGTGGTGGCGAGTTGATCCTGCCGATGTTTGGCAATGGCGGCAGCGTCGGGCATCTGCCGCCCCGACTCCTCGCTCAAGGTCAGGTGTCCGACGCTCCATGCATCCACGGCCGCGCTCAGCGCATGCTCAAATGAACCATTTCCCGGAAGGACGTCTTTAAGAAAAGACTCCATCATCTCCGTCGACTGTCGGGTCGCACTCAGCGCCGCAAAATTTTGATGAAGCTCAGAAGCATTGGAGCCGCTCGTCGCGATTGCGCCGTCGTATTCGAGGCGGAGAAAAAGGTCTTCTTCCGGACGGGCGCCCACTTCGGCGAAGAGAAGCCGCGCCAGGTAAGGGGCGCCATAGACCTGCTCGAAGGCCCCCTTCAAAACCGGGCTGAGAGAGTAATGAGCCAGCCGCCGCAAGGAAACATCCGCGGCGGAACGCGTAAAGCCCTCCGTGCTGGCCAGCTCAATCGCAGCCATGCGCAGCCGCTCAATGTCGCCGGGATGACCAATCGCACCCATCGCAATCCGATCGTAGATCTCGAAAATCTTCTGGCGAGCGCGGCCCAGCGTGACAAATAAAATCCCATCGGCATAACCGACCGCCGCGATGGGACTGCCAGAAGCCAGCTGCGTCTCAATGTATTCGCGCCGATTCGCGATCGCTTCCACCCAGCGGTAAGGCTCTTCAATCATGCGACTGAGTTCTTAAAAATGGCCGAGATCTTCTCGTCGGGCATGGTGTTGATTCCATCCTGGGAAACGATTTTAATGATCGGAAAAATGCGCGTGTTTCGGTCGACCCCGCCCGTGGCCGTGTCCGATTCCGCGGCCGTATCGAGAGCCCGCAGGGCGATCGCGACCGCTTCCTCTTCGCTCAATTTCTGCAGGGGCTGCCCGCTCCATTTATTGGCGTAATAAAGAATGCCGCGCACGGCAGGCGAGCCCGAGCCGGTCGCGCAGTAATCGGCCGCTTCGAATTGCGCGCCCATGGCGTCGTAGAAATAGAGTCGGGCCGAGGCATTGGCTCCGTGGTCGTAGGTGGCAAAGATCGGCACGACCATCCCCACGCCTTGCATGACGAATCCGAAATTGTCGCGCAAAAGCTTGGACAACGCGCGCACCTTGCCGTCAACGCTCATTTCCTGGAGTTGGGTGCGCCGGAAATATTGAAAGGAATGCTCGAGCACGCGGGCCATTTCCCACGCCGTCGCCGGCACTCCGGCGATGGCCATGATGGAATGCCGGTCTATTTCCAGGACTTTTTCCGCCCGATCGTAAACCACCGTGTTCCCGGCCGTGGCGCGGCGATCACCCGCCACCAGAACACCGCCGGCAAACTTGAAAGCGAGAATCGTCGTCGCCTGGGTCTGGCTCCAGGAACCTCCGGTCCCGGCGGAATCGCGCAGAGCGGGAGCCGTGGCCAAAAGTCCCTGGCGGCGCAAAAGACCGGGAAAATCTTCGCTCCCGCTGGAGAAAACCTGGTCAAGCGCCACGCCCGATTCTCTCCTTATTGGCCCGTGCGCTGGCGATAGCGCTTGGATTGGTTCGGATCCACTTTTCGCATTTTTCTAAGCAGATCCTTCGTATCGGGTCGGGAAACATCAGGGGACCGCGGCCCGCCTCCGTCTCCCTGTTTCGGTGCCCACGGCACCGGGTCGATTGGCCTCTGAGTGCGCTCCGGCATAAGGGAATGTACGAAAAAAGAACGGCAAAGGCAAGTTGACCCGTGCTTGCCAGAAAAAGCAGCTGGTGCCAACATCAGGAACGATGAAGTTGTTTGTGCTCAGCGCCGTAGCCGTCCTGTGGGCTGAGGCCGTCACGGTCCCCGCCCTTTCCCAAACTCTGGCGCGGACCCCAGCCCCGGATACACCGACCGCGGCGCAGTTACAGGCTTTAACCAAAAAGATCGAGGAGCAGAATGCGAAGATCGATACCTTGTCGCAACAGATCCTCAAGCTCGAGCAGCAGATAACCAACGCGCGCCCCGGCGTGATGATTGGCGAAGCCACGCCCGCGGCCGCCGCCGCCGCGCCCGAGCCATCCAATCACGCCACCGCCAACGGCAACACCCACACGGTGGCGCGCGGCGAAACCCTCACTTCCATCGCCAAGATGCATAATGTGACAGTGAGCGATCTGCAAAAGATGAATCACATTGAAAACGATCGAAAGCTGCAAATTGGCCAGACCATCCTGATCCCCGGCCCGGCCACGCCCGCCTCTTCCGCCTCCCCCAACGATTAGTCATGGAAGACGCGACCAATCAGCAATGGTATCTGCGCAAACACGAAGACGGCACGATTTTCGGACCTCTCGCCTTCGATCAATTGGTCGACTGGGCCGGCAGCGCGCAAATCGCGCCGCATGATGCCATCTCGACCGATCAGGCCACCTGGATGAAAGCGCCCATGTTGCCGAACCTGGGGATGGACTGGCTGGTCGAAGTCACGAGCGAGCGTTATTACGGACCCACCACGCTGGGCGCGATCCAGGAATTTATTCGCCTGCGCGAGATCGATGGAGAAACTTTTATCATCAACGCCTGCGACGGCACGCGTCGTCAGATCCTGGAATTGCCCACCTTGCAGTTGCCAACCGAACCAGAGCCCGAGCCGGAAACTCCCGCGGCGGAGGAAGCGGAAGCACCGCACGAACCGGCCACCAGCGGCATCTCCATCGATCTGCAGGATCGCATTCGAGAACTGGAACAAAGCCTGCATGAAGAGCGCCGGGCCTTCGAAGAATCGGAAGACCGCTCCCGCGAATTACAGAGGCGCTATGACGAACTGGAGCAAAAACTCGGCTCGTTAGGTTCGTCAAATTGATGGACTCCTCAGGGCCAGCGAAGCGCTTGCCCTGCGAGGCACGAACTCACCCCGGGCTGGGCAAGCTGTTGTCGGGCGGGGGCTCCGCCTGCCCCACCCGGACCCTTATCGCGAATCCAGCTGGATCTCCTCTGCGAAAGTCGTCGGATCGACCGGGCCCGGCCCGGCCGGTTCAGTGTCCATCTCCCGCGCGGCCCGCTCTTCGCTCGTTTCGAGCAGGCTTTGCTGGCAGAGCACCGCGTATTTGCCGCCGCGCGCAATCAACTCTTCGTGCCGTCCGCGTTCGACGATGCGGCCGCGATCGAGCACTAGAATCTGGTCTGCGTTCACGATCGTGGAAAGCCGGTGAGCGATTACGATCGACGTCCGATTCGACATCAGATTTTCTAACGCTCCCTGAATCAGGCGCTCCGTCGCCGTGTCCACGCTGGCCGTGGCTTCGTCCAGAATGAGAATCGGCGGATCCTTCAGGAGGGCGCGGGCGATCGAGACTCTTTGTTTTTCACCGACGCTCAGTTTCACTCCGCGTTCGCCTACCACGCTCTCCAATCCGTCCGGCAACCGTTCGATAAAGGCACGGGCGTTGGCCGCATCCACCGCCCGCCAGAGGTCAACGTCGCTCGCTTTCGGTTTTCCCATTAAAAGATTTTCCCGAATCGATCCGTTGAACAGAAAACTTTCCTGCGTCACCACGCCGATCGATTCGCGCAAGGCCCGCAACCCGTAATCGCGGATCGGCTTTTCATCGACATAAATTTCGCCACCCGTTAATTCGTAAAAGCGCGCCAGTAAATTGACCAGGGTGGACTTGCCCGCGCCGGTCGCGCCTACCAGCGCAATGGTTTCGCCGGGCCGCGCGTGCAGCGACACGCCGCTGAGAGCGGGGAGTCCCTCCGCATAACTGAAACTGACATTCTCGTATCGAATATCCCCAGCGACTGGCGCGATTGGCTTCTCATCCGCCCAGCCCGGCTCGATCGGGGTGTCGATGATTTCGAAAACGCGTTCGCCCGCTGCCCGTCCCGCCTGCACCAGTTGATTGAGCTGATGCAGTCTTCCGATTGGCTCATAAAGAAACCCCGTCAACATGAGGAACGCCACCAGCTCGCCCAGCTGCATCGTGCCGCTCAGCACGATCCTGGCGCCCACCGCCACGATCAGCACAATGCCTAACGAGCCGGAAAGATACATCGAAGGATGATAAATCGCCCAAACGCGCATGACCACCAGCGTGGCGTGGCGCAGCTTGTCGCTCATTCGGTTGAAGCGGGCGTGCTCTTCTTTTTCACGCACAAAACTCTTGATCTGGCGAATGCCCGCGAGATTATCGTGCAGTAGCGAATTCATGGCCGAGGAGGCCACGCGTTGCAGCCGATAACGGCGATGCGCCGTCAGAGTGTACCAGAGAGCGCCGCCCACCAGAAAAGGCAGCGGCGCCAGCGCCAGCAGGGCCAGGGTCACGCTGACATAGAACATCACTCCCAGCACGACGATCACTTGCAGGACGGCGACGACGCCCTGCTCCACGCCGTCAATCAGAACCCGTTCGACCGAGTTCACATCCTCGAGAACCCGCGTCATGAGATCGCCGGTCGTGCGATTATCAAACCAGCGCAGTGGAAGCATCTGAATGTGTGAGTAAAGATCACTGCGCAGATCGAAGATCACCCTTTGCTCGAACGTGTTGTTCAGAACGATCCGCACGGCGTTGAGGCCGTGTTGCAGAAAAAAGGCGAGTGCCGCAATCCAGACCAGTGGCATGAGCCGCTCTTCGTGCCGCTGGTAGACCACCTGGTCCACGATCCTTTTCGTGACCGCTGGAAAGACGATCACCATGAGCGTGCCCGTAATGGCGCAGGCCAGCATTCCCGTGGCCAGCCACGGGTAACGCTTCACATAGGAAAAAACGCGCCAAATGGTTTGCATCGAGAGTTCACAATCCGGCCAGCGCGTGTCATGCGCAACCTTGAGCCCGGCCCCGCGCACGACGACGCGTGCCCCTCCCAGGAGGGGCGGTCTCCGAACCATCCCTTACCCATGCTGGTAGGGCGAGACTCCGTCGAGCCGTCGAATTTCTTACGGACAAAGTCGGCTCGACAAAGTCTCGCCGCACCGGCTGGTCCAGCGGTGCGGAGACCGCTGCTCTTTGTCACGGGGAGTCCCCGGAATGTTTGTGCCGATCTTTGAACGTCAGCTCGGCTACACCCGATTTATCCAGCTCTCCTAAACCTTCCGCGACCATCCGATCAAACTGCTCGCGCGTGGCGCGGGCCAGCGGCAAATCGAGGCCGACATGGCGGGCCAACTCGAGCGCGATCCCACTGTCCTTGGCCGCATGCGCGGCGGAGAAAAAACAGCTGTGCTCCCGGTTCTCCATGTCTTCCCCATCTGTTTCCAGCACGCGTGAAGCGGCCCCGGTCTGCGCAAAGATTTCGCGTAACACTTTTAGATCGAGACCGAGCGCGGCGCCGAGGCCGAGACCTTCGGCCAACCCAGCGGTGTTGATGTTCATCACCATGTTTACGAGCGCTTTGACTTTCGCCGCTTCTCCCGCTTTTCCCACAAACCGCACGGTCGATCCGAGCTCCTTCAGAATCGGTTCCGCTTTTTGGAAGGCTTCTGCGCTCCCCCCGCACATCAAATAAAGCGTTCCTTCCCGCGCCTGCGTGATGCTCGACGCCATACAGGCTTCCAAGGCCTGGGCCCCGGCCGTTTGCGCCATTTTCTCAACCTCGACGTGCACCTTCGGGGAGACGGTGGCGCAATTGATGAACAGCTTCCCGCGCGCGTTCACCAGCAAGTTATCTCCGTTGCCCGAAAAAATTTCGCGCATGGCCGCGTCGTCGCTCACCACCGTGATGATCACCGCTGAACTTGCGGTCACTTCCGAAAGATCCTGCGCGGCTGCGCAGCCAAGCTCCTGCGCCAGAACCGTCGCGTGCTGGCGGTTCCTGTCGAAAACAGCCGTGACGTGGAATCCACGATCACGCAGCCGCCGCGTCATGTTTGCACCCATCCGACCCACCCCGACAAAACCGATGTTCATAGATCAGACGTAGGCTTGCCCGCAAAGAAAACAACCGCAAGCCCATGCTTTACGCGGTGGATCGGTCGAGCCGTCGCACTCTTTTCGGATAAAGTCGGCTCGACCGAGTCGCGCCCCACCGGCGCAGGAGATTCTAAACCCGGCCCGCGAAAAAGGGATTATGAATCTTCTCCTCCCCCACCGTGGTGATCGGCCCGTGCCCGGGACACATGACCGTCTCGTCCGGCAGGGTCAGGATCTTTGTCAGATTATTTTGCAGCGCATCCTCGTAAGAAACACTGCCACCTCCCATCGACCCGGCGAAAAGGGAATCTCCCACCACGGCAACCGGCCGGGCCAATCCGTGCACCACGTAAGTCATCCCCCCCTTGGAATGTCCCCAGGTCAGGCGGGTTTCGATGTTCAATTTCCCCACCCGAAAACTTTTCCCTTCCTCGATCAGTTCCGCGCCCGGCACGGGCTCACGCGAGGAAACGCACACGAGCGCGCCGCTTTTCTGCTGCAACCGCGCCAGATCGGCCACATGATCAACATGAGCGTGCGTCAACAGGATCCATTTGATCTTGAGACTCTGCTTTGTCGCCAGGTCGAGCATGGCGCTGCAATCCGCACCCGTATCGAAGGCGACGGCTTCGCGGCTGCTGCTGTTCCAAATTAAATACGCGTTCACTGACATGTCGTGATAACGCGTCGAAAACTGGGCCAATCCCTCCAACTCCACCTTCTCCGGACGCCATTCCCCGGCGGCCAACTCGGACAAGGCGCGCGTCGCCAGATTAAGCACGCCCGCCACCCGGAGCAGGGCCAGTTCGTCGAATTCTCCTTCGCGCAGTTTCCGAATTTTTTGGGAACTGACCCGAGCTTTCTCCGCCAATTCCGTGTCCGACAGACGCAAGCCGCGTTGCGCTTTCCCAATCACATCCGCAAAACCATCCTCCAGTGCAATCATAGTTTGTCTGCCAGTATAGGTACAGCCGCTGCCTCGCCCGTTCGCCCATCCGCCAGCTGCCGGACCGCCATTTTCTCAAACTGAGCGGCCACGTCGATCACGGAAATGAAGCGGCCCGTCTCCCTTTCCATCGACGTCATTTCGACCCCGGCGATTCCACACGGAATGATCCGGGCAAAGGGCGAGAGGTCTCCGCTCACGTTCAAGGCAAATCCGTGCATGCTGATCCAGTGGCGCACGCCGACCCCGATGGAAGCGATTTTCCGGTTCTCTACCCAGACGCCGGTCAAACCCTCGCGGCGCGCCCCGCCGATGCCGTGCCGGTCGAGCACATCGATCAGCATCGTTTCCAGCCAGCGCAGGTATCGGTGCAGATCCTGCCCATAACGACGCAGATCAAGAATCGGGTAACCGACCAACTGGCCCGGACCATGATAGGTCGCCTGGCCGCCTCGATTGATCGGAAAAAGCGGATGCGGCAAAGTCGCCTCGCCTGGCAGGCTGGACCGGTCGGGTGTGCGGCCCATCGTATAAACCGGATCATGCTCCAGGAGCAGCAAGTGGTCGGCGGACGCTCGATTCCGACGCTTCATCTCGACGAGTTCTTCCTGCAAAGCGAGCGCATCGTCGAAACGAATGCGCCCGAGCCAGCGCACTCTCAGCGGCGGGATCATATCTGTTTAGCGCCCGGCACACCGAGCCGAGACGCCTCCTGCGCGCGGAGATGAGTCAGACCGATGGCCAGCGCGTCCGCGGCATCATCGTCCGGCGTTTCCGTTAGGCCGAGGAGAGCTCGCACCATGAACGCGACCTGGTTTTTCCCGGCTCCGCCCCGCCCGACGGTGGCTTGCTTGATCCGGGTGGGAGCGTATTCGAAAACGGGCAGGCCTCTTTCCGCCGCCGCCAGAATGGCCGCGCCCCGCGCCGCCCCGAGCAGAATAGCCGTCTTATAACTCTGCACGTAAATGACCGACTCAAGCGCGCAGCTGTCCGGTTCGTGCTCCTGAATCAATTCGGCAAGACGATCGCGAATGGCGACCAGGCAGGAAGAAGAACGAAGGGCGACTCGATTGTGAATTGTCCCGTAATAAAGCGCGCAGGTCTTGCCCTTAGCCCCATCGACAATCGCAACCCCGGTGTTCCGGAGAGAGGCATCGATGGCGAGGACGCGCATGAATCAGTGGGCCTGAAACCCGAGCACCAGAAAAACGACGCCGATGAGACCGAACAATAAGCTGACCATCCAGAACCGTCGCTTTCTCGTTAGGGCGGAGATGGCGGCAATGGCGATGGCGATTTGAAACATGGTCACGCTGCGGGCGAACACCTCATGTTGATGAAAATTCTGTTTGGCCTCGCTTTCCTTCGCCTTCGCCTCCTTTTGGATTTCGTTCTGTTCTTCCTGGTAACGCTCCGCCTTGGCTTGATCCTGCTCATTGACCGTGCCGCTCAGGCTCATCTTTGCATCCAGGACGGCGGCCTTGATTCCTTTGGCCTGATAGAAGGCCCAATGGTCAGCCGCTTCAATCTGGCTCATCATCGCCTCATTGGCATGGCCGCCGGAAAGCAGCCCCGAAATGGCGGCCAAGACCGCCAAAACCGCCGTGCTCAGCGCCACCCACGAAATCCACGCTTCGCCGCCATGCTCGGCACTGTGATGAATATGCTCCTGCAAATCTTCCAACGGAACTTCGGCTTCTTCCACGCCACTAGATTAAGATCGGAACCGCCCCATTCAAGACGTAATCGACAACCAGCCGCGGAAGAGGTTAATTCCGTCATTCCATGAGCGAGACAAAGCCGGATCCTGTTTGCTGCATTTGCCACAAGGCGAAACCAGCGAACGACGGCCAAATCGCCGAATTGATCCGGCCTTCCCTCCTCGTCCACCTCCAAAAGCGCAGCCCCCAATGCCAGGGCCGAGAGTTTATTTGTTTCGAAGACCTGGGAAACGCGCGCAAGGAATATGTAAAAGAAGTCCTGCAGGATGAAATCGGCGAGCTTTCCAGCCTCGACGAGGAAGTGGTGGAGAGCCTGAGGCAGCACGAAATCCTGTCCAGCGATTCGAGCAAGGAATTCGAAAGCAATTTGACCTTCGGCGAGCAACTCTCGGATCAAATCGCCAAGTTTGGCGGCAGCTGGCGGTTCATTATCTCTTTCGGCTTCGTCCTCCTCGTCTGGATTTTCATTAACGCCGCCATCCTCTTAACCCGGGCCTGGGATCCTTATCCCTTCATCCTGCTCAATCTCATCCTGTCGTGCCTCGCCGCCCTGCAGGCGCCCATCATCATGATGAGTCAGAACCGCGCCGCCGCGCGGGACCGTCTCCACGCGGAAAACGATTACAAGATCAACTTGAAAGCGGAACTGGAAATAAGGCATCTCCACGAAAAAATCGATCACCTGCTCCGCCGCCAGTACAACCGCCTTTTCGAAATCCAGCAGATCCAAATCGAGCTGCTCGAAGAGATTGGGCGGAAACGGACTTTCCCTTGAAGCGCCGTCATGGACGGGACAAACACTGCGCCGGCCAGGAACCCTGAGACAACGGAATCATCTCTGACCGCGTCCGCCCAGCGGGCGGACCAGATGTTTCTGGAGGGACCGCGCCCCCGCCTGGACGAGTTCGTTACGCTTCTGCGCGTGATGATGGATTTCCTGCGCGGATTTCGCGCGCTTCATTTCGTGGGCCCGTGCGTGACCGTGTTCGGTTCAGCCCGGGTGAAGCCGGACAATCCCTATTACGAACTGGCTCGTCAGATGGGCGCGGCTATCGCGGGACTCGGTTTCACAGTCATGACCGGCGGAGGGCCGGGCATCATGGAGGCCGCCAATCGCGGGGCCAGGGAGGTGCACGGGCGATCCGTCGGCTGCGGCATTCGTTTGCCGAACGAGCAGCAAAACAATCCTTATCTCGATCGCTCCGTCACGATGAATTATTTCTTCGTTCGCAAAGCGCTCCTTATTAAATACTCCTACGCCTTTGTCGTTCTGCCCGGCGGTTCCGGCACTTTAGACGAGTTGTTTGAGGCCCTCACCCTGATCCAGACCGGCAAGATCCAGAATTTTCCGATCGTCATCATGGGCACGGAGTACTGGCGCGAATTAATCGAATTTGTCGAAAAGATGGCGAAAATCGGCACGGTCAGTCCATCGGATCTCCAGTTGATCTACACGACCGACTCGGTGGAGGAGGCCATTGCGCACATTCGGAGCAAGGCCATCGAGCCATTTGGCCTGCGTCTGTTCCGGCGCGCGCGCCGCTCCCTCCCCTGGCTGGGCGAGAGCGAGTCTGGCCCGTTCGCCTAACGAATCGAAAAGGCGATTGCTTTTTGCTTAGCGGGGCTTTCGCTCTTTCCACTCTGCCAGGATATCATCGGCCAATGCTCTGGGATCGCGCCCGCGCAGCATCGGGTCAGTGTCATAATATTCCGCCCAGTACAAAACATTGCGATAATCGTTTTGCGCCTCCTCGACGAAGCGTTTCACCTGATCCACCCTGCCTTTGCTCAAGATCAGGACGTCTCGCGCCACTCGCCCTGATTCCGGCCCGGCGTAGCGTCGCAGAAGTTCCCTAACCAACGGCTGGTCCCCTGCCGAAAATTCCTGCGCAATTCGTTCTGAGATCGACTGATCGAGGGCCATGCCAATCCCTGCCTAACAGCAAAGATCGCGCCGATAACGATCTCTGGAGGCGTCCGCTGTGTCGGGACGTCCACGATTATCTCCCTAGGTTCGTAAACGCTGGGGAGTTGTAGAGCGCTTGGGTCAAGCACCTGTTTATCGAGACAGGCGGTTGGCCCAACCGCTCCTACAACGCCTCGTGTCGGGCAAAATCAAGTGGAACACGGCGACAGAGCGCCGTGACTACAGCCGAACAGCGCGGCGAGGCCGCTCGGCTTTTACTCATTGGGCGAAGTCAGCACGCAGCGAAAACCGTAGATGACGTCACGCTCGTTGCGATCGACCACGTTGCGGTAAGAAGAGAGCATTTCGCTCCGGCTGCTCGTCGCCCACGATCCTCCGCGCAAAACTCCCCAGTCGCGTCCGGGTGCGCCACTGTCGCCTTTGTATCCTTCCGCGCACCATTCCCAGACGTTGCCTCCCAGATCGTAAAGACCGAGCGCGTTGGGCTTGAAGCTGCCGACCGGCGCGGTCTGACCAAAGCCGTCCGAATAATTATCAATCACTCCTCCGCGCGCGCGTTGCACCCCTTTGTCGGCGTAGTTGCCCGCGCCCGCCGGTGGCGGCCATTGTTTGCCCCACGGAAATTCGTTGCGGATTTTTCCGTCACGCGCTTCCGGCGTATTGCCGCCTTCATTGCGCAATCCCACCGCCGCGCTCCACTCCGCATCCGTCGGAAGCCGGTAGGCTTGCCGCGCTTCCAGAACATTTTCATCGCGCTCCTTGTCCGTCAGCCATTTGCAAAATGCGATCGCGTCCGGCCAGTTCACTTTGACGACCGGCTGCGTCGGGCCCTGGGCAAAATCCGGCGCGTCGCGGTGCCGTCCGGTCGCAGCACAAAAAGCCTCGTAATCCTGGACCCGGGTTTCCCAGACAGAGATTTGAATATTTCCTAACGGCACGAATTTCATCCCGAGCGAGTTGGTCCAGGGCTGGCCCGGCTCGGGACTGAGACTCCTTTCCAGGCGCGCCGCCAGAAAAGCCTGCTGCTGCGGTTCCACCTGTCCGGTGATGGAAGTCGCGTTATAGCCCGCCAGGCGCAACTCATACGTGACCGCACCCGGTTTCACCTCCTCGATGACGAGCGGCGTCTGGCCGAGCTCGCGTCCCGCCGTCATCACTTTCGCTCCGCCCGGGGCGCTCGTAATTTTCACGCTCCCGTTTGCGAACACGAAGTGCACGACGTTTTCGCCCTGGGTTTGCAGCACGACGGACCTCCGCTCTTCCGGCCAGCCGTTCAGGTGCGCGGCCATCTCGTGCGAACGGGCCGGCAGCTCCAGGCGCAGAGGGGTGTGTCCACTGGGGGGCGCGCTGTCCACCGAGATGTCCGCCCCCGGCGGTTCGCTCGTCACGTTCACTGGTATTATCACGAAGGCGAACGCTTTGCGCGTCATTTCGCCGCGTTTGATCTCAATATTGTCCGTCATCTCCCAATCGCCTCGCCGCGCCATGAGCGAATATTTTCCCGAAGGCACATCGGCCATCCGGGCCGGCAACGAACCGGTGCGGGAAACTTTTCCATCTTCGCTGCGCAAGACATACTCCGCGCCGGCTGGCTCTGATTGAATTTCGATCGAGCCCCGGCTCCGCACCAACTGGAAGACCGGCGGAGGTGCAGTTTTTCGTCCGCTCAAGTCGAGCACGGTTTCGATCGGATCGTAGCCGGGGCTCATGATGCGCACGTTGTATTTGCGCGGCTCCAGGTCGATGAAAGTGGCGGGGCTTTTATTGGCGTGATCCCCCAGCAAAACGAGCGCGCCGGGCGGCTCCGTTTTTACGATTGTCTGCCTGCGGGGTTCGGCTAGCCCGGGCGGCGCCCAGAGAACCTGACGGGTTGCAATCGCGCCGGCCAGCGCCAGGCCGACCAGGCAGGCTGCCAAAACCCATTTGCCCACCGATCGTTTTCGCCGGGGCACCTGGCCGGCCGAGAGCCGGCACAGATCTTCGTGCATGGCCGAAGCCGAGGCGTACCGTTTGCGCGCATCGCCCGCGCACGCTTCGATCAGGACTTCGTTTAACCGCAGTAATTCCCGCTTATCTGAGCGGCCGGTCAGTTGCGAATCGAGCTCCGGAAAATCGAGACGATCTTTTCCCGTACTCACTTCGTACAACACTTTTCCCAAACTGAAGATATCGGCCTGCGCCGTGCCAGGTCCTTCCGGCGGCACATATCCTTCCGTACCGACGAATGAGCGCTGACCGGTCGCGGCCACCAGTCCGATGTCGGCCAGCTTCGGCACGCCATCGATGAAGATGATATTCGAAGGCTTAATATCGCGATGGGTCAGGTCGTGCTCGTGCAGGAATCGGAGGGCTTCCGTCAGCGAGATGCCCAGCTGAATTGATTCGTCGGCGGACAACCGGCGGTGCCGATCCACATCCGTCTTCAAAGTCCGGGGGACATATTGAACCACGTCAATCTTGCGGCCGGCCACATGATCGTCCGCCAGCTCCATGATGTAATAGAGATACTCCCGGGTACGCCCGACATGCAGAATGTCGACGAATCCGTTGTGCGCCCGCGAGATTGGCTCAAAACTCGACATGCCCTGGAATTCGCGTTGAAAGGCGCGCTCGCTCTCAAAAGTCGCGCGATGCACCACCTTGACCGCGCGCAAGGCGCCGGTCAGGCTGCGGGCCAGCCAAATTTCGCCGTAAGCGCCACGACCGATCACGCGCAGCACCTCGTGATCGGGAATCAAAGGAATTTGCGCGGAAGCGGACACTTCCGGCGGAAAATCTTTCACGTCATCAGCAATGCCCGCGATTTTACACACGCCTGAGGCGCGAGGCAATCTTGTGGGTTCGGCAATGTAGAGGCGGCCGTGCCGGCCGCTTCCTGTTCGTCAGATACCGATGAGCCGAGCGGCTGGCACAGCCGCCTCTACATTACTCCTATCCGAACTTCTCCAGCGCCTTCACCTCAATCGCGTTCCCGCCCGCCCCCTTCCTCTCCCGCCAGAAGAGGACTGAGGTGAGGGGAAGGTCCCGCCCAAACGCGTCGTTAAGCGCCCTGCTTCTCCAGCGCTTTCACTTCCTTCTTCAAAATCGCCGTCACGCGATGGCGCGCCAGATAGACCTGGCCGACGTTAACCCCAAGTTCCGTCGCCACCTTCTGGGCCGGCCACTCTTTCCGAACGTAGCAGTCGAAAATCTGGAATTGCTTCGCGTCCACTTTCTTCCTCACCCGCTGCATGGCCGCGGCCAGCAGGTTCTCCTGCCATTCCTTGTCCCAGAGCGCGTCGAGATTAGCTGCTTCCATGTCCGGAATGCGTTCGATCGTCGCCGTCATCCGCGTGTCATCGGAAAAGCGCGGGCGATTTTCCCCCGGCTGCCGCTTCCGAAATTGGTCCGCGATGCGCCAGCGCGTGATATGCAGCAACCAGCCCTTGAACGAACCGCGCGCCGGATCGTATTGCAGTTTACCCACCTTCTTGGCCACCGTGATAACCGTTTCCTGCACCACCTCCTGCGCTTCCACCTCGGTCAGGCCGGACTTCCGCGCCGCCGCAAAGATCAACTTCCAGTAGGTATCGAAGAACTCCTGCCAATGCTTCCGGTCCTCCCAGTTTTGCAGCCGGTCAACCAGGCTGCGCCGCGTCGCCACTAGGCCGGAAGTTCTCATCCGCCTGCCTTTGTACTCGCAGTCGGTGCGGCAGGCAAAGATTGTTGCGAAACACTGAAAGATCCAAGCAGGCCCGCCGTATTCCACCCATGAAAAGGCTTTTCGCAAAGTGGGGCGGTAAAATTCGGAATGGTTTCGCCTGGGGCGAGCGTGGAGTGGCCAAAATCGCCGCTTCCGTGTTCGGCCATGTCAGCTGGAATCCACCCTTTTGGCTCGCTCGCGCCGGCTCGGCTTGCCTTGGTTTCTATCGGTCGCGGCCGCGCCTGACTTTCAGCCTTCTGCTGGCTGCTCTGCTCCTGACCGGCGGCGGGATCTGGGGCTGGCACTGCTACCAACATTTGCCGCAGCCGCATCGCGTGACGGCCTCGGTCAGCTCGATTTCGGTGACCAAACTGGAAAAAGACCTGAAGTTTCCGCCCCTCAACGTTGCCTTCAGCGAATCGGCCGCTCTCCTTGAAGATCTGCACAAACCTTCTTTGTCGGGCGTGCATCTGGACCCGGCCGTGGCCGGGGCATGGCATTGGGGGGACGATCAACATCTCGTCTTTCAACCGACGGAAGATTGGCCGGCCGAGAAGAAAATTCACATCGTTTTCGACCAGAAGTTTTTTCCGCGGCACGTCCTGATGAAACGTCTCACTTACGAAGCGCAGACGCCGTCGTTCGCCATTACGATCAAGGATCTCCAGTTCTACCAGGATCCGACCAATCCCGCGTTGCGCCAGATCACGGCCACGTTTGAACTGACGCACAGCATCGAGCCCGGCGAACTGGAACATCATGTGCAACTCGCCCTGCTTGGCGGATCCACTCTCTTTGCCGCGAATGATCCGGCGCCGCATTTCAGTATTACTTACGGCGCCCATCGTCGCCTCGCCTTCCTGCGCAGTTCACCGGTAACCCTGCCCGAGAAAGACGATTTCCTGAAAGTGCTGCTGGCCAAAGGGGTGCGCACGGCCCAGGGCGGGGCCGCCACCCAGACAGACGCCGAACAGAAACTGCGGATCCCGTCCAGCGGCACGATGTTCCGCATTGCTGCGAGCGAGGGCATCATCGCCCGGAACAAAAACGGCGAACCGGAACAGGTCCTCGTTCTGAATACCACGGCGGAAATCAGCACCCGCGAATTAGCCCGGGCCCTGGAAGTCAGATTGTTGCCGAAACGCAAAGCCGAAGCAAAAGCAGCGGACGACGCTGAAACCGACGACGCCAGCGACAGCGAAGGCGATGAAGGAGACTCGTCGGACACAGCGACGGCAGGACAATCGACCCTGCGTGAAAACGAAAAATGGCAGAGCCCGTCCGACGTTCCGGAAGAGATTCTGGCGCAGGCAAAACGAGTCGAGTGCGTCGCGGTGCCCACAGAAAAATCGCAGGATCGTCAACATGCCTTCCGCATCCGCCTCGAAACCGACGGGGAACTCTATGTGCGAGTGCGCAAGGGAATCCGCGCTCCGGGCGATTATCCGTTGACGGAAGATTACAATGCCGTCCTGCCCGTGCCGGCGTTTCCGCGCGAAGTTCAAATCGAAGGCGAAGGCGGCCTGCTCGCTCTCAGCGGCGAGCGCAAGCTGTCGGTGCGTTCTCGCGGACTGGGCGTCATCGAATACGAAATCGCACGCGTCGCCACCACCCAGATCAACCATCTGGTCAGCCAGACCGAAGGGCGATTTCAGCATCCGGAATTTCAGGCGCCCGAATTCTTCAACCAGGAAAACATTTCGCGCATCGCCCTGCAGCAGCAGTCGATCGTGAGGGAGAACCCGTGGAAAGCAAACTACTCGACCTTTGATTTTGCCGCACACCTGCAAAAGCCCTCCGATGGCGGGAGCGAGCGCGGCCTCTTCTTCCTGACGGCGCGCGGCTATGACCCGGTCAAAAAAACCGCTCTCAAGGGCATCAAAGACCGACGCTTCCTTCTCGTCACGGACATTGGGATCGTCACAAAAAAAGGAGCCGACAACAGCGAAGAAGTCTTCCTCCTCTCCATCAAGAATCAAAAGCCCATGGCCGGAGTCACCGTGGATATTCTTGGCAAAAACGGGATCCCGCTGCAGACGGCTCAAACGGATTCGGATGGACATTGCTCCTTCGGCCCCGTCGCGAAAGAGGTGCGCGAGAAAACACCGGTCGCCTTCGTGGCGCGCCAAGGCGATGACGTCGCCTTCATTCCCTATGCCCGCGAAGATCGCGTTCTGAATTTTTCGCGGTTCGACGTCGAAGGAGTCGATAGCGTGTTGCCCGAAAGTTTGGACGCATTTGTTTTCACCGAACGCGGCGTCTACCGGCCCGGCGATGAGATGCACATCGGGCTAGTGGTGAAGCAGCGCAACTGGGGCGGCGCCCTCCAAGGGTTGCCCGTGGAAACGGAAGTTCTGGATGCGCGCGGCTTGCGCGTCCAGACGAAGAAACTGACTTTGCCCGAGAGCGGTTTCACCGAGCTGACCTATCAGACGGCTAACGAATCGCCGGTTGGCTTGTACGCGATCAATGTCTACCTGATCAAGAACAGCAGGCGCACCACCCTCCTCGGATCCGCCACCGCTCAGGTCAAAGAGTTTCTACCTGATCGAATGAAAATCGAAACGCACCTCTCCCAGAGCGCGCCGCGCGGGTGGATCGATCCCAAAGAGGTGCACGGGACGGTGGCCCTGGCCAATCTTTACGGCACGCCTGCGACCGAGCGTCGCATCACCGGCCGGATTGAACTCGCTCCGACGGCGTTCTCCTTTCCGGAATTCCGCGATTACATTTTTTACGACTCACTGCTCGACAGCAAGAAGGAGCATCAGGAGCAATCGATCGATCTGGGGGAGAAAAAAACCGACGAGAACGGCCGCACCGAGTTCGATCTGCAGCTGGAGCGTTTCGCCGACGCCACCTATGCCTTGCGTTTCATCACGGACGGATTCGAGGCGGAAGGCGGCCGCAGCGTGACGGGCGATGCCACCGCCCTGGTCTCCGCCCTTCCCTACGTCATCGGCTGCAAGCCGGGCGGCGATCTGCGTTACATCGAGATGAACAAACCGCGCGCCCTCGAACTGGTCGCGTTGGATCCCAAACTTAATCACATCGCCGTCGAAAACATCACGGTCAACATTATCGCCCAGGAGTACGTCTCGGTTTTGACCAAGCAGGAAAATGGGGACTACGGATTCGAGTCGGTTCTGAAAGAACACGTCGCCAAGTCAAAAAAAATAGCCGTCCCGGCGGATGGACTCCATTACGAATTGCCCACGACGGAGCCCGGGAATTATGTGTTCGAGCTGCGGGACGATCAAAACCGCCGCCTCAGCAAAATGAAGTTTTCCGTGGTGGGCCGGGGGAATGTGACACGTTCCCTCGAAAAGAACGCTGAGCTCGAGGTAAAGCTCAACCGGACCGAGTACAGCACGGGCGACGATATCGCCATCAGCATCACCGCGCCCTACGCGGGCAGCGGCCTTATCACGATCGAGCGCGACAAGGTTTACGCGCATCAATGGTTTCAGGCGACGAGCACGAGCAGTGTTCAACACATTCGCGTGCCGGAAGGCTTCGAAGGCAGCGGCTATATCAATGTCTCCTTTGTCCGCGCGCTCGATTCCAAGGAAATCTTCGTGAGCCCGCTCAGTTACGGAGTCGTCCCGTTCACCGCCAACCGGGAGAAACGCCACCTCAAGATAGAAATCGACACGGCGGACAAGGCCAGGCCAGGCGAGCCGTTGCACATCCGCTACAAGACGGATCGGCCCAGCCAGATTGTCCTCTTCGCCGTCGACCAGGGGATCCTGCAGGTGACGGATTATAAAACTCCGGATCCCCTCGGCTTCTTCTTCCGAAAATGCGCGCTGGCCGTGCAAACGGCGCAGATCGTCGATCAGATCATTCCCGAATTCTCGCTCCTGCGCTCGGTCTCCGCCTTCGGAGGTGGGGGCGACATCCAGCGGTTGAATCCCTTTAAACGCGTCACGGAAAAACCGGTCGTTTTTTGGTCCGGCATTCTCGAGGCCGACGCGACCTCGCGCGAGGTCGTCTATAACGTGCCCGATTTCTTCGACGGTACCTTAAAGATCATGGCGGTGACGGTTTCGACCGCGGGAACGGGTTCGGCCGAACGAAGCGCGCTCATTCGTGGTCCGTTTGTCATCACGCCGAGTGTGCCGGTGCTGGCCGCGCCCGGTGATGAATTCGAAGCCGGAGTCACCGTCGCCAATAATGTGGAAGGTTCCGGCCCGGACGCAGAGATCGAGTTGCGCGCCGAAGCGAGCGAGCATCTCTCCGTCGTTGGATCGACTGCCCAAAAAATGAGGATCAGCGAAGGCCGCGAACAAAGCGCTACCCTGCGCTTCCGGGTCAACGACCGGTTGGGCGCGGCCGAGATCGGGCTGATCGCAACGCACAAAGGAACCGAGACACGGCGGCGCGCGACCTTGAGTGTGCGGCCTCCTGTTCCCTTCATGACCGACGTCCGTAGCGGCAGCTTCAAAAGCGGCACCGCTGAAATTCCGATTACGCGGACGATGCATTCCGAGTTCAGGAATTTAATCGCGGCGGTCTCGGCCGTGCCACTCGGATTGGCTCATGGCCTCGATGCCTACCTCAAGAGTTTTCCGCACGGTTGCAGCGAGCAGATCACGAGCGGCGCGTTCTGCCGTCTCCTTTTGGCCGATGAAGCGGACTTCGGATTGAGCCGCGCCGAGATTAACCAGCAGATGGAATTCACCTATGGAGTTTTGCGCCGCCGCCAGAATGACCAGGGGATGTTCGGCTACTGGGCGCCAGAGACGGGCGAACGCATCAGCTTTGTCTCGGTCTACGTGATGGATTTTCTGAGCGAAGCGAAAGCGGCCCGCTTTGCGCCTCCGCCGGAAATGTTCGCCAGCGGCCTGCTCGATTTGCAGAAAATGGTCGTGCACGAACCGGCCGGCCTGGACGATGCGCGCACGGTCGCCTACGCCATTTACGTCCTGACGCGTGAGGGTGTGATCACCACCAATTACATCCTGAATCTGCGCGATTATCTGGACAAGCATCAGGCGGACGCCTGGCAGAATGATGTGACCGGAGTGTACCTGGCTGGCGCATTGCACCTTCTGCACAAGGATGGCGACGCAGAGAAGTTGATCGCGCGATACAAGATCGGCCATGCCGCCACCCAGGAATGGAACGATTTCTGCCAGCCGCTCGGCAGTGACTCTCAATATATGGCCGTCCTGGCCCGCGAGTTTCCGGCGCGATTGAGGAAGATTTCGGCGGAGGAACTGGAGAGCGTGCTCCGCCCCATCGGGGAGGGACAGTTTAACACTCTTTCCGCCGCCTATGCGGTTCGCGCGCTCAAGGCCTACTCCAATTCCGTTTCCCGGAACCTGTCGGAACTGAGCATCCTGGAGATGCGCGCGGACAAGAGTGAAGTTCGCCTCAGCAGCGGCGCGAAATTATTGCAGCGCCAGAACTTCTCGGGTGAGGCCAAGGCGCTGCGGTTCCGTGCGGCCTCGCCGGTGGGCGGGTCCGGCGCTTTCTTCCAGGTTATTGAAGCCGGATTCGACCGGCAGGTTTCGACTCAGCCGGTCACGAACGGTCTCGAAGTCTATCGCGAGTTGTTAGGCAAAGACAATCATCCGGCCGTGACTACTCACTTGGGAGAATCGATGCACGTCCGCCTGCATATCCGCAGCCTGACCTCGAAACCGCTGAGCAATGTGGCCATTATCGATCTGCTCCCAGGCGGGTTCGAAGTCGTCGATTCCTCGTTGCATCCCGGGGCTTCCACCATCGCGGGAGTCGATTATGTCGATTTGCGCGAGGATCGCGTGGTCTTTTTCGCGACCGTCCCGGGTTCCGCCCTGGAGATCGATTATCAGATCAAATCCTGTAATCGCGGCGAGTTCGTCGTCCCGCCCGTGTTCGCTGCCTCCATGTATGAGCGCAACATCAAAGGCCGTGGTGTTGGCGGCCACATCACGGTGACGCAATGAATGCGAGACCTGCCGCGATCGGGGAGCGCACGCGCCCTCGCGTGCTATGTTCGGCGCCCTCGCCGAACATACTCGGTCACGCTGTCAGAATCCGCTGGCGGGGGCGCCAGCGGCAGCACGCGAGGCGCGTGCGCTCCCCGGAATGGACCGCTTTTGTGCCGGGTAGAGGTATCGTTTTGGCCGCGATTATCATCTCATCCTGTACCACGCTGACCTGGCTTAGTCTGCCCAAGCCGCCTTTGCTTGACGGGATTCCCTTCTCGCAATGCCTGCGCGACCGGAATGGCAAATTGCTCCGCGTCACCCTCACCGCTGATGAGAAGTTTCGAATTTGGACTCCGTTAGGGGAAACCGCGCCGGAGTTCATCAGCGCCACTCTGCAGTATGAAGATAAATATTATGCGCGGCATCCGGGCGTCAATCCGGTCTCCCTGGCCCGATCCGCCTACACGCTGGTCCGTCGCGCCGGCGGCCGGACCGGCGGATCGACTGTCACCATGCAGTTGGCGCGGCTGCGCTTTCATCTGCACACGCGAACGATCGCCGGAAAATTGACTCAGATCATCCGGGCGATCGAACTGGAGCGGCATTATTCAAAGTCCCAGATCCTGGAAGCGTATCTCAACCTCGCTCCCTACGGGCGCAATATCGAAGGGATCGGCGCCGCCGCGCAGATCTACTTCGACAAGAGCCCCGCTCGCCTCACTAATCCCGAAGGGGTCGCCCTCAGCGTTATTCCACAAAGTCCAACCCGGCGAGCGCTCAGCTCCCACTCCATCAATCGGTCCGTCACACTCGCGCAAAACAATTGGTATGACCGTTCCGGCCGCGCCGGGGATGCGGAGTTGTCGCCCCGCTCGTTTGAAGCGCGCGCCAGCGTCGAATCAAAAATGCTCGCACCGCATTTCGTGCAGCAGATCCTGGAGACAGCCCAGTCGCAAAACCAGATCACGACCACACTCGATCTGGAAAGACAGACGCAAGTCGAGCGACGCGTCACCGATTATATCGCGGTCAATCGCGCGCGCGGCATCGAGAATGCCGCCGTGCTGCTGGTCGACTCCCGCACCATGGATGTGCTGGCCCAGGTGGGATCGGCTGATTTCTCGAGCACGCGGATCAACGGCCAGGTCGATGGCACGCGCAGTCCGCGATCGCCCGGGTCCACCCTCAAGCCTTTCGTCTACGCTCTCGCGCTCGAGCAGGGACTCATCCACCCGTTTTCCATCCTGGCCGACGCGCCTCACAGTTTCGGAGATTACAATCCGGAAAATTTCGATCGCGAATTTCTCGGGCCGATCCGCGCCGCCGACGCCCTCGCGCGCAGTCGCAATGTTCCAGCGGTCGCGTTGGCGGCGGGGCTTTCGCATCCCACTCTTTACGAATTCCTAAAAAAGAGCGACGTGCGCCTGCCCCGGCCCGAATCTTTTTATGGATTGGCCCTGCCTCTCGGTGGCGCGGAAGTGTCGATGGAAGATTTGGTTCGCCTGTATGCCGTCCTCGCCAACGAGGGGGAATTGCGTCCGCTGCGCCGGACGACGCAGGACCCGGCATCAGCAAAAGGCCGCCGCGTTCTTTCACCGGAAGCATGTTTCCTCACGCTCGAGATGCTCGCCAATGTGCCGCGCCCGGAAATGAATTGCGCTGAAGCCACGCGCAACGCGCCGGTCTATTGGAAAACCGGCACGTCCCATGGCTTTCACGATGCCTGGTCGGTCGCCGTGTTCGACCATTATGTCCTGGCGGTCTGGATTGGGAATTTTGACGGGCGCGCCAATAATACTTTTGTCGGACGAACCGCCGCGGGACCATTGCTCTTTCAAGTCATCGACAGCTTGAGATCGAGCTGGCCCGAGCCGAGCCGTCCGCATCTGCCGCCGGACGGAGCAAATTTGAAGCGCGTGGAGTTTTGCGCCGTGTCCGGCGAAACGCCGGAACCGTGGTGCACCCAGCGCATGGAAGGCTGGTTTATCCCGGGCATTTCTCCCATCAAAACCTGTGACGTGCATCGCGAAGTACTGGTCGATGCGGGCACCGGCCTGCGCGTTCCGCTGGATGATGGCACGCGCGCACTGCGTCACGAAGTCTTCGAATTTTGGCCGAGCGACCTGCTCGCCTTGTTCGAGCGCGCCGGCGTGCCGCGCCGATCGCCTCCGCCCTTCCTGCCCGGCACGGCCACCGACTTGCTCGGACGAAACGGTCAATCGCCGCGCATTATGGCGCCGTCCAGCGGGGAGAAACGGGAGATTGCCTTCCTCGGCGATCGTTCCGAGAACACCATCCCGCTCCGCGCCAAAACGGATGGCGACGTGCGCGAGATTTACTGGTTCGCCGACCGCACATTTCTGGGGAAATCCAGGGTCTCGGATGTTGTCTCGTGGACCCCGGCCCGCGGCCGTTACGAATTGACCGCCCTCGACGACCATGGGCGCTCGGGCTCGTGCACGGTGACCGTGCGCTAGCGCGATCAAGTCTGTAGCCGGCTTCGCTGACCCCGGCCCTGAAAACGAGCTAACACCCCCTACAAAAGACCAACTGCACAATTTCCATTGAAGAGATGTGCGTGCGACAGCAGCGTAACGCTCCCATGTCCCGCGAATACACCCTCCAGCGCGCTCCCTCTTCGGGATCGATCCATATCGATTATGCGGCTGAGCTGAACGAGCAGCAATATGCGGCGGTGACGGCGTCGCCCGGACCGCTTCTGGTCATCGCCGGCGCGGGCAGCGGAAAGACGCGCACCCTCATTTACCGGGTGGCCTACCTCCTCGAGAACGGAATCGATCCGCACAATATTCTGCTTCTCACTTTCACGAACAAAGCGGCCCGCCAGATGTTGGATCGGGTGGCCAACCTTTTGCCGGTGGACGCGAGCGGTCTGTGGGGCGGGACGTTTCATTCGATTGGAAACCGCATGCTGCGCCGTCACGGCAGCTCGCTCGGTTACTCGAGCGGTTTTTCCATCATGGACCGGGAAGATCAAAAGGATCTTATTAACACGGTCGTCTCCCGCGCCGGGATTGATCCGAAGGAGATTCGCTTCCCCAAGGGCGATGTGCTGGCGGAGATTTTCAGTTTCGCCATTAACACGGAGCGGCCCATGGAAGAATTGCTGGCCGAAAAGTTTCCGTATTTCCTTCCGCTGCTCGACCAGATCAAGGACGTGCATGCGCGTTACGAGAACAAGAAGAAAGCGACCAACTCGATGGATTTCGATGATCTGCTCGAGAAAACACTGCGCATGCTCAAGCAGAACGAGGAGATCGCGGCATTTTATCGGCGGCAATTCCAATTCCTGCTAGTGGACGAATACCAGGACACGAACAAGATCCAGGCCGACCTGATCGACACGCTCGCGCAGGATCATAAGAACGTGATGGTGGTGGGCGACGACGCCCAGTCGATCTACTCGTGGCGCGGCGCCAATTTCCAAAACATCCTCGAGTTCCCGAAGCGTTATCCCGCCGCGCAGGTCTTCAAGATCGAGATGAACTATCGCAGCGTCCCGGAGATCCTGGACGTGGCCAATGCGGCCATCGCCGCCAACGTGGAACAATTTCGCAAGAGCCTCACGCCGACCCGCGAGTCAAAATCGGTCCGGCCGGCCGTGGTGGCGCTGAACGACGGCAGCGAGCAGGCCCGGTTTGTGGCCCAACGGATTCTCGAACTGCGCGATGAAGATGTCGATCTGAGCGACATCGCCGTGCTCTATCGCGCGCATTATCACGCCATCGAATTGCAACTGGAGCTGTCGCGTCGCGGCATTCCCTACCAGATCACGAGCGGCATCCGTTTTTTCGAGCAGGCGCATATCAAGGACGTGATCGCCTTTATCCGCATCGTGGCCAACCCGCGCGATGAAGTGGCCTTTAAGCGGATGGTCAAGCTGCTGCCCGGGATTGGCAACCGCGGCGCCGACAATCTCTGGAACGGATGGGAGAAGGCGATCGGCGCTGTAGCCGGGGTCGCTGACCCCGGTTCTGAGAACATGGCAGGATCCACCGGGGTCGGCGACCCCGGCTACAACTTCGGTGCCAGTTTGAGCGCAATGAATCCGCCGGTTCGCTCGAAAAAATCGTGGGACCAACTCGTCCACACTCTCGATGAAATCGCTCCGGGCGGACAACCCAATCTCCCTTCCGAGATGATCACCTCCGTGGTGGAAGCGGTTTACGATGACTACGCCAAGGTGAACTTCACCAACTACGAATTACGGCGTGAAGATTTGAATCAACTGGCCGCTTTCGCGCGCCAGTTCAAGGATGTGCACGAGTTCCTGGCCCAACTGGCCCTGATCAGCAACCTCGACGCGGAGGCGGCGCCCAGCCAGGGTGCCGACAAGGAGGCGGTCAACCTCTCCAGTGTGCATCAGGCCAAGGGCCTGGAATTTCACACCGTCTTTGTCATCTGGCTGACCGACGGGATGTTTCCGAGCAGCCGGTCGCTCGATAAACGCGAGGCGCTCGAGGAAGAACGGAGGCTCTTCTACGTGGCCGTGACCCGCGCGCGCGACGAACTCTATCTTTCCTATCCGCACATGCGCCTGAACGCGGGCTACGGCGACGTCTTTCAGCGCCCCTCCCGCTTCCTCAAGGAAATCCCCAACGCCCTGATGGAAGACTGGCAAGTCCGGAGAGGTTGATGTTTTAGCCACAGATGAACACAGATTTACACAGAAGAAGGGCGCAGGTAGGGACGCATGATAGGCGACTATGATGCTGACCTCATCGTGGCTGACGCTGTCTTGGTAGAGCTAAAGATTGAACCAAAGTATGATAAACGGGATGAAGCCCAATTATTGAATGCGCTCAAGGCGACCGGATTGAAAGTAGGGCTGCTGACCAACTTCGGACGAGAGAAAGTCGAGTTCAGGCGCTTCATCTTCTGAAGATGCGTCTATCTGTGTTCATCTGTGGCTAAAAAGCCTTAATCAATCATGGAATTATCATCCGAGAAAAAAATTGCGGGAGTATTGGCACCGCTGTCGGCCCTGCGCCGGGAGGATGACCTGGGCATCGGCGATGTCGGGGCGCTGCGCGATTTCATCGATTGGTCCAGAGAAAGCGGGTTCCATCTCGTGCAGTTATTGCCCATTAACGAGACGGGCGGCGATAACAGCCCTTACAACGCCATCAGCGCCATGGCGATTGAGCCGACCACCCTGGAGCTGGCGCCGGGTTCGCCGGAAGATCTGACCGCCGAAGATTTCGAGGCGCTTACGACCGCTGCGCATCTGGAACGGTTGCGCCGCGGAGCGGTGCGCTACCCGCGGGTTAGGAAGCTGAAGCGCCGGCTGCTCGAAAAAGCGTTCGCCCATTTCCTGGCGCACGCCGCGGAAGAGAGGCGGTCGCAATTCACGGCCTTTCGCGAAGAGGAAGCGAGCTGGCTGGATGATTACACCTTGTTCCGCGTTCTCATGGGAGAGAACCGGGGCAGCGAAGCGTGGGATCAATGGGCGCCGGAGCATCAAGCCATCGAAAGCGCCCGCCGATGGCTCGCTGGTTTACGCTCAGACCGGGCGACCCGGCTGGAGAATCGCCGTCTCTTTTTCGCCTACGTGCAGTGGATCGCACGCCAGCAGTGGGTAGCCGTGAAATCTTACGCGGAAGAGCGCGGCATCGCCCTCATGGGAGATATCCCCTACGGCGTCAGTTATTACAGTGCCGATGTCTTTGCGCACCCGGACGAGTTCGCGCTCGAATGGTCCGGCGGCGCGCCCCCCGAACCTTATTTCAAGGATGACGCGTTTACCCAGAAATGGGGACAGAACTGGGGCATCCCGGTCTATCGATGGGATGTGATGCGGTCGAATAATTTCGCCTGGTGGCGCCGCCGCATCGACGGGGTGAAGGAGGCTTTTCACGTTTTTCGGATCGATCACGTGCTCGGTTTTTACCGCATTTACACCTTTCCCTGGCGCCCGAAAGACAACCAGGAATTCCTGTCCCTGGAGTGGTCGCAGATGCTCGAGCGCACAGGCGGACGCGGCCCGCACTTTACTCCCCGCGATGATAACAGCTGGGAACACGCGGAAGCCAATCGGCGCGAAGGCGAGGAATACCTGCGAGCGATCCTGCAGGAATGCGGCCCGACCCGTCTGGTCGGCGAGGATTTGGGAACGGTTCCGGATTACGTCCGGCCCAGCCTGCACTCACTTGGGATCGCGGGGTTCAAGATTCCGCAATGGGAAGTCCGACACGGCCGGCTCACACCCGGCTCGGAATATGATCCGCTCTGCGTCGCCACTTATGCCACGCACGATCACAAACCGGTGCGCGCTTTGTGGCAGGACGCGCTGGAACAGGAAACCGCGACCTCCGACCAGGCACGGCACGATCTCTACCTGATGGCGGATTTCGCGAGCTTCGCCGGTCTCAACGGGCAGACCGATTACGAAAAAGAATTTTATCCGGCGATCATGCAGGCGCTTTTCCAATGCAACGCCTGGATCGCGGTGATCATGATCACGGATCTGCTGGCGCAGCGGGAGCGTTTCAACGTTCCGGGGACGGCGGCGGACACCAACTGGACGCGCCGCCTGCGCATGACGGTGCCGCGTCTGCGTTCCAGCCGCCCCGTGAAGGAACGGATCCGGGTGATCAAACGTCTGCTCGAAGCGACGGGGCGAGGGTGAGTTCCGTTGCAGAGTTTCTCGTGCCAGACGTGGTAGAGGCGGTTGTGCCAACCACTGCCGAAGGGAACTGCTTGCTCGCGTCCCCGCGCCTCGACCGAGCGGGGCGACTGCAGCAATCGTGGTAGAGGTGCTCGCCGCGGCGAGCACCTCTACAAAAGCAGGCGGTTGGCACAACCGCCTCTACCACGTCCCGGGCATTAGCTGCCCCAAGTCTGCCGGGAAACATTCCCTCTCCGAAAATCCGGTTTCATCTGAGTCGATCTGTGGCAAAGAATGAGCATGACAACTCCGATCAAAGTCGCTGTCACCGGCGCGGCCGGGCAGATTGGTTACTCCCTGCTTTTTCGGATCGCCTCGGGCGAGATGTTCGGACCCGACCAGCCGGTCTCACTCAGTCTCATTGAGATACCGAACGCGCTCGGAGCGCTCGAAGGCGTAGTCATGGAGCTGCATGATGGAGCCTTCCCTCTCCTCCATTCCATCGTGCCCACGGCTGACTTGAACGAAGGTTTCCGCGATGTGAACTGGGCACTGCTCGTCGGAAGTATTCCGCGCAAGGCTGGCATGGAACGGGGCGACCTTCTCGGCATCAACGGAAAAATATTTACCGGACAAGGCCAGGCCATTCAGAAAAATGCCGCCGCCGCCGTGCGCGTGCTGGTCGTCGGGAATCCCTGCAACACGAACTGCCTGATCGCCATGAATAACGCGAAGGAAATTCCGCGCGACCGCTGGTTTGCCATGACCCGGCTCGATGAGAACCGCGGACGCGCCCAGCTCGCGCAAAAGGCCGGCGTCGAAATCACGCGCGTAACCAACATGACCATCTGGGGCAACCATTCCGCCACGCAGTATCCCGATTTCTATAATGCGAAGATCGATCGGCGCCCGGCGCACGAAGTGATCAACGATGAAAAATGGCTGAAAGAAACCTTCATCTCGACCGTGCAACAGCGGGGCGCCGCCATTATCAAGGCCCGCGGCCTTTCCTCGGCCGGTTCGGCCGCCAACGCCATTATCGACTCGGTCCTTTCCCTTACGCGGGACACACCGGGCGACGACTGGCACAGCGTGGCGGTTTGTTCGGACGGCAGCTACAGCGTGGACGACGGGCTGATCTCTTCGTTTCCCATCCGATCGCGCGGTGGCCAATGGGAAATCGTGCAGGACGTTCCGCTCAACGCCTTCAGCCGCGATCGCGTTGATAAATCAGTGGCGGAGCTGAGGGAAGAGAAAGCGCTCGTCGCCGAGTTATTGAAATAGGACTTGTGGCATCGGCTTCCAGCCGGTGGTCTCTTTATCATTCATCGGCAGGATGCCGATGCCACTACCTGAGCGTCTGACCGGTCAATTTTTCAAACGCTTCCACGTACTTGGCCGCGGTCTTCTCGATCACTTCGCGCGGCAGCTTCGGTCCGGGCGGCGTCTTGTCCCAGTTCAGCGTCTCCAAATAATCGCGCACGAATTGTTTGTCGAAACTGGGAGGACTCTGCCCTACGACGTAGCGATCCTGTGGCCAAAAACGCGAGGAATCAGGCGTCAGGCACTCGTCGATCAGGATCAACTTTCCATCGATCGTGCCAAATTCGAACTTCGTGTCGGCCACAAGAATGCCGCGCCCGGCGGCGTGCTGAGAGCCGGCCCGAAACACTTTCAAACTGAGATCGCGCACCTGCTGCGCGCAATCGTCCCCCAAGATTCGCGCGCATTCAGTCATGCTGATATTCAAGTCGTGCCCATGCTCGTTCTTGGTGGAGGGCGTGAACATCAGCTCCGGCAAAGGGGAGGCAAGCTGCAGGCCGGGGGGCAACTTTTCACCGCAGACACTTTGTGTTTCCTGGTATTCTTTCCAGCCGGATCCGGCCAGGTACCCGCGCACCACGCATTCGACCGGCAAAGGAGTCGTCTTCCGCACCAGCATGGAGCGACCCGCCAACTGATCTCTGAATTTGTGGAGCTCTTGGGGAAATTCGTCGAAAGCGTCGGTTATAAAATGATTCTCGATATTGGCGAACCGCCGGAACCAGAAGGCCGAGATTTGGTTAAGAACCGCGCCCTTTCCCGGAATCGGATCAGGCAGAATCACGTCGAAGGCGGAGAGCCGGTCGGTCGCGACAAAAAGAAGCGTCTCGCCGAGATCGAACACCTCGCGCACTTTTCCGCTGCGCAGCTTCCGGATGCCCGGTAGATCGATGGTGGAGAGCGGGTTGGCCGGCATCAGGCAAGATATTGCCGTCTTTGCGTGCGCTGGCAACCGCTCTTGAATACGCGATGAATCACGGCGACCCGCCACGGCTGGCAGGCAACGCGCCGTGGCTACAGTTCGGAGCGCGCTTGTAGCCGCCCCGCTCTGTCTGCCGCGCCGTAGCAGTGCGAAGGAGGGTCGGGGCGGTCCGTGGCTTTACCCGTTTCATCGTTGGACGATCCACATCGAACGTTCGACCTTGCTCGTCACATGGCTGGCCTTGTCATCAAACCGCGCGCCCGCATCCTGCATGGACACGACTGGGTGTTTTCCAGCGAGGTGCTGAAAGCTTTCGGCAAACCAGCGGATGGCGATGTCATCTCGCTCAAAGACGGCCGGGACCACCTCATTGGCAGCGCCATCTATAATGCCAAGTCGCAAATCGTGGCGCGTCGTTTTTCCCGGCGCAAACAGGACCTCGACCTCGACTTCTTCCAGCGCCGCATTGAACAGGCAGCCGAATATCGCGCGCGTCGCAAAGTGAATCCCAACCTTTGCCGTATCGTCTGGAGTGAAAGCGACGGCCTGCCCGGCGTGATCGTCGACCGGTATGGAAAATATCTCGTCCTGCAAACGGTCACGCTGGCCATGGACCAGCGAAAGAATCTGATCGCCGAGGCGCTCACCCGCCTGTTCGGCGACATCACCGTGATCGAGCGCAACGATGCCACCGTTCGCCGGGCGGAAGGCCTCGAACTGCAGAGCGGCCTTCTCAAGGGAGGGGCGCCGACCGGGCCGGTCATCATTGAAATTGAGGGAGCGAAGCCCGCCACGCCGCTCCAGTTTGAGATTGATCTCTTGCACGGCCACAAGACCGGCTTTTACCTGGATCAACTGCCCAATTATCGGGCCGTGGCCGAGTTCGCCGCGGGGCGGCGTGTGCTCGATTGCTTCGCCAGTCAGGGCGCGTTCGCCCTGGCCTGCGCGCAGGCTGGCGCCAGCGAGGTCACGGCGGTCGAGGCGAGCGCCGAAAGCCTGGGGGCCGCGCAGAAAAACGCCACGCGCAACGCTTTGTCGGCCCAGTGGATTGACCAGGATGTGTTTCAGTTCCTGCGCGCCGCCGAGAAAGCGCAGAGCCAGTATGACCTCATCATTCTTGACCCGCCCTCCTTCGCCCGGAGCAAGGGAAGCTTGCGCGATGCCCTGCGCGGCTATCGGGAACTGCATGTGCGCGCCTTCAATCTCCTTTCGAAAGACGGTTTACTGGCCACGTTTTCCTGTTCGCACCACGTCAATGAAAGCATCTTCGCCGAGACGGTGGCGGCCGCTCTGGTGGATGCGCGGCGTTCCGCGCGGCGGCTGCGCCGATTTGAGCAGGCACCCGATCATCCGGTCCTCCCCACCATTCCGGAGACTGAATATTTCAAAGGCTTCCTGCTCGAGATGATGCCGGGGCGCTGACCAGAAGTGGCCTGGGCCAAAGTTGTAGCCGGAAAAATCTGGAATTATCGGGCGGTGTTATTAATGTGGCGGACAACGGCGATCCAGACAGCCGAAAGCGGGCACGCCGAATGCGAAAGTTTATCATGGCAGAAAAAATTCGACCGATTGAACAAATGCTCGAGCTGAGAGAGGACCCGATGAATCCCGAGCACCTCGATTCGCAGGTCCAGAAAGCGCAGGAAGCTTTGGTTCAGCTCAAGCGCCAGCAGGATCAGATTGAGAAACAAAAGCGAGAGCTGGAGGAGCTGAGCCGGCGCCAGGAGGAACTGGAACAGGGCCGGGCGGATATGAGCGACAAGCTCACGCGCTCGCTCGTCATTTTGGAGCGGGAAGCCTACGACACACAAAAGAAACTGGAGCAACTGCGCGCCACCCGCGAAAGTTTCGGACAGCACCTCGAGTTGATCGAAGGGATCGATCCCAAGCACTGGAATCCGGCCGAACTGCACAAGGAGCTGAGCCGCGCCCTCAGCACGGTGGATGATGCACGGGCGGAGTTCAGCCAGCAGCGCAGCCGGTTACAGGCGTCCGATGAAGCGTCCGGGGACGTCTCCCTGCCGGAAGCAGCGCCGGATGTTTCCGACCTCCTCCATGGTGGGCGCGGCTTCGCCCAGTGGATGCGGATCGGTTTCGCCATCACCCTGCCGCTCATTATTTTTGGATTCATCGCCTTGCTCCTCTTTGTCTGGCTGGCTTCGAAGCCTTGATCGCTTTCCATGCGCCGACGTTCGAGTAAACCGGACACCACGCTCGACCACAGCAAACAGGAGCTGGCCCGGCGCGAGTCAGAGCTCCACCAAAAGATGAAGGAGCTCGAGCAAATGATCGCGGACGCGCCCCGGGTGGCCGAAGAAATCACGCGCCAGCAGCGTGAGGAATTGCTCACCCGCGCCAGCTCAGGGGGCAGCCGTCTCGATGTGGCCATTTCGCTACAGGACAAGCGTTACGGCGACGAGGTGGGTGGAGGCCGGCGGCGCGGCGCTTTGCGCAAAGAACGCCGCGAAGGCCGCATCATTTTCATCGTCTTACTGATCGCTCTGGCCGGGGCCATTCTTTGGCTCGTGACGCATCTGCAAAAATTCTAAACCGCCGCACATGAGCGAATCCGCCGAGCTCGATGTTGGCTACGTGGCGAAACTGGCGCGCCTGGAGCTGACGCCGGAAGAGACCAGGCTGTTTCAAAAGCAACTGGGCGATGTCTTGAATTACGTGGCCAAGCTGAGCGAAGTCGATGTCTCACAGGTCGAGACCGCCGCGCACGCCGTGCCTGTGTTCAACGTCTTGCGCGAGGACGAACCACGCGATGGCTTCACCGCCGAGGAAGCTTTGCGGAACGCACCGCGGCAACGCGATCATTTGTTCATCGTTCCGAAGGTCGTGGAATGACCAGCGGCGATTTGCCGGCGCTCAGCATCGCCGATTTGCAGGCGGCACTCCGGCGCAAAGAGATTTCTCCCCGGGAAGTTTTGCAAGCTTTGCGCGCGCGCATCGCGGCGATCGATCCAAAAATCGACGCCTATCTCTCGTTCGATATCGAAGCCGCGCTGAAGGAAGCGGATACGGCCAATGTGACATTGCCGCTGGGCGGCGTTCCCATCGCGATTAAAGACATCATTCAAGTGGCCGGGCAACCGTGCACCTGCGCTTCGAGGATCCTGGCGAATTATAAAGCGCCCTACGACGCCACCGTTATCCGGAAATTGCGCGCGGCCGGTGCGATTCCGTTCGGAAAAACAAACATGGACGAATTTGCCATGGGCTCTTCGACCGAGAACTCAGGGATCAAACCGACCCACAACCCCTGGGATCTGGCGCGAGTGCCCGGAGGTTCGAGCGGAGGCTCCGCCGCCGCGGTGGCCGCCGATGAAGCTTTCGGCGCGCTCGGCACGGACACGGGCGGGTCCATCCGCCAGCCCGCTGCTCTCTCTGGCGTGATCGGCTTAAAACCCAGCTACGGCCGCGTTTCCCGGTTTGGGGTGGTCGCCTTCGCCTCTTCCCTTGATCAGGTCGGACCGCTTACCAAGACCGTGCGCGACTCCGCCCTGCTCCTGAATGCCCTGGCCGGACACGATCCGCTAGACTCAACGTCGCTGGACCTGGCGACGCCCGACTACACCGCGGCACTGGGTCGCGACCTGAGCGGGCTGCGCATTGGATGGCCCCGGGAATATATGATGACAGGCATCGATCCGACGGTGCAGAGCGCGATCGACGCCGCTGCTCGACAATTGCAATCGCTCGGCGCGGAAATCGTGGAGGTCACTCTTCCCCACACCGACCAGGCGGTGGCTGTTTACTACATCATAGCCACGGCCGAAGCGTCGGCCAACCTGGCTCGGTTCGACGGTGTGCGTTATGGGCATCGGGCGGAGAACGCGCGCGATTTGCAGGATCATTACGCCCGGACCCGGGCGGAAGGATTCGGCGCGGAGGTGAAACGGCGCATTATTCTGGGCACCTACGTGCTGAGCTCCGGCTATTATGATGCCTACTATCTGCGAGCGCAAAAAGTGCGGGAACTGATCCGGCAGGATTTTGTGAGCGCCTTCGAAAAAGTCGATCTCCTGATGTCACCCACCTCACCCACCCCTGCCTTCCGGTTGGGCGAACGGATGGCCGATCCTCTGCAGATGTATCTGGCCGATATTTTCACGATCGCGGCGAACCTCGCCGGCATCTGTGGCCTGAGTGTCCCCTGCGGCTTCGCTGAAATGGAAGGCAAGCGGTTGCCCATCGGATTGCAGTTGCTCGGCCCGGCTTGGGCCGAAGCACTCCTTTTGCAGGTGGCGCACGCCTACGAGCAAAGCACCGATTGGCACAAGGCCCGGCCGGTTCTGTAGCGGCGGCCTGCTTGTCTCGCCGAGGCGGCGGCGAAGGCGGATGACCGCCGACCTTATGGGACTGGCATGCCGAGTCGTAGCTCGCTGCGTCAATGTGGCCAGGTGAAAAAGAGGTCCGCCTTCACTAAAGTTACGGCGCGACAGTCTTCGCTCTCCGCTACGCTGCGAGCGAAGACTGGAGCCGACGACGAGATTCGAACTCGTGACCTACGGTTTACGAAACCGTTGCTCTACCAGCTGAGCTACGTCGGCGCGGAGCTGGCCAAGATGGCATCCCTCGGGCTCCGACACAAGCGCTGCGGAAGCACCAAATTCCAAGCGTTAAACTCCAATGAACCTCCAATCACCAAATACCAATCATCAAGCCATCATCCCCATGGCGTTTGAAGCTTGATGTTTGGGGCTTCTCCGGAGCCTGTTCGCGATCGGACGAATCCGTCCTGTGGCGGAGATCTTGGTGCTTGGAATTTTTCTCCACCCCTCCGACCGGCGAAAAGATACGGTACGACGGGTTGCAGCAACCTCCACTCCTTGGCACCATCTTCTGTCCCTTTCGCCATGAGCCGCCTGGAACAGATTCTACAAGTCAAACGCCGAGAGATCGAAACGCTCCGTCCAACCGCCTCGGAATTACGCCGCCAGGCGTTGTTGCGCAATGATTTCCGAAGTTTCCGCTCCGCCTTGTGCCGGGCCGACGGTCGGATCGCGGTAATCGCCGAGGTCAAGAAGGCGTCCCCTTCGGCCGGGGTAATCGCGGAAGTATTTGAGCCAGTCGAAATCGCGCACCGATACGACTCGTTAGGGGCGGATGCAATTTCTGTTCTAACGGATGAGCAGTTTTTTGGCGGAACACTTCAACATCTCCGCGATGTGCGGGGCGCGGTCACGCGGCCCCTCTTGCGCAAAGACTTCGTGCTCGACGAAATTCAAATCGCGCAGGCCGTCGCGGCCGGGGCCGACGCCATTCTCCTGATCGTGGCCGCGCTCGAGCAGAAAGAACTGGTCCGGCTGCGCGAAGCCGCCGTCCATTACCAAGTGGACGCGATCGTGGAAGTGCACACGCTCGAAGAAACGGTGCGTGCGCTCGAGGCCGGCGCTGAAATCATTGGCATTAATAATCGCGACCTCGGGACATTTACGGTCGACCTTTCCGTCACGGAAAAGTTGAGTGAGGAAGTGCCGGACGAAATTATTCTGATCAGCGAAAGCGGCATCAAGACGGCGGCGGACGTGGCCCGGGTGACGAAGTGCGGAATGGACGCCATCCTGGTGGGCGAAGCCCTCATGCGCGGCCAGGTATCGATCCAAACCCTGCGGCCGCTCTAGATGCGAAGCGTTTGAGCGCCTTCGGCGCTCAAAGATTTAGCAACGCCCTCGGAGAGGTCGTTCCACCATCGGAGCCCGAACACACACAAGGTGGGATCGCGCTCCGAGCACGATGCTAATCAAGCAGCGCCTACCGGGCGCTCATCGTGAGCGGCTCACCGCTGCTCTCTTTTGGCAACGCCCTCGCCTCCTTCGCCAAGGCTACTCCGGAAAGGGTTCGCGAGCGGGCGGCGGGCCAGAAGAGAGGCCGTTCCACCACTGAGCTGCTCCGCGCCGGGACGCGCAAGCGAGCCTCAGCCTCCTGACTTGACGAATACGTTTTTCAGCGATTGAAAGATACTGCGAGGAGCGCCGGCTGGGCCGGACCGAGCCACCAGGACCGGACATTCCGACCGATTGAGAATGCTGCGCGTCAGATCGCCCATGATGTAATGCCGGACAAGGCCGGCCGCTTGCGACGAACCGGTCACAATCAAATCATGATCGCCGCGCCGAGCCTCGCGGAAGACCTGCTCCAGCACCAGGCCGTGGCGCACCCGCACTTCGACCGCGACGCCGAGGCTTTCCAAGTCGGCTTTTTGTCGCGAAAGGTTTAGGCCCAGTTCTGATTTCGATTCGAGAAGCCGGTCCAGATCCTCCTCCATCCTAACCAGGTCCGAGTACATGGCCGGCGGTTCTGCCATGACGTGCAAGAGCGTGATCGAGGCGCCCGCCGCCGCCGCCAACTTCCCGGCCAATTTGACCGCGTCCGCAATGTATTTTTTTCCACCAGTGCAAACGAGGAATCGTTTCAGGTGCGCGCACTCTCCCACCGCCACGAGCACCGGTGGCGGAATGGCCTTGATTACCTCATAGGTTTTGCGCGAGCGCCAGTAGAGGCCGGTCCTTCCTTTCCGCTCCGCCCCGATCACCACCAGGTCGTAGGGACTGGTGGAAGTCTCATTCAAAATTTGCCGGATGGGATCACCCGCTCCGATGGCGATGCGCGGGGCGACCCCTTCCTCTTGCAGCGCCGCCCTGGCAGCCGCGAGAGCGTCGCGCAAATCGCTCTCGTGTTCCGGTCGTTCCGCAATGCCGAGGAGCGTCGCTTCGGCCCCGGTCAAGCGGGCCAATAATCCGCCCAGCCGCGTAGCGTTATCGGCCGCGGGCATTCCGTTGCTGCAAATGAGAATACGCATGGAGCTAGATCTTATGACCGGTGATCAAGGTATAAATGACAATGGCCGCGCCAATCAGGGGCAAAGGCACGAAAGCGAGCCGGATCTTGGGGCCGGCAAAATACTGGGTGGAAATGGCGCCGATCTGCGCGCCCACCGCCGCTCCGGTGTTCATGACCAGCGCAATCAGGATATCGACATTGCCTTTCATCGCGTGAGTGAAGGTGCCGTAGCTGGCGGAGATAATGATTTCAAATAGATCGGTTCCGACCGCCAGATGAGTCGGGATTCCCAGAACGTAAACCATCGAAGGCATTCGGATGTAGCCTGCTCCTCCGCCCAAAAAACCGCTAAAAAGCCCACCTACGAGAGCCACCGCTAAAATCACCCAGAGCGAGATAGCCTTCACGCCGGAGGCTGGCAACTCGATCATGGGCGGCAAATGTAATCTTTGGATGCTGCGGGTGACATGCCCGAAAGCAGAATGATCGCTCTGGGTAGCTCGCTTGGTTTTTCGGCTACGGTTTTGCAGGAGGGTTTTCCAACTCTCCCAGATCATGAAACTGGAAATGGAGACGTAGACGACGATAGACACCAGACTGACAACGAGATTCACGTTCCCGGCGCGTTTCAGCATTTCAATCAGCTGTGCGCCCCCTTCCGCGCCGACAATGGTGCCGCCAGCCATAATAAATCCGAGGCGGAAATCGACATTGCCGAGGGCGCGATGCCTCTTCGCGGCCACGACCGATTTGCCGACGATATGAGCAAGGTCGGTCCCGACGGCGAAGTTCCAGGGCAATCCCACCGCGCGCAAAGCGGGGCCGGCGATAAAACTGCCACCGACTCCGAAGAAACCTCCCAGCACTCCGATGAGAAAGCCGACGCTGACCAGATAGGCCGGATGGATGTGTGCATCGGAAATAGGGAAATACATCGAGCTACTCCGATCGGCCTCCAATGAGACGCAACAGAAAGGTGGTCACGCCCTCGAGCACGACGGCCTGTCCAATAATGAGAAGAATGGTGAGGCCGGCGTAAGAGGAACGGTGCGCCGTCTCCAGGCCGTGCAGCCATGCCCCCAGGAAGTGGAGGACGAAAAAGAAATAAGCCACCACCAACATGCCATAGACGACGAGCTCGATTAAAAAAGCCCGGAGCGTGATGGCGGTATCTTTCTTCATTTTTCAGTCCGGTTCACAGATTGATCGGCTTTGCGGCGCCAGCTGGTTGCGAGAGACTGCGCGGATGCGCGAATTCCGTTGCGCCGGAGCGCTTTCTTTCTAACATTCCAACTCACCAAACGGCAAATTTATGGCAGACGCTGCAAACAAATACGCGGAAAATGTAGAGGGAAAGTTCTATGTCGATGACCAGTGCATCGATTGCGATCTGTGCCGCGAAACGGCCCCGGCCAATTTCAAGCGGAACGACGACGGAGGCCACTCCTTCGTCTATAAGCAGGCCGAGACACCGGAGGAAGAAGGTCTTTGCAAAGAAGCGATGGAAGGCTGCCCGGTCGAGGCCATCGGAAGCGACGGCGCCTAGAGCGCGCCGGTAACGGCGAGGCCTGCTCGTCGCAGCCATGAGCCGCCCAGCCACGCCGCCGGTGGCGTTGACCATTGCCGGTTCGGACAGCAGCGCCGGCGCGGGCCTGCAAGCGGACTTGAAGACATTCTCGGCTCACGCCGTTTACGGTCTCACCGCCGTCACCTGCGTGGTGGCGGAAACGCCCGGCCAGGTGTGGCGAATCGAGCCGGTCAGCGCGCAGATCGTGCGCGAACAAATCGCCGTGGTGCTGGACCATTTCCCGGTGGCCGCCATCAAAACCGGGCTTCTCTATTCCGCGGAAATTATTTTCGCCGTGGTTCAGACATTGGCCAGCCGGGAGAAACATCGCATCCCGCTCATTGTTGATCCGGTCATGATTGCCACCAGCGGCGACCGGCTTTTGCAACCCGAGGCCGTCGCACTGTATGAGGCGGAGCTATTTCCCCGCGCCACTTTGATCACGCCCAATCTCGACGAAGCCGGCGCATTACTCGGTCGCCCAGTCGCCGATGACCAGGCTATGCGGGAGGCCGGCCGGGCCCTGGCCGATCGCTATGGAACATCGGTTCTGCTCAAGGGCGGACACCTCTCCGGGAACGACGCCATCGATCTGCTTTTTCAGGGGCAGAGCATCACAAAATTCACCGCTCCTTTCGTTCGCGGAGTGGCCACGCACGGCACGGGCTGCACTTATTCTGCCGCGATCACGGCGGGCCTGGCCCACGGGCTGATCCTGGAAGAGGCCATCGCCGCGGCCAAGAAATTCGTGACCGCGTCGATTCAGAATTATTTCGAGTGGGGATCCGTGCAAGCCCTGAACCACTCTCCCCTGTAGGGGAAGCTGTCAGCTTCCCAATCTTACCGGACGGGACGCTGGCAGCGTTCCCTACAGTTTCAGGCCAGATCAGGCCTTCGCTTCCCACCGCTTCAACTGCAACGCCTCTTCGGCCGCGGCCGTTTCCGCCTGCTTTTTGTTTCGACCAGTTCCTTTCCCCAGGACGAGCCCTTCCCATTTCGCCTCCACCACGAACGTCTTCTCGTGCTCCGGCCCGGTTTGGGAGATCACCTCGTAGCTCGGACTGCGCAGCGAAATGCTTTGGAGCAATTCTTGCAGCTCGCCCTTGGGATTAATATCGACCGGTTCCTCCGCAATCTGCTCCAAGTCCGCCCGCGCCTGTTCCAGGATAAACGTCCGCGCTGCTTCCAGGCCGCTATCGAGATAAATGGCACCGATCAGCGCTTCGAAGGCGTCGCCCAGGGTGGAAGTACGCTCACGTCCCCCGCTCGTATCTTCGCCGCGGCCCATCGTCAAATAGGGACCGAGATCGAGGGCGAGGGCGTAGGAGCGCAGGGTTTCCCGCGAAACCAGCCGCGACCGCAGTTTCGTTAACCGGCCCTCCGCCTCTTCATCAAAATGCCGGAAGAGACGTTCCGTTATGACGAGCTGAAGCACCGCATCACCCAGGAATTCGAGACGCTGGTTATCCAGATGATCCCGCTTGATCTCATGACCCACACTCGGGTGCGTCAGCGCTTCCGTCAGGAGCAGCGGATTCCGGAATTTGTAGCCGATGCGTTCTTCGAGCGGCGTCACGTTCAACGTTTCTGATAAACTTCCAGGGACGTGATTAAATCCAGAGCGCGCTGCACGACCGCGTCACGCGGCATGCGTTCCAGGGTGCGGCTGCGGCGTTGCTCGGCCGATTCCAGCTCGGGGTTGGTTCCGGCCATGAGCGCTGCTTCGTTAAAATGCGGACGTTCCGTCTCGTAAACGAAAGGCCCCATGCCTCGGTCCACGCTCATTTGAAAGATCTGCCGCTTCTCCACCATCAACATCTCGACCGGGAGATCGGGCTTCACTCCCTGAGGATAGAGAGCCTGGCCGTCCGATCCCGCCGCTTCCGAAACCGCCACGCGCAAAATCTTGCCGCTGGGCAGGGAAAGATTGGAATATTCCACCGCGCTGCCCGCGGTCGCCTGGCCGATGGTCAGAGCCCTATTGAGCCCGCGCACCGCGCTGGCCAGCGCTTCTGCTCCGCCCGCCGTGTCGCCATCTACCAGGATAAAAATGAGCCCTTGGAAAACCGGGTCACGATCGGAAGAAAAGGCGCGATCCGGTTTGCCCGCTTTGCGAAGGGTGAACAGCGTTTTGCCCTTGGCGCAAAAGCGCTTGGCGAAATCCGCCGCCAGCGCGAAATCGTCCCCATAACTGGCCCGCAGATCGATGATCAATCCGTCGATTTTCTTGCTCGAGAATTCGACCAGCTTCTTGTCCATCGTCTGTAAATTGCCGCTGGTCAGCGACCCCGGCCGCACATAGCCGATGTGATTGTCGAGAATCTCTCCGTAAAAAAGCGCCACGGGCGCGGGCGCGGCCTCCGCTTTCTCCGGCAATACCATGAGTCCGTGACCCAGTCGCACCATCAAGCCCTGCAGAGTCGCGCGATTCAGGTCTGTCTCGTTGATGACCTCCGGCTTGGCGAAGTTCGCTTTCAACAAACCGATAGCCGCCTGCAGATCGGCTGAAGTGAGCGAGTTGATCAGTTGTTCCGGGGAGGGACTGTGGGCCAGCCCAGGCGTGGCCGAACCGGACGGCGTCGCGGAAGCTTTGGCCGCGGGCGTTGCGGAAGAAGCGGGCAACTGCGCCAGCCCAGGGGCTGCCACCATTGATCCAAGCGCCAAAGTGGCCAAGAACAAGCGAAACATAAGCGACTACGCCTATCTACCCAGAATTACCCGCCCAGAGCAATATCGCGCCGATAATGGCAGCCTTCGAAATCGATCCGGGAGACGGCTTCGTAGGCGCGAGTGCGGGCCGCTTCCAGGGACGAACCCAGCGCCGTGACCGACAAAACCCGGCCGCCTGCCGTGACCACTTCGTTATTCACACGACGGGTGCCAGCGTGGAAAATTTGCACATCGCCGAGCTGGGCAGCTTCGTCCAGGCCCGAGATCCACTTCCCGACTTCGTATTTATCGGGGTAGCCACCCGAGGCCAGAACCACCGTCACGGCGGGCCGTTCATCCCATTCGACCTCGCAATGGTCGAGCTTCCCGTCGATGGCGGCGTCGAGCAGCGGCAGAAGATCGGATTTCAGGCGGGGCAAAATGACCTGCGTTTCCGGATCGCCGAAACGGCAATTGAACTCGAGCACCCGCGCGCTCGTCCCATCGATCATCAAACCGGGAAAGAGCAGTCCGCGAAACGTAATACCCTCTTCGCGGAGCCCCTCGAGCAACGGATCCATGATTTTGCGACCGAGTTGCGCCTGCAAATCGCTATTCCAATTGCTGGCCGGACTGAACGCGCCCATCCCGCCGGTGTTCGGACCTTTGTCTCCGTCGAAGGCGCGCTTGTGATCACGGGCCGTGGCCAGCAGGCAATAGCGCGTGCCGTCGACCAGCGCGTGCAACGAACATTCTTTCCCGCCCAAGAATTCTTCGATTACGATGCGCCGGCCAGCCTCGCCGAAACGGCGTTGCGTCATCATGGCGTCAATGGTGGAGGAAGCGGCTGCCTGATCGGGCGCAATGATGACTCCCTTGCCCAGGGCCAGACCGTCCGCCTTGATCACGATGGGAAACCGAAGCTCTTCGCAGTAGGCCAGCGCTTCGTGGCAGTCGGTAAAGGTTTGCGCTTCGGCCGTCGGGATTCCCTTCCGGCGCATCAGCTCTTTCGCAAAAATTTTGGATGACTCCAGCTTGGCCGCAGTTTTGCCGGGGCCGAAGATGCGCAGACCCTGCCCCATGAAAAGATCGACCACTCCCAGGGCGAGAGGTTCGTCCGGCCCTACCACCGTCAGATCGACCGCATTCTGTTTGGCGAAACGGGCCAGCGTCGCCAGGTCGCTCGCCCCGATTGCGACGTTTTCACCCAGCTCAGCGGTGCCGGCATTCCCGGGAGCGCAAAAGACTCGCTCAACCGGGGGCGATTGCTTCAGTTTCCAGGCGAGGGCGTGTTCGCGCCCCCCGCTGCCAATGACTAGAATTTTCACGTGACTCTCCTGCGATCAGGGAAATAAGGAGGGGAACCGTGCGCTAGCGCCTGCGGGAACGCAAGCGCTCTCGCGTTTTCCAAAGGGCGCCGGGAGAAGAGCGATCCTCTCAAAAACCGTAACGAGCCGGCCACTCCCGGGCCGGACCACCGAGCTCATCTGCGCACGTCTTTAACTCGTGCTCGAAAAATCGTGCGAGATGCGCGCGGACCTTGTCGGTCAGTTCGAGCCTTTCCTGTTTCGCCTTGCTGTTGTGATCGGCCGCCAGCTGACCACTCTTTTTCAATGGATCACCGCCCAGGAACTGGATGATGGATTGCCGCAACGGACCGGGCGCGTGCTTCAGATCGTCGAAAAAGTAAACGCGGAAAAGCGCTTCGGGGAGATGGCGCCGCCACCGCGCCACGATCTTGCTCGGATGCGAACGCACCAGCACCTCGGGGCGCAGTAAATTTTGCGTCACCTGATCGAGATCGCCCGAATCAAACCGCTGGATCCGGCCGTGGCGAACCCACATGGAAAGTTGCGACCAGGCCCGTTCCACCGGATCACGCGCCAGAAACAGGACCTTCACCGCGGGGAAAAACCGCGCGATTCGTTCAATGATTTCATCCGGCAAAGCCGAATAACCCGGCGTGATATCGCCGGAAAGAAGCGATCCCTTGGAAGCGAAAAGCTGGGCGTAATCTTCCAGGTCGATCTCGGGTCGGGCGAAAAGCTTCTCCATTTCATCGAGAAACAACTGGTCGCGTTGGTCCCGCGCGTTCTGGCGCGCTCCCCGCACCCGGTCTTCTGTCTTGCCCGCGAAAAGAAAGCGCGAGCTGGTCCGTGGACGGGGCGAACGCCAGAGCCGATCGAAATAATGAAGTTCTTTGACGGGCGGCATCCAGAAATCCGGATGGGAGCGGAGCTGTTCGTAAAGCCAGCCTGTCCCGCCTTTTTGCGCGCCCACGCAAAAAAAATCCGGCCCGGCCGGGCCCATCGGCGAAGTGCCCGGTGCCGCCTCCGGCGTCTCGAGCGACCGAACGGAAGGGTTGGCCACCGTGACGTTTGTGTTTCCCGGGATCATGAGCAACGGACCCATTTTTTGAGAACGAACCCGCGCCGGTCTATAACGGATCGGGCTGGAGATGACAAGCCTGACCGGCCTCTCCCGGGGTCGGCGGCGGCGCAAAATCCGATGGCGACGGTTCGCCTCGTTCTACGATCCTTCCGATAGATACCCCTTCCACGGATGGTTACTCTCTTCTTGCGCGTGAAAGGTTCGAGCGATAAAAAGGAAGGATGGCCAAAGCAGTCTCCAGCGGTTCCGTCCTCGATGCCCAATGCCCGTCGCGCCTCGTCCTTGATCGCATCGCCGACAAATGGACAGCGCTGATCATCCAAGTGCTGGCCCACGGCACCAGGCGCTACGCCGAATTACAGCGCGCGATCGGTGGGATCTCGCAAAAAATGCTGACCCAAACCCTGCGCAGCCTGGAACGCGACGGTCTCGTGCAACGGACCGTTCATCCGGTGGTGCCCCCGAAAGTGGAATACGCCCTGACCAAACTGGGCCGCACTCTCATCGAGCCGTTGCAGGGCCTCTGCCGCTGGTCGGAGAAACATTTGCCAGAACTCCAGGCCAATCGGGCCCGCGCCAAATCGAACGCCCCAGCGTCCCGGGCCTAAAAACTTTTTCTCACCACGCCGGACGCCGCCCGCATGCATCAAGCCGAGATCATTGTCCTCCTCCTCACGCTCGTCGCGGGCCTCGTGGTGGCTGCGCAAAAGCTGGGGCTCCCCTACCCCGTCGTTCTGGTCCTGGCCGGCCTGGCCTTGAGCTTCGTCCCGCGCTTGCCCGCCGTGCAGCTGAACCCTGATGTCGTTTTCTATTTTTTCCTCCCGGCCCTCATTTATCCCGCCGCCCTCTTCACCTCCTGGCGCGATTTTCGGCGCAATTTGCGACCGATCCTCCTTCTCGCCATCGGCCTTGTCCTGGTCACGATGGTGACCGTTGCGTCCGTGGCGCACGCCATGATTCCAGCCCTCCCCTGGGCGGCTGCCTTCGCCCTCGGCGCCATCGTTTCACCGCCGGATGCGATTGCGGCCACCGCGATCATTCGCCGGCTTTCGGTTCCGCACCGCATCGAGACAATTTTGGAAGGCGAAAGTCTGGTCAACGACGCGACCGCTTTGGTGGCGCTGCAGTTCGCGGTGGCGGCATTGCTGACGGGCCACTTCTCGTTGGGCGCGGCGGCCAGCCGTTTCGTTCTGGTGGCGGCCGGCGGCGTGGCCTTCGGTTTTGTCATCGGATTCATCACGCGCTGGGTGCAACGGCACCTGGACGATCCGCCCGTCCAGATCACGATTTCTTTGCTGACTCCGTTCGCCGCCTATCTGCCAGCCGAACGCATGCACGTTTCCGGCGTGCTCGCTGTCGTCACCGCTGGTATTTATCTCGGCTGGCATTCCCCGCTCATCATGACGGCCCGTTTCCGACTGCAGGCCTTTGTCTTTTGGCAGATGCTTGTTTTCCTCCTCAACGGATTTGTTTTTATCACGATCGGCCTGCAACTCCCCGGCATTTTACGGGACCTGCACGGCGAATCGCTTTCCCGGCTGATCGAGGAGGCGATCCTGGTCAGCCTCACGGTCGTGCTCGTCCGGATCGCATGGGTGGTCTGCGCGACGTATCTGCCGCGTCTGCTCATCAGGCGATGGCGCGAGATCGATCCCATGCCTCCATGGCAGCATGTCGCCATGATCGCGTGGTCCGGCATGCGCGGAGTGGTTTCGCTGGCCGCGGCCTTCGCTTTGCCTTTTACCCTCACGAATGGCAGCGCTTTTCCGGCCCGGAACTACATTTTACTTCTGACCTTTTGCGTCATTCTGACCACGCTGGTTTTTCAAGGACTCACGTTGCCCGCCTTGATTGGGAAACTCGGCATCAAAGACGACGGCGCGACTGATGAAGAGGAGCGCACAGCCCGGCTCGCCGCGAACAGCGCGGCCTTGAGCTTTATCGACGAGCTGGCCGGGCGGGGCGGCGTGGCGTCCGATTTGATTGCGCGCTTGCGCGTGGAGTACGACGACCGGGTGCAACAATTGGAGCAATGTTGTGGCAACAGCGTTAACCCGAGCGGAGAAATTGCCACGCCCCAATACCAGCAGTTGCAGCAGGAAGCGCTGCGGATCGAGCGCCGGGTTATCATCGAATTGCGCAACGAACAGGTGATTAACGATGAAGCGCTCCGTCGGATCCAGCGCGACCTCGACCTGGCGGAAGCGCGGCTCACCGGATTCTAAGCGCGCCTATTGGTCAGGCGCCTCGCACAACGTTCACCAAGGTCACAACGGCCGGCCACGCCTTTCATATTTGAGCGTTGAGCGTTGCACGCCTGCTCGCGAAAGCTTTCGGAGTTGAGCGTTTGCCTCTCTCTTTCCGCGATGGCGCGTCGCTTTCTCTCGATCACGGCGACAGAGCGCCGTGGCTACAGGGGGAGAAGCTGATTCTGCACTTTCACTTGCCCTGCCAGCGCAGAAAAACTGCTCCGCTTCCGAACCCTGAAATCTGAACCCTAAACCCTTTCCCGCTTCGTCTCATTGTTCCGAATTCAATTCGAAATTAATTTTGACGTCGTAATGTTCACCGCTGCCGAGCCCGGCCGGCAGAGGATCAACCTGGGTCACGCGTTTCGCAACGGCCGTGACCGACTCATCGACCACGGCATTACCGGAGGGCCTGATGATCTCAAAGCTCGAGACGCGTCCATCCTTTTCGATCCGGATTTTGACCAGGGCGGAGGCCTTGCTTCCAGAGGTGAGGTTCGTGTTTGGCTGAACCCACTCACTATAAAATCGGTCGTGCAGCATGCTTCCATACCACCCGAACTGTGATTCTCCTCCCGCGCCGCCGGCTCGGCCCCCCGCCCCCGGAGACGTCCCCTTGCCGTCGCCGCCCTGGGCCGCCACCTTCGCTTTTTCGAGCGCGGCCTTCGCCAGCGTTGCCTTTTCCGCCGTCAGCATCGGCCGCTCCTGTTCGCCTTCGGACGAACTCGCTGTGTCCGCCATCGGACGGACTCGCCGTGGCGAGGCGAGATCTTCGCCTGTCTCCGCCGGGGTTGGTTTGATCTTGGCCGTCGGTTTGGGCGAAGCCTTTGCCACGACCAGCTTCTTAAGCGTCGGTTTCGGTTTGGGCTTTGGTTTTGGCGTCGGCTTTGGGGTCTGTTTCGGAGTGGGCCGGGGCGTCGGTTTCGGGGTCGCTTTCACCACCCGCGTGGAAGTCGGTTTAGGCGATGCGGTGGCCGTCGCGCTGGGCGTCGGAGCGGGAAGTTGGATCTCACTCGGAGCGGAGGTCAGGACGGGTCGATCTTCTTCCGGCTCGACTGTCGGGGTTGTCTCCGGCTCGGGAGAGGGCGTGGAAATGTGAGCGGGCTTCGGACGCTCGGCCGGAGTCTCGGCCGGTCCCGCACCACTATCCCCTGCGCCGCCGTTCATCCAGACAACGCTTTGGGATGCGGCCGGTTTGGTTTGGTAACTCCAGCGAATCAATCCGGCCACGAGCGCGATGTGAGCTATCCCGATCAACGCGAGGTTGCGCCAAAAGCGGACGTCTTTCGGCATGTCTATTTCGATTCGGCCTTGGTGGCGATGCCCACCTTGGTGATTTCGGCGCGCTGCAGAGCGTCCATCAAGTTGACCAATTTCTGCACGGGCAACTCGCGATCGGGCCGAATGACCACGGCCACATCGGGATGGGCGTGCTTCAGCTCGATCAATTGAGCGGTGAGCGCGGCGGCATCGACCACCTGGTCGTTCAGCTTGATCGTCTCTGTGCGATCGATCGAGATGGTTTGCACCTCCGACGTCTTGATCGGCGCGGCCGGCGCGCCGCTGGATGGGATAATCAGATTGGTGCTGTTCTCGAGCAGTGGCGTCGTGAGCATGAAAATAATCAGAAGCACGAAGGCGAGGTCCAGCAAAGGCGTGATATTAATTTCCGAGAGCGACGAGAGATTATTGCGTTGCGAATATCGTCTCATGGCTGCTTCAGCGCCGGTAGGCGGACTCGCGCGGGCCGTGATCGACCAGTTTGTGCTCGAACTCGGAAGCCAGCTCGGCCGCAAAATTATCCATCTCCACGATCATGGCGCGGATGCTGGTGACCAGAAAATTGTAACCAAACATGGCGGGGATGGCCACACACAGCGCCGTGACGGTGGTGATGAGGGCGCCGGAGACGCCGGGTGCCATGGCGGCGAGGCTGGCGGAAGAGGCTTCGGCCACGCCCGTGAACGCATCCATTACCCCCCAAACCGTGCCGAGCAATCCGAGAAAAGGCGAACCGCTCACGGCCGTGGCCAGCAGAATCATCTGCGACTCAAGCCCGAGGGCGGTCTCACCCACGGCGCGTTCCATGGCCACGCTGACCGCTCCCATTTGCACGGGCGAAACTTTCTCCGCAATCTCGAGCCGGGCGCGAAATGTTTCATCCATCTCGGATGACCCGAGGAGGTGGAAGGTCATTTCGCGACAGCCCGCCTGGTAGACATGAAAAAGGGGCGACCCGGGAAAGCGCGCGTTTTTCTCGAGCAAGCGAAGGGGCTGACGATCCTGCCGAAAAGCGGCGAGGAACCGCGCGTTTTGTTTTCGGGCAAATTGGATGACCCGCAGCTTGGTGATCATGATCGACCAGCTGAAAATCGAGACGATGGCGAGGAGGAGAAGGACCAGCTTGCCGGCAACGGTGGCGTGCTCGAAAGCGAAGAGCAGACCGCCGGCCGCAATCAATGTCGGAATGAGCATTTACGCGTCACCTCGGTAAGTAATAACGGATTCCGGCCAAAGCGAAAGTGGCGAGTTAGGAAAAGCACCGCTCGCACAAAGGCCACAGAGGGCACAACGAACGACCACGCATTTTTCGATCACCGCGACAGAGCGCAGACTTGATACAAACTCCGACGCAACTGTAGCCGCCCCGCTCTACCTGCCGAGCCGTAGCGTTCTGCGAAGGCTGATCGGGGCGTCTTTGGTTCAAACAAGGACATACTAGAACTGGTTGCAAAAGTCTGTAGCGGCGGTCTATGACCGCCGAATCGGGAATGCTTGCCAAGCAAGCACGGCGCTCATAGACCGCCGCCACAGTACGAAATCGACTTTTGCAACCGCTCTAGGCGGCCATCTTCTTGGGATAACTCGGATACATTTTCGCCACCACGATAAAGGCCGCCCCGATGGCAATGAGAAAAAAGGAGAAGAACTGACCGCGCGTGAACCCGGCGATGAGCGCCGCATCCGGCTCCCGAAAATTTTCCACCACGATCCGGAAGGCGGCATAACAAACAAAGAACAACCCGGTCAAAACGCCGTTAGGCTGCCGCATCCGCGTGCGCACGACCCAGAGAATCGCGAAAAGAACAATCCCCTCGAAAAATGCCTCATAAAGTTGGGAGGGATGACGCGGTAACAAAATCGCGCGCAGCGCTTCCCGCACCGGAGGTTGCTGATGGGCCGCCGCCACGATGCTCTCAGCGGAAAGGAGAGAGGGATTAATTTTGGCGCAGGCCACGATCGCCTGCTGTGTCTCCGCCGGACTATCGAGCAATTCTTTGGGGAATTGGACGGCCCAGGCGACCTGCGCGGCTCGCCCGTAGAGTTCCCCATTGATGAAGTTCGCGCAGCGCCCGAAGAACAGTCCGATCGGCGCGGTCACGCAAAGATTATCGCCCAGGTTCGTCCAGGAAAGGTGATGGCGCCGTGCGTAATAAAACGAAAAGAACAGGATCCCGAGCATGCCGCCATGGCTCGACATGCCCCCTTCCCAGACGCGCAGAATGGAGACCGGATCCCGCAACATGTCGGGCTTGTAGAAAAAGACGTAACCGAGCCGTCCGCCCACGATCACGCCGAGCAGCGCGCAGCCCGTGATAAAGTCGCCGACCTGGTCGGGAGAAAGATCGGCCAAGCCGTGCCTGGCCAGAACGCGCAGGAGCGCATAACTGAAGGCGAAGGCCATCACGTACGCCATGCCATACCAGCGCGGCCCAATATTTTCCGAGAGATGGAAAATGAATGGGTCGAAGTTGTGCAGATAATAAGCAAGCATGGCGTGCCCGATTGTGGGCCATCAGAAGGCCGCCAGCAATCTAAACGCAGCCGGACGCGAGTTCCATTGGTGGGGCGAGACTCCGTCGAGCCGACAAATGAATCTCAGCATTTCAGTTTTTCAGCCCTCCCATTCCCAATCCAAAATTTCATTCCCTTTCCTGGCTTCCTGGTTTCCGAATTAATCATTCCTTTCCTTTCCAGCGTGTCAGTTCGTCAGCCCGATCCCCCTTCCCATTCCGCAATCCGCATTCTGTTATTCCTAATTTCCTCCCGATCCGTGCCATCCGTGTAATCCGTGGTAAACAATTCTTCTCCGCTTCTCAGCTTCCCAAAAACATCTGCGAAAATCTGCGCAATCTGTGGAAAAAATTCTTCCTCTCCTCCCCATTTCAGTTTTTCCGCATCAATTTCAATTCGAACGAGGAGGAAGCTAAACGCTAGGGGTTGCTAGGTTGGAAAAACGTTGACGCTACCCTCAATTTCCGGCTCGATCATGCCATGAAAACAAAACGGTGGGTCCTGTTCAGTTGTGTCACGTTGCTTTCCTTCGCAACGGCCGGTTCCGTGGCGGCAGGGGAAGCCAAGAGCGATGAACAAGCGCTTCGAGACAATGACGCCAATTGGTCCAAAGCTGCGGCAGCCAAAGACCTCGACAGGGCACTTTCGTTCTATGCTGAGAACGCCAAGATGCTGCCTCCGAACGCTCCGATCGCAACTACAAAGGAGGCAATTCGAAAAATCTGGAAAGAAATGCTCGAAAGCCCCGGTCTTGTTATCAGCTGGAAGACGAACCAGGTCCGGGTGGCCAAGTCCGGCGATATGGGCTTTGTCACTGGAACGTATGAGGTAACCACGAAGGACGATGGCGCCGAAGCGGTGCATGATCACGGCAAGTATCTTGAGGTTTGGGAAAAGACTAACGGAATTTGGAATTGCACTATGGATATCAATAATTCTGATCTGCCGGAGTCGGCGCCTTCCGAAAAAGCATAGGAGACTTCCAGGGCGACTCTTAGGTCGTTTGTCTCTTTCTCGGAGCGGCACAGTGGCATGCGATTGGTGCGGGGTGGCAGCGCAAAGGCCTAACCAAGCGATGCGGCGAACCGTTGGCCGCTCCGCCTTCTAGCTTATGGTAGCTACCACCTCTTACTTGCAGCCACACGCGCCCTCGCCAGCGGTCGCTGATCTTGTGTTTCGTTAGGTCACTACAGGCGGATGCTTATTCACAAGCGAACAATTCAAAGATATGACTAAATTAAGCCAAGGCAGATCAATCGGCATTCGAATTCTCTTGCTCGCTCTGGCGCTCCGCGGTGGAACGTTGGCAAGCTCCGGCGCAAATCCTCTGCCACCTGAAGACGTGTTTCGGAAGCTCATTTTGCAACGCGTGGAAGCGCATAGTCAGAATGATGCAGCGGGCTACCTAAAGCTCCTCGCCACCGACTTCGTACATATCGACGACACGGGCAAGCGGTGAACGGTGAACGAGATGCAGACGCTGGTAGTGGCTAACCGCTCACACTGGGAAGTAAAAATTACATGCGCGTCCTTTGAGCGAGTCGATGGCCATCGTCGATTGCGAGGTGACGGAGATTGTTCCTTTCGGCCCCCGCCAGCTGCGCATGCCTCTCCATGAAACGGATGTCTTTGTGCTGCAAGGGGATCACTGGCTCTTTAAGGAGCATGCAGAAACGCACGCTCTCGACAGTCCTAAGGTGATGACACCAGACACTCGCTTGCTGGACGATTACGTGGGCCGCTACGAGTGGTGGCCGGAATACATCGACACGATTACGCGCAAGGGTGATCAGTTGTATGGGCAAGCCACCGGCGACTCGGCGGCAGCGCCGCTGCGAGCCGCCACTGACGAGTCCTTCTTTGTCGAGGGTGATCCGGGTCTGACCGTGTTTGTTCGCGGGGTGGGCGGGAAAGTGACGCACGAGTTGATTCACTTCCCGGATGGAAAGATCATCGTGGCGCGGAAGGTCACTGCTACTAGATAGGCATTCCGCGTCCGAGAATGTGACTGGAAGACCCAACCATGCGATGCAGCCAACCGCTGGCCCGCGTACTGTCTCACTCTACTTTATGGAAACGCGTCCATTGCAAGCCACGCGCGCCCGGGCCAGCGGTGGCCGATCTTGTTCTCGTTAGATGCAGCGGTCTCCTTTTCGAAACAGCAACAACCTGAGATGATAGAAAGACAACGCCATGAAATGTAGACGATTCGTAACCTTATTTGCCATCTCGCTGGTGGCACTCACGATGGGTGCGCAGGGCCAGAGCAGCAGTCCGCCAGCGAAAGCCGATACAAATCCTAACGAAACCCAAATTCGTCAGTTGTATGACCGCTGGGCCAAAGCATTTCGTGCCCACGATGTTGATGCCATTATGTCGATCTACGCTCCGGCAGATGCGCTTATCGCCTATGACATCGTGCCGCCGCTTCAATACGTCGGGAACGCCGCCTATCGAAAAGACTACGAGACATTCTTGGCCCAGTACGATGGGCCAATCGACGTAGAATATCGCGATCTCCGAATCGTTGCGGGCGATGACGTAGCCTTCATCCACACCTTGGAACGAATCAGTGGGACGTTGAAGAACGGACAGAAATCCGACTTGTGGATTCGTGCGACCAGCGGCTTACGCAAGATCAATGGCAAGTGGCTCATCGTGCACGATCACATCTCGGCACCTGTCGATCTGGACACTAGCAAAGCAGTGTTGGACCTGAAGCCGTGACAGATTTATACTTTCCTCCTCAAGCATCTAACCCCTATGTAAGATGTCAAGTGTGGCGGACGAGGGTGTAGGTGGATTGTTAGTTCATAAGATTGGTTGGTTTGGGAGTTGGTGTTTTCTGGAGGCGCTTCCTCTTCCGTTGGCACGTTGGTTTTTGTTCCAGCG